>CANBUA010000037.1 GCA_947372535.1 Burkholderiales bacterium
GTCTTCAGATGCAGCAAGCCCAGCGATTCAGGCGTGGTCAGCAAGTCAGGGCGGCCCACCAGGATCACGCGGTACTGGTTGGTGTCGGCAAAGATGGTCGAGACGATGCGCTGACCGAAGGCGCTGTAGAGCGCATCGTCCAGCGTGGCTGCGGTGATGCCCAGACGCGCGGCGCTGTCGCGGTCCAGGTCAACCTGCACGGCATCGCCATAGGCAGCTGCATCGGAGACCACGTGCCGCAACTCGGCACGACGCGACATCGCCTCGCTCAGCTTGGTGGCCCAGTCGCGGACCAGCTTGTCGTCCGAGCCATCGACCGAGACGCGATACTGCGTGGGGCCGCTTTCGGCATCGATGGTCAGGTCTTGCGTGGGTTGCAGGAAGAGGGTCACGCCCGCGACCTGGCTGGCACGGTCCTGCAGGCGCTGCATGGTGGCAGGCTGCGCGCCGCTGTCCACCTTCTTGAGGTTGATCAGCAGGCGGCCGGTTTGCAGCATGGTGTTGTTGGCGCCGTCCACGCCCACAAA
This sequence comes from Burkholderiales bacterium, assembly GCA_947372535.1. Next base: position 528 of record CANBUA010000037.1, read on the forward strand.
AGAGGCGATGGACTCGACATCCGGGTCCTTGAGCAACTCGGCCACCGCAGCCTGCTGCAGCTTGGCCATGCGCACATAGGACACATCAGCCGAGGCCTGGATGCGCCCTTGCAACTGCCCGGTGGCCTGCGTCGGGAACAAGCCTTTGGGAATGGCCAAATACAGTGCGACGGTCAACAGGAGAGTGGCCAAGGCCACGAGCAAGGTCAGGCCCTGGCGCAGCAGCACCCACTTCAAGGCGCTGTCATAGCGCGCGATCAGGCGGTCGAACACACGCTGGACCCAATCGCCCACGGCGCTGGGCTGGTGCACGGCCTCCAGCCAGCGCGCCGACATCATGGGCACCAACGTGAGCGAGACCACCGCCGAGATCAAAATGGTAATCGACAGCGTGACCGCGAATTCGCGGAACAGGCGCCCCACCACATCGCCCATGAACAGCAACGGGATCAGCACGGCGATCAGGGACACGGTCAGCGAGATGATGGTGAAACCGATCTCCGAGGCGCCCTTGAGCGCGGCCTGGAAGGGCTTCATGCCGTCCTCGATGTGGCGCGAGATGTTCTCGATCATCACGATGGCATCGTCGACCACGAAGCCCGTGGCAATGGTCAAGGCCATCAGGCTGAGGTTGTTGAGGCTGTAGCCCAGCAGGTACATCACACCGCAGGTGCCGATCAGGGAGATGGGCACCGACAGGCTGGCGATCACGGTGGCGCGCAGGCTGTGCAGGAAGGCAAAGATCACCAGCACCACCATCACCACGGCCAGCACCAGCTCAATGGCCACGTGCTCGACCGAGGCGCGGATGCCGTGAGTGCGGTCGCTGAGCACCGTCAATTGCAAGCCCTCGGGCAACTCGGCCTGCAAGGCGGGCAGGCGCGCCATGATGCCGTCCACCGTGGCGATCACGTTGGCGCCAGGCTGGCGCTGCACATTGAGGATGATGGCCGGCTTGAGGCCGGACCAGGCACCCAGGCGCACGTTCTCGGCGCTCTGGATCACCTGGGCGACATCGCTCAGGCGGATGGGCGTGTCATTGCGATAGGACACGACCAGCTTCTTGTAGTCATCGGCCGTGAGCAACTGGTCGTTGGCGTTGATGGAATAGGTGCGTGTCGGGCCATCGAAGCTACCCTTGGCGCCATTGGCATTGGCCGCACTGATGGCGGTGCGCAGCGTGTCCAGGCCCAGACCGAAGGACGCCAGCGCCTGCGTGTCTGCTTGAATGCGCACAGCGGGCCGCTGGCCGCCACTCAAGGTGACCAGGCCCACGCCGCTGACCTGGCTGATCTTTTGTGTCAGGCGGGTGTTGACCAGGTTCTGCACCTCGGTCAGGGGCACCGTGTCAGAGGTGATGGCAATGGTCAGGATGGGCGCATCGGCCGGGTTGACCTTGGCGTAGACGGGTGGCGCAGGCAGGTCGGCGGGCAACAGGGTGGCGCCCGCGTTGATCGCCGCCTGCACTTCCTGCTCGGCCACGTCCAGGGCCATGCCCAGGCCAAATTGCAAGGTCACGATGGACACACCAGAGGCGCTGGTCGAGCTCATGCGCTGCAAGCCGGCCATCTGGCCAAACTGGCGCTCCATGGGCGCCGTCACCGTCTGGCTCATCACATCGGGGCTGGCCCCGGGAAACAGTGTCTGAACCTGGATGGTCGGGAAATCAACCTGCGGCAAAGCGGCCAGCGGCAAGAGCTTCAAGCCCACCAGGCCGGCCAACACGATGGCCAGCATGAAGAGCGAAGTGGCCACCGGCCGCCGGATGAACGGCGTGGACGGGCTGCTGCTCACGACTGCTCCTGACCTGACGCGGCGTCGCTGGCCCTCCGGTGATGCGGCCAGGGGCCGGAGGCACCCCGGCCTGGTCCGCTGGCCGCGCCAGAAGCGCCAGAAGCGCCCGAGGCGGCACGGGCACCCGAGGCACCTCGGCCTGGGCGGTCGCCCGCCAGGTTCACCTTGCCACCATCACGCAGCCGGTCGGCGCCCTCGGTGACCACTTTCTCGCCCAGCTTGAGGCCCGTCGTGATCGCCACCTTGTTCACATCGGCCGGGCCACGCGTGACTTTGCGCAAGCTCACGGTGCGGTCCTCGCGCAGCACGAACACATAGTCGCCATCGGGGCCGGTACGCACTGCCGTCACGGGCACGGTGATCAAATCCTGCGCCTGCTGGAGCAACACCCGCACATTGACGAACTGGTTGGGGAAGAGCTTGCCCTGTTCATTGGGAAAGCGCGCCTTGCCCTTGACCGTGCCGGTCTGGGCATCGACCAGGTTGTCGATGGTCACGAAGCTGCCTTCGTCCAGCACATCCACGCGGGTACGGTCCAGCGCGGTGGCCGGCACCTTGCTGCCTTGCATCAGGCGGGTCTGCACCTCGCGGATCTGGTCCTGCGGCAGGGAGAACTGCACGTCGATGGGCGAGGTCTGGGTGATCACGGCCACGCCATTGGTGTCCGAAGTGGACACCACATTGCCCGCATCCACCGGTCGCAGGCCAACCCGGCCGCTGACCGGCGCCACCACCCGGGTGTAACCCAGGTTCAGCCGCGCCGTGCCTTCAGAGGCCTTGTCCGCCATCACCGTGCCTTCCAGCTGTTTGACCAGAGCCGCCTGGGTTTGCACCTCCTGCTGGGAGATCGCATCCTGCTTGAGCAGGTTCTGATTGCGCTGAAGCGTCAGGCGCGCGAGATCCAACTGAGCCTCGTCACGCAGGCGCTGACCGCTCGATTGCATCAAGGCCATCTCGAAGGGCCGCGGATCGATCAGGGCCAGCGGCTGGCCAGCCTTGACCAGTTGCCCCTCCTGGTAGAGCACCTGCTTGAGCAGGCCGGGCACCTGGGCCTTGACCACCACGGTGGCGCTGGAGGTGACCGTGCCCAGGGCTTCGAGGTAGACCGGGATGGTGCCCTGTCGGGCCGTCGCCACACCGACGGAGACCGGCGCACCGCGCCCACCGCCGGCAGCCCCGCCTTGGCCACCGCCTTTTCTCTTGCCCCCCTCGGGCCCTGAGGCCCCACTTGGCCCGCCGGCCGAAGCGCTTGCCCGGTGGGTGAAGTGCCAGACCGTGCCGCCCACCCCGAGGATCACGAGCAAAATCAGGATGCGGCGGCCCCAGCGGGGGGGTGAGGTGCGTGATGCCTGCCCGGTCGCGGGCTCAACGTTCTTGTTCATCGGTGAAATGCAGTCATTGTTAGTTCAAGTCCCCTGACAGTCGGCGCGGGGATCACCATCGCATTAACAGTGGCATACCTTGCCAGATTGTTTCTGGCACATTGCCAGCAGGGCTGAAATTCTTTACGCGATTGACAAGGTCTGGCTGTGAAACCAGTGTTGTTTCATGACTCAAAACACCAGCGATTGAGTAGAGTCGGCCATGGGATTTCGACCATGCTGATGCGACGCAGCCGTTCCGTGCTGCCCCTGGCCTGCGGTGCCGCGGTACTGGTCGCGGGCATTTTGGTCATGGTGGGATGGCTGACACACACCACCGTCCTCTTGCGCATGGACAGCGATGCCGCAGCCACCGTGGCTGGCTCTGGCCTGTGCCTGGCACTGAGCGGCCTGGCCTTGCTGACGAGCCACCGCAATCGCCTGCTCTTGGTGGCGATCGGCACGGTGCTGATCACCCTGCCACTGGCGATGCTGGCTGAAGTCCTGCTGGGCTTGCCCCTGGGCATCGATTGGCCCTCTTTTCATGCCTGGTTGCAGGATGGCAACCCAAACCCTGGGCGAATGGCGCCCAACACTGCCCTGAGTTTCCTGCTGATCGGCCTGGCCTTGTGCCTGGAGGCGTGGCATGGCGCGCGCACCTGGCGACCACGCCTTCAGTACGTGTTGGCCCTGGGCACCGCCCTGTTGGGTCTGACCGGGCTGCTGGCCCATTTCGTGCGCCCCGACTTGTTGTTCGGTTGGTACAACAACATCGTGCGCATGTCGCCGTACACCGGCATCGGCGTCCTCGTCCTCGGCTTGGGATTTGCAATGCGCTGGCAGGGACGGCCCGACCCGGCCAGTGATACAAGCCGTGCCAACGCCCAAGGCCAGAGCATCTTCAAAGCGGCTGCCATCTCCTTGAGCGTGGTGGCCCTGATCACGGGCACCGCCGGTTTTGCCCTGCAACTGAGCAGCGTCACCGAGAAGGCCCAGGAGCACTTGTCCAGGACGTTGAGCGACCGACGACTGGTCCTGGAAGAGGCCCTGGCCAGCGCCACTCAGAAGGCCGAATTGCTGGGCAGCGATCCGGCCTTGACCGCACGGCTGTCGACCCTGGCCACGGGGATGGCCTCCGAAGCGTCGCCCAAAGGATTGGCTTACCTGACCGAAGGCTGGCTCCAGCACGGCTTTTCTTACGTGGGTTTCGAGGATGAGACCGGGGTCCTGGCCTCGGTCGGAACACCGATGGGGGCGCCCGATCTGGAGGTGCCCTTGCACGACAAGCCCGGGCAGAAGCTGCACACCAGCCTTGCCTGGCGGAATGGATACGTCGTGCGTCATCGCCAAGCCATCAAAAACACACACGGCAACGTGGGTCAGCTTGTCACCGAACAACCGCTCAAGGTCATGGCCCTGCTGGCCGCCGAGGTCAACGGTTGGGGCCAGTCCTACGACATGGCCTTGTGCACCTCTGGTGGCGACCACATCGTCTGCTTCCCGCAGCGCCTGAGTCACCGCTGGTTCAAGGCACCCAACCTCATGAAGGGCCAGCCGTTGCCCATGGTGCTGGCCCTTGGCGGGCAGACCGGCGTCACCACGAGGCTCGATTTCCGTCAGCACAAGGTGGTGGCTGCCTACACCCCCATCCAGTCCACCGGCCTGGGCATGGTCTTCAAGGTGGACACGGACGAGCTCTATGACCCGGCCCGCCGCCAGTTCCTGGTGGCCATGCCTTTGATGGTGCTGATCGTGCTGGCCGGCCTGTGGGCCTTGCGCCTGCAACTCCAACCCTTGGTGCAGGAACTGCTGCTGACCCGCCAGACCGCCCGCAGCAACGAAGCCCGCTTCGCGGCGGCCATGGAAAGCAGCCTGGATGCCTTCTACATCCTTCAGGCCGAACGCCATGCCCAGGGCGAGATCTTCGATTTCCGCTTCACTTACGTCACGGCGCGTGGCGCGGCCTTGGTCTCGCTCACACCAGCCCAGGTTGAAGGTCAGTTGCTGTGCGAACTGCTGCCCATCAACCGCAGCGCCGGCTTCTTCGACAAGTTCAAGCGGGTGGTCGAAACCGGCATCCCGCTGGCGGAAGAATTCGCCATCCAACAGCCGGGGGTGGTGGCCACCTGGATCAGCCACCAGGTCGTCAGACTGGGCACGGACAGCATCGCCATCACCTCGCGCGACGTGTCGGCCCAAAAGCACGATGAGCAAGCGCTTCAGGACAGCGAAGAGCGCCTGCGCATGGTCACCGACAGCGTGCCCGCGCTCATCGCCTACCTGGACCTGGATGAGCGCTACCTGTTCATCAACCAAAGCGGTGCCGAGCTCTACGAAAGACCGGCCAGCGAGATCATCGGCAAGACCGTGCGAGAGGTCGTGGGCGAGGCCAGCTATGCCCACATGAAGCCGCACCTGGACACCGTGGCCGACGGCTATCCGGCGGTGTACGAACGTCAGTTGATGCGCTCCGACGGCGCGCATCACATCCTGAGCAATTATTTCCCTCAGTACGACGATCGTGGCAACACCACGCACGTGTGCGTGCTGGCCCACGACATCACCACGCGCAAGCAGATGGAACAAGCCCTGGCGCAAAGCGAGGACCGCCTCAAAGCCGTCACGGACAACATGCCGGCCCTGATCTCCTACATCGACCGAGACCATTGCTTCCGTTTCGCCAACCTGGCCTACCAGACCTGGCTGGGTTGGGCGCCCGCCAGCCTGGTCGATCGCAGCCTGCGCGATGTCTATGGCGATGAAGCGTATCAGCTCATCCTACCCCACTTGAACCAGGCCCTGACCGGCACGATCGAATGTTATGAGCGCGAGCTCGACAGTTTGGACGGACCGCGACATGCCAGCGTCACCATGACCCCGCACCGCAACAGCGAGGGCGAGGTGGTCGGCCTGTACGTGCTGGTCAACGACATCACCCAACTCAAGCAAGCCGAACGCCAACTGGCCACCAGCCAAGAGCGGCTGAGCCTGTCCATGGAAGGCTCGCACCTGGCCCTGTTCGACTGGAATCTGCAGACCAACCAGGTCTACCTCAGCGCACATTGGTCCAGCATGCTGGGCGGGCCGTCGGTCGAGACCACCTTGTCGCTGCCCGCTTTGAGCGCGCTCGTGCACCCCGATGACCAGGCCGGCGTGCAGGCCAAGATCTCGGCGGTGCTCAAAGGCACCACCCTGTTCTACAACGTCGAGCACCGCGTGCGCACGAACAGTGGCGGATGGCTTTGGATCCTCAGCCGCGGCCGCGTGGTCGAGCGCGATGACGCAGGCCGGGCGCTGCGCTTGTCCGGTACCAACGCCGACATCTCGGAGCAAAAAAACCTGGAGGCGCAGTTGCAGCACCAGGCCGAGATCGATCCTCTGACCAACCTGCCCAACCGCGCGCTGTTCAACGACCGCCTGCAAAGCTCGCTGAACCGGGTGCGCCGCAACGGCACGCGCATGGCCCTGATGCTGCTGGACATCGACCACTTCAAGGCCATCAATGACGGACTGGGCCACGATGCGGGCGATGCCGTGCTGGAGGAGTTCGCGCGTCGCCTGGTGGACACAGTTCGCGACACCGACACCGTGGCACGCCTGGGCGGTGACGAATTCACCATCATCCTGGAAAACCTGCACCACCCGGACCAGGCCGAGATGATCGCGGCCAAAGTGGTTGGCGCCATGACCGAAGAATTCGTGCACGCCAGCCAGGTGATGCGCGTGACGACCAGCGTCGGGGTGGCTTATGTGGAACAACCCGGCGAGGACGCCACGGCCCTCGTCAAGCGCGCCGACATGGCGCTCTACCGCGCCAAAGCGGCTGGCCGCAACGGCTACCACTGCGCCAGGCCGCCGGCTTGATTCCCAACAACATGGGATCCGGATTTCCCCGGAGATGACAAGCCCATGGCAGGCACGCCATTTGCCGGCCCTTCACACCTGGACTGCCATGGTGCCCACGATGCCTCAAACCGATTCGTTTCAAACCGTTTCGGCTTTGAAAAATTTGCAAGCATCGCTGGCGCTTTTGACCGACCCACCCATCGGGGAGTTTTTTCATGGCCAATGAGCAAGACGCCCGCCTCAGCATCGTGGTGCTGACCCACAACCGGCTCCCCTCGCTGGACCGCACCTTGCGTCAACTCACCAGCCTGCCGGACCAACACACCATCATCGTGGTCGACAACAACTCAGGCGATGGCAGTGCGGCCCACGTCAAGCGCCATTTCCCGGACATCGAGGTGGTTTGCTGTGCCACCAACCAAGGCGCAGCCGGCCGCAACGCTGGCGTACGGCGCGTGCGCACGCCCTACGTGGCCTTCTGCGACGACGACAGCTGGTGGGCGCCCGAGGCCTTGAGCCGCGCCGCTCACCTGCTCGACACCCACCCCCGCCTGGGCGCGGTGGCCGCACGCGTGCTGGTCGGCCCGCAAGACCGGCTTGACGAGCACTGCGCCCACATGGCCGCCAGCGCCATCGAGCCCGACGGCCTGCCCGGCTCGCGACAACTCTCGTTCATGGCCGGCGCTGTGGTGATGCGCACCCAGGCTTTCCGCGATGTTGGCGGCTACGAGCCGCGCCTCTTCCTGGGGGCCGAAGCCGCCTTGATGGGACTGGACTTGGCCACGCGAGGCTGGCAGATCATCTATTCGCCGGATGTGGTGGCCCACCACCACCCAGCGTCGACCTCACGCGAGTCACGCACCATGCAGCTCATGACTGCGCGCAACCGGCTCTGGATCGCGTGGTTGCGCCTGCCCATGGCGCATGCCATGGAAGAGACCATGCGCACGCTGCGCACTGCCTCAGGTGACGGCGTGATGAACGCCTGCCTGCAAGAGACCCTTGATGGCCTGCCCTGGGCCTTGCGCAACCGCCGGGTGATTCCCGAGCATGTGCAAGCCCTGTGGCAGCAGGCCGTCGGCCAGGTCACAGCCTTGACGCCAGTTGGCGCGCCAGCCGCCTTCGAAGCCGTTTGAGTGCTTTGAAAAAATGCCCGCAAGGGCAAGCCTTCAGCGGCAAAAAATCCCTTTCAAGACCCGCACCAGCGGGTCTTTTCACGTCCATTGGCCTGGATGCCTGAACGGCACGCTGCTTGCAATGTGAAGCTCAGATCAGCCAATCGAGACGATCATGGGACTACTCGGTGAACGACCCGGCCACGGCGGCATGCGCATCGCGCTCCTGAGCGAACACGCTTCGCCACTGGCGTCATCATGGGGGCAGGCCAAGCCCTCCGGCCAACACCTCTACATCGGCAACGTGGCCCGCTGCCTGGGCAAGCTCGGCCACCATGTGGACATCTTCACTCGCCTGGACGATGCCAACTTGCCGCGCACCGTGGAGCTCGCGCCCCACGTGAAAGTCAGGCACATCGAGGCCGGACCCGCCACCTTCATCCCGGCCGAGAAACTGCTGCCGCATGTGGACGACTTCGCCGCCGGCGTGCATGAGGCCATGGGCTCGCAACGCTATGACGTGATTCACGCCAACTTCTTCCTGGCTGGATTGACGGGCCTCAAACTCAAGCGCGCGCTGGACATCCCGCTGGTGATGACCTTCCACGCGATGGGGCTGGTGCGTCAACACGATGCGCCCTTCAATGCCTTCCCTTGCGAGCGCATCGACATCGAGCGCCTGCTGGTTCGCCAGGCCGACGCCATCATCGCGGAATGCCCGCAAGACCAACAAGATCTGGCCACCTTGTATGAGGCCGATCCAGCCCGCTTGGCCATGGTCCCTTGCGGCATCGATCCTCAAGAAATTCACCCCATGCCGCGCAACAAGGCCCGCGCGGAACTCGGCTTGAGCCAGGATGATTTCATCATCCTCCAAGTGGGCCGCCTGACCCCCGACAAAGGCACGGACAACCTCATCCGCGCCCTGGCCCATCTGCCGGCCAAGCTCAAGGTGCAACTGCTGGTGGTGGGCGATGACAGTGAGCACGTCGACTCCTACGAGCCCTCGGAAATCGCCCGCCTGCTGACCCTGTCCCAGAGCCTGGGTGTGGCCGACAAGGTCGTGTTCACTGGGTATCGGCAACGCAGCGAATTGCGCGCCTGCTACAGCGCGGCCAATGTGCTGGTGAGTACGCCCTGGCATGAGGCCTTCGGCATCACGCCACTGGAAGCCATGGCCTGCGCGATTCCGGTGATCGGCGCGAAGGTAGGCGGCATCTCTTACAGCGTGCTAGACGGTGTCACTGGATTGCTCGTGCCCCCGAAGGACCCCATCGCCCTGGCGCGCGCCTTGAGCCAACTCCAAGCCAAGCCCGACTTGGCTCGGTCCATGGGCCTGGCGGGCGTGCGCCGCGTGCATTCGCTGTTCACTTGGGAGCGCGTGACGGCGCAACTGCAGAAGGTCTACCGCAGCACCTTGCCTGAGACTGCCTCGATGGGCGCATTGGCCAGCGTCAGGGCTCGCCTGGCGGCGTTGGGCATGGTGGCCCGTCAGCCCGCCAACCTCATCGCTCACTTTGATTCGGCCTCGTCATTGACTTAGTGCCCGCCATCCAGACCCAAGGAGTGCAGACATGCCCACATCCCGCTCACCCAGCCAGCGCCAGCACGGCGCCAAAGCGCCCACTCATCCGGCCAGCCCGGGCAGCAATGCCACCTTGCCCAAGGCCTCGCCCGACGACCGCCCCCGGAGTGCGCCGGATGAAGTGCGCGATTTCCCGTCCGGCAACCCCGAACCCAAGGGCAATTACAAATGATCGACACGGCAGGCCCAGGCACGCTGTTTGCCAGCTAGGCCAGCACCACGATCCCAAGGATGTCCATGCCCCATCACCCGGTCTTTGCCCTGTGCTGCCAACAGGGCCAGATCAACGTTCAGTCTGCGCCATGTCACCCATGAACATCGCCGCCCGCCACATCCATGGCCGCGGTACGCCCGAAGCCGCTTGGCAGGCGTGGCCCGGGCTGAATGCGCTGCCTGAAGTGGCCGCACACGACCTCGTGCCTGAAGGCACGCGCGCCGTCATCGTCTCGCCCCACCCGGACACCGAGATCTTGGGCGCGGGCGGGTTGATGAGTCAACTGCAGCAAGTCGGCCGCAAGATGCTTGTGGTAAAGGTCACCGATGGCCCCTCTTCTGCTCGTGCATCGCGCCTTGCCAGCACAGCAGGCTCGCTGGCTTCTTCATCCAGGGCCCTGGCAAGCGCTCAGGGCGCCATGTCAGCATTGGGGCTGGATCAGGTGCCCACCACCCGGATCGGCCTGACCGAGGGTTCGGTGAGCGTCAACGCCATCAAGCTGATCGAAGCCCTGTGTCGGCAACTGCGGGCCAACGATGTGGTGTTGACCACCTGGCGCTTCGATGGCCACCCTGACCATGAAGCCACGGGCCGGGCCTGTGCCGCCTGTGCGCTCAATGTGGGCGCCCGCTTGGTCGAGATGCCCATCTGGAGCTGGCATTGGGCAGAACCCGGCGATCCCCGCATGCCCTGGCCGCGCGCCTGCCGCCTGCCCTTGCCTGCAGCCCTTGAACAGCGCAAACGTCAGGCAGCCTCCAGCCTGACCAAGCTGAGACATGCACGCGAAAGTTCGCCTGAGCCCGGCGAGAACATCAACCATGCCGAAAGCCCGATGGAACGCGTGTTGCGCCCCTACGAAGTGTTCTTCCGCTAATCACCTCAGCCCCCACACCATGAGCGCCAGGATCTCCCCCAACACCGACCTGGAACGCAGCAATGTGCTGACGGCCTTGCGCAACCTCAAGATGGCACGCTCGGCCCACAGCTATGTGCGCGGCAATACCAAGCGCTTCTACGAATGGCTGGCCACGCGCCAGCCGCATGCCTTGCCTGAAGGACCCGCCGTGTGGATCTGCGGCGATTGCCACCTGGGCAACCTGGGGCCGGTGGCCAACATCAACGGCGATGTGCAAATCCAGATCCGCGATGTCGACCAGACCGTGGTCGGCAACCCCGCACACGACCTCATCCGGCTGGGCTTGTCCCTGGCCATGGCCGCGCGCGGCTCAGACCTGCCTGGCGTGACCACTGCCCTCATGATGGAGCAATTGGTGGAGGGCTATACATCGGCCATCGAGGCAGAAACATCGCCCAGGGAAATAGAAATTGCAACGCCCAAAAGCCTGCCGCCTTCTGTCCACCTCGTGATGGAAGCCGCCACGGGCCGCACCTGGAAGGAGCTCGCCAAAGAGCGGCTCAACGACCGGCCAGACAAATTGCCCAAGCTGCCTCTGGGCAAGCGCTTCTGGAAGCTCAACAAAGAAGAAAAGCACGAGATCGCGCAGCTCTTTGAAAAGGGCTCGGTTTCACGCCTGGCCACGATGCTGAGCTCACGTGCGGATGATGTGCCCGTGGAGGTCGTCGATGCGGCTTATTGGGTCAAAGGCTGCAGCTCGCTGGGGCGATTGCGTTATGCCGTGATCCTGGGCATCGGCCATCGGGACAGCCCTGATTTTCAATACGGCCTGGTTGACATCAAGGAGGCTGTGCCAGCCGCCGCGCCCCAGTATCCCGACAGCCACATGCCGCCCAACCATGCGCGACGCGTGGTCGAGGGCGCGCGGCACCTCTCGCCCTACCTGGGCGAACGCATGCTGGCCACCGAGTTGCTGGGCCAGCCCGTGTTCCTGCGCGAACTCATGCCGCAAGACCTCAAGCTGGAGATCGCGCAACTGACGGCCATGGAGGCCACCGAGGTGGCGGGCTATCTGGCGGGCGTCGTCGGCAAGGCCCACGCCAGACAGATGGATGTGCAGACCGCCAAGCGCTGGATGGCTGAGTTGCGCAAGAACCGAAGCAAGACGCTGGATGCGCCTTCATGGCTGTGGAGCAGCATCGTGGATCTCGTGGCCAGCCATGAAGCAGCTTACCTCGATCACTGCCGGCGCTACGCGCTTACCCAGACCGAACCTGCCTGAGGCGCGCACAAGCGCCAGGTGAAGGCGCACACCTACATGCGATCAGCCAACTGTCCCACTGCGAGGTCGCCTTTGAATTGACACAATCATTTCATACCACAACGATAAGGAAACCATCATGGCCATTTCATCTCTGCCCAGCACTGACGAGCTGACACGCGGCAAGTCATCGACCAGCGCGGTGCCTCTGGCCGTCAGCGGTCATGCCAGCGCCGTGTCATGGGGAGCCATCCTCGCAGGCGCCGCTGCAGCGGCGGCTTTGTCGCTGATCATGCTGATCCTGGGCACCGGCCTGGGCCTGTCCTCCGTCTCTCCCTGGAGCGGCGCCGGTGTCAGCGCCACAACCCTGGGCGTGTCCACGATCGTGTGGCTCACGGTGACCCAACTGCTCGCCTCGGGCATGGGTGGTTACCTGGCAGGCCGCCTGCGCAACCGCTGGGTTCAGACCCAACGCGATGAGGTGTACTTCCGTGACACGGCACACGGCTTCCTGGCCTGGGCCATCGCGTCGCTGGCCACGGCCGCACTGCTTGGTTCGGTCATCGGCAACATCGTGGGCAATGGCGTGCAGGCGGGTGCCACGGTCGCTGGCAGTGTCGCCCAGGCCGCCACAACGGCTGGTGCGGTAGCGGCTGGCAATGATCGACAAGTCGGCGGCGCTATTGGCGATCCGACGGGCTATTTCGTCGATGTGCTGTTTCGCAAGGACACCGCGGTGACCACGACCAGTGGCGCTGCCGCAGTGAGCACTGGCGAGCCGCTGCCCAATGCATCCGCCGCCGAAGCCACCCGCATCTTCGTCAATGCCTTGCAAACGGGGGCACTGCCGCAGGACGATGCACGCTACGTCGGCCAGCTGGTGGCCCAACGCACTGGCCTGTCTCAGGTGGATGCAGAAAAGCGCGTGAACGACACCTTCACCCGTGCCCAGACCAAGCTGCGCGAGGCTGAAACCGCTGCCAAGGAAGCCGCCGACAAGGCCCGCAAGGCGTCGGCTTACGCAGCCCTGTGGCTTTTCATCTCGCTGTTGATCGGCGCCTTCGTGGCCAGCCTGTCAGCCACCTTCGGCGGCCGCTTGCGCGACGCCTGATCCACCCTTTTCATCCCATCATTTCAGGAGACTTCCATGCGTTCATTGCTGCTGTTTTTTCTGGGCGTGCCCATCCCATTCATCATCCTGATCGCCTTGTTCACGCATTGATTGCGAGCCGATCTACCCTCCCTCGTCACTGCCTGATGTCCATCCAAGGAGATTCATCATGACCATCGCATCCTCCACACGCGGCGTTTCACACACCAAGTCAGCCACCAAGGCACGCGCCACCCCCAAAGCGCAAGAAGCCACGGCGCTGCTGCGCGCCGATCACAAGCTTGTCAACGACCTGTTCGCGCAGTTCGAAAAAGCGCGCACGGTGGCCAGGAAGAAGCAGATCGTGGCCAGCATCTGCCTGGAGCTGACCGTCCATGCCCAGATCGAAGAAGAAATCTTCTACCCGGCTTTCAAGCAGGCGCTCAAGGACAAGGAACTGGTGCCAGAGGCCACCGTTGAACACGCCACCGTCAAGGACCTGATCGCCCAGCTCGAAGGCGTTGAGCCTGACGGCGAGATGTACGACGCCAAGGTCAAGGTGCTGTCCGAGTACATCAAGCACCATGTCAAGGAGGAACAGACCGAAATGTTCCCCAAGGCCAAGACCGCCAAGCTGAACCTGGTGGCCCTGGGCGCCCAGTTGGCAGAACGCAAGGCCGAACTCAAGGCTGAGTTGCAGGCTCAAAAAGGCATCAGCCCCGCGCCCGTCAAACACTGATGCGTGCGGGCGCGCCGCGACGAACTCGCTGCGCGTAAAGAAAAGCCCCTGAACCGTGATGGTCCAGGGGCTTTTTCATGGCACTGCCTGACTTCGGAGATCGACCGTACGCCTCCCAACGTCGTGTCGATCTCTTCAGCTTTTATAAAAATTCCCTGAGCAAGGTTCTTTGACCGTGACAAACCATTTTTCCACCCCCCCTGGCCGCAGACCTCATGGCCCAAAGCATGAGACACGACGCAGCCTCTGACGGGCATCGCATCGGCCTCGTGGCCTCCCCTTCTTGTATGCAGCCAGTGTCGCTCAAAAAACGTGCTTTTCCAGTCAGGATTACACTTGTTTCGCTTTTTATTTGCCACCATGTGGAAGAGATTCAGGAATTGACTGGCAAGTCAATGCCTTATGCGCATCACCCTCTTCGGAGAGATTGCTTAAAACACAGCCAATCTGGCTGGCAAGGGGCGCCTCCGATAGAATGCAGCCCGGCCCGACGCCATCACGCCTGATGGAGCTGCGTGCAATTTGATGACGCGCAAATAGCAACAAGAACACCCAAGGAAAAAGGCCATGAGCTTGATCAAAGTGATGATTGCCGATGACCATCCATTGATCGTGGAAGGATTGACCAGCGTGCTGGCTCGCCAGGATCTGGAAGTGATCGGGTCGGCCAGTGAGGCCCTGGCAGTCATCGACACCTTCGCCGCGCTGCAGCCCGATGTCCTGGTGCTCGACCTGCGATTTGGTGAAGGCGGCATCGGTGGGCTGGATGTGCTCAAGGACTTGCTGGCCAGATTTCCGGATGCCAAGGTGGTGATCTATACCCAGTTCGATCAGGACACGGTGGTGCGCGAGGCTTACAAGCGCGGTGCCAAGGCCTTCGTGACCAAGAGCACCGACCCAGCCGAACTGGCCGGTGCCATCGCCAAGATCCACGCTGGCGAAACCGTTTTCCTGCCCGACATCGCCGCGCGCCTGGCCCTCTTGAGCGTGCGTGGCGAGAGTTCACCCTTGTCGCGCCTGCAACCCCGCGAGGTCGAGGTCTTCAAGCTGATGGCGCAAGGGCTGACCAATGTGGAAATCGCTGAGCGCATGAGTCTCTCGCCCAAGACCATCAGCACCACCAGCCAGTCGATCAAGGATCAACTGGGCCTGCACCGTGCGGCGGACATCACCTTGCTGGCGGTCAAATACGGACTCATCGAGCCCTGACAATACGGTGGTCATTGGCCCTCCCACCATTACCCCCTGACCATGAATCCCCGGCTGTATTTCATCCTGGGGGCGCACTGCGCTGCCCAGGTTTTGTCCTTGGCGCAGGCCGCCACCCCCCTGCCCGACTCGGCGATTGACTCCACCGAGACCGCCTACCCCGTGGTGATCACGCCCACTCGTTTACGCCAGTCGCTCTCTGATGTACCGGCCAGCGTCACCATCATCACGCAGGACACCCTCAGACGCTATGGCATCACCAGCATCCCCGAGGCCCTGCGCCTGGTGCCTGGCATGGCCGTCGCACGCTCGACCGGCACCCGCTGGGATGTTAACTACCACGGCACTTACGCGCTGCAACCCAGGCGCATGAATGTGCTGGTCGATGGCGTGTCCGTCTACCGCCCGGCCGTCTCCAACGTCGAGTGGTCCACCTTGCCTGTGACGATGGAAGACATCGACCACATCGAGGTAATCCGCGGCACGGACTCCTCCGCCTACGGTCCCAACTCGATGACGGCCATCATCAACATCCTGACCAAGCACCCCAAGGATGTCGAGCGCGCCATGGTCTCGGTCACGGCAGGCTCGCACCATGCGTGGGACACCACACTGCGCGTGGCCACCACGGTCGGGCCGACCAGCCTGCGCGCCACGGTCAACACCGAGCGTGATGGTGGCTATGACCGCATCTCGCTGGGCAGCACCGGACACGACGACAAGCGCCTGGACCGGCTGAACCTGCGTGCGCAAAGCGACTTGAGCGATGGTTCTTCCCTGGACTTGCAAGCGTCCTATGTGGGCGGCTTGCTCCAGACCGACTTGACCTCCACCACGATGACCAGCTTCCCGGACCGGCATGTGCTGGACACCAACGTCAGCGCCAAATGGACCAAGGCCCTGTCGGCCAACCACGAGTTGCAGGTCAGCGGCTTTACCGCAAGCGCCGCGACGGAGGTCGGCTGGAACATCTGCGTACAGCAGATCCTGCTGCTGCCGGAGTTCGAAGCGCTGCTGCGCGCCAACCCCAGTTATGTGCTTCAGATCGGCCGGGGGGTGATCCCGCCCACGGGCGGCACCGCGCAGGACGACTTGCTGTTCGCTCGGCTCTTCGCAGCCGCCCTGGCCATGGGTCCGGCTGCCTACAGCAATCACTGCGGGAAGACCAACGGTGACATCACCGAAACGCGCACCCAGATCGAGGTACAGGACACCTATGTGGCCTCCGACACCATGCGCTTCGTGGCAGGCGCCGGCATGCGCTATCAGCGCGGCATCAGCGCCAGTTCATTCAACGGCGCCGTGGGCAACACGCTGGGTTGGGTCTTTGGCCATGCCGAAATCCGGCCTCGCGATTGGTTGACGGTCAATGTGGGCGGCTACCAGGAGCACAACTCTCTCAGCGGCAACACCTTCTCGCCCCGGTTTGCCGTCAACGCTCGCCTGTCGGACAGCCAGACGGTGCGTGCCGTTTTTTCCAAAGGCACACGCTCGCCCGACATCTCGGAACAGCGCTCGGACTGGACCTACACCGTCACGGACTTGACGCCGCCCTTCAATGGGGCCACCACCGTGCGCGCACCTTATGGCGGCACGACCAAAGGCGATCTGGTGCCCGAGCGCATCACGTCGGTCGAACTGGGTTATCTGTTGGTGCTTCGACAACTGGGCCTGACGTTGGATGCGCGCGTGTTCGACGATCGCCTCACCCACCTGATTCCCAACTACAACCTGGACAAGATCGCCAATGAAGGGGCCGTCAGACTCACGGGCGCCGAGGTGCAGGCGAACTGGGAGCTGAGTCGGGGCTGGTCGGGCCAGATGACGTATGCCTACCTGCTCAACCGCGACGCGCTCAATCTGGCCGAGACCTTGCAGTACTCGCGGCACAGCGGCTCCATCGGTGTGAGCCGCGCGATCTCCGACACCTGGCGCACCTCGCTGAGCTACTACGGCGCCAGCGGCGACGGGCTGTACGAGTTGCGCTATGGCCGCAGCGACCTGACGGTCTCCAAGAGCTTCAAGCTAGGTGCCCAGCCCGGCTCGGTCTCGCTGATTTTGAGTTACCTGGACACGCCGACCGTCAGCTCCGCGTTCAAAAGCAGTGCGACCAGTAACAGCTTCACATCGGCCTATGACAGTCGGTTGCGCATCCAGGGCGCGCTGCGCCTGGCTTTCTGAAGAAGCTCGGTCACTGACCGCCCGCCATCGTGCCTCCCCAACACCCGCCCCTCCACCTGTCGCTCCGACGCCGCTCACTGGCGATGGTGCTGGGCTTGGGTTGGTGGCCTGGCTTGAGCAAGTCGATGCCCGTGCGCGACCTGCGCGTGGTCACCGCGCCGGACCCTGCGTCACAGCGCCAGGTGCTGACAGCCCTGAAAGCCCGCTTTCCAGCACTGGTGATCGATGCCGAGCCGGCAACCTTCGATGCCCGTCATGGCAGCGGCTCGCCCGTGGTGGCCATCGGGCCGGTTGCCCTCAAGCGCGCACTGGATGCCGACATCAAGGCACCGCTGATCTCGGTCTTCACCTCCAGCCAGACGTTCAGAAGGCTGGTGGGCCGCGATCACCCCAATGTCACGGCCATTCACGCCGATGCCTCGCCGCTATCGCAATTGCAGCTGATCACCACCCTGTTCGAGCGCCGCGTGACCGTGGGCGTGATGCTGTCGGAGGCCTCCGCCTATCTGGAGCGCCCCTTGCGGCAGGCCGCCGCCCAAGTGGGGATCGAGCTGCTGATCGAGCGCGCCGACCCGGCTGCTGACGTGGTGAGATCGCTCAACCGCCTGAGCGGCACCCAAGTGCTGCTGGCTGTGCCCGACAGCACCCTCTACACGCCAGACACGCTGCGTGCTGTCCTGGAATCGACTTACCGCCGAGGCCTGCCTGTGATCGGTTTTTCCTCCGCCACCGTGGCCGCCGGTACCCTGGCCACTGCCTACTCGTCAGTCGATGACGTGGTGGCCGACCTGGCCGAGTTGCTGGACGGCCTGAGCGCGGGGGCTAGCGCCTTGCCAGAAGCGCGCTTTGCGCACTACTGGCGGGTCAGCGTCAACGACAACGTGGCCCGCTCGCTGGGCATCGCCATCACCGACAAGGTACTCAACCTGGGCAACTTGCCCGCGCCTGTGGGAAAACCGGGATGAACTACCGTTTCTGGGCGCATTGGGGCATCGCCGCCAGGCTGCTGGCCATCGCCGTGCTCCCGGCCATCACCATGTTCGTGGCCGTGACCGCCGCGCTCTACGCCAGCGCCCAGGACGACGTGCGGCGTGATGTGGCCGAGCGTGGCCGCCTCATCGCCACGGCGCTGGCCCAGAGCAGCCAGTACGGCCTGGTCTCGGGCAATGTGGCTTACTTGCGCACAACCCTGCGCCACCTGCTGGCGGCAGATCCCAGCATCGCCTGCATCGCCATCACCGACAACGCCCACCGCAACGTGGTGTCGGAATGCCTGGACACGCCAGCCGGCGAGCCCAGCGCCTTCGAAATGCCCGTGCGCATCGAGTCCATCCCGGAGGTGGACTTGTTCGAGCCGACGCCTGGGCCGCGCGCCGACAGCACGGCCCTGCCCGCGGAGGCCACGGGTAAGCTGCGCACGGTCGGGCAGGTCCGCGTCACCATGTCCGCCACGCCCATCTTCCAGGCCAAGCGCAAGGCCTTGCTGGCCGCCTCCGGGCCGGTGCTCCTGGCCGCGGTGCTGAGTTGCCTGATCGGCTTGTGGCTGACACGGCGGCTGGGTCACACCCTGGCCTCGGTCATGGCCGCCCTGCGCGACATCCGGCGCGGGCGCTTCGACGTGAAGCTGAGCACAAACCAAGAAGGCGAACTCGGTGAATTGCAGCGCGCCATCATGCAGATGGCCAATGCGCTCGACCTGGCGCGCCAGGACATGGAACACCAGGTGGCCACGCGCACCAAGGCTTTGCAGGAAGCCGTCACCCGCGTGCGCCAGGCCGATGCCGAAAAGCGCCGCCTCATCACGCACAGCAATGCCCTGATCGAAGAGGACCGCAAACGTGTTGCCCTGGAGTTGCATGATCACCTGGGTGCCTCGCTGATCTCCGTGCGGCTTGAGGCGGCCGCGCTGGTGGCCAAGGCCGAAGCGGCCGGCCAGGAGGACATGGCCAAGGGCGCCCGTCGCATCTCGGCCACCACGGAGATGCTCTATTCGAGCACCCGCCTGATCGTCAAGCGCCTGCGGCCCGAGGTGATCGACACCCTGGGGTTGTCAGGCGCGGTCGAGGAGATGGTGCGCAACTTCGACCAGGTACACCCCAACTGCCGTTTCGTCTGCACTGCCGCCGCCGACCTGCCCGATCTGCGCGGCGAGCACGCCATGCCGGCCTACCGCGTGGTGCAAGAGGCGCTGACCAACATCGTCAAGCATTCGGGCGCCAGCCACGCTTCGGTGGCCCTGGCCGTGAGCACCGAGCGGGACCGCCTGCACATCGTCATCGCCGATGACGGCCAAGGCTTTGACACGCAGGCGCAGGCGCTTGACCACACCGGCCTGGGCTTGATCGGCATGCGTGAGCGCATGGCGGCCGTGGGTGGTGACCTGTCAATCTCCTCCACGCCTGGTGAAGGCACGAGCGTCTGCATCACACTGCCCATGCCCCGGCGGTCATGAGGCCCTGGCCATCGGGCAGACGCGCTGTTGGCCGTGATGATCATTCACGCCATTGCGCTCGGCACGGAAACGGCCGGAGGCTTCATACGCGTGCTGGCGCGCCCGGTTGATGGAGCCCAGTGGCCGATGGGCCGCCAAGCCATGCCAGGGGCTGAAAAACAAGGCATCCTCAGCCAGCGCGGTCTCTTCGTCGGTCGCGGTGATCTGCGCAGGCACGATCAGGCGCGCCACCTCCTGATGCGGGCTCTGCAAGCTCGGCCAGATCACGGAGGCATCCTCGATGGGCATGGCCTTGATGTCCGTGCACAACTGCGCCCGCAAGGACCATTGACCGCCTTGACTGGCAAAAAATGCCGACACAGCCTGGCGCAAACCATTGGGCTTGTTGTCCAGGTCCACCAGCGCGTCCGTCAATGCCACCAGGGCGGGCGAGCTGGGCGCCAACGAGTACTTGGCCATGAAATCGCCGTGGAGGAAAGGCACCTGCGTGAAGTAGGTCTCGCCCAGCGGGTTGGTCAGAGGATGGCCGCCAAGCGCCTTGAGCATGGGGCTCTCGCCACCCACCTTCTCGACCACCCGCTCCATGCCACGCAAGGCGGCGGCCAGGACCAGCTTGGCGCCTTCCACCCGGTCAGTCGTGGCAGCCAGCAACTTGAGGCTGCGGTTGAACCCGTGCACATCCGGCGTGAGAAAGGCCGGGCCATTGACCATCAGGAAGTCCTGCGTGCTCAAGCTTTCTGCGCCGTACAAGCGCGGGCCCGGGACTTTGAACACCTTCAGGGCCATGCCGCGTGGCGTGGACACCTTGTCGTCCAGGACATCACCCGGTGAGGTCGAGATGCGCAGCACCACCGGGTAGGTGCCGGCCCGGGCGAACAGGCCCTGCGCCAGCTGAGGCGGCAGGTCGCCAGGCACATGCAGCTCACCGCGCAGCAGGCCGTGGCTTTTGGCATGCACCGAGCGCATGGCATGGCCGCTGTCCTCGTAGGTGGCATGGGAGATCTTCAGCAGGGACTCGATGAGTTCCTGGATGACCGCAGGTTCGTCCGGGGAGATTCTCTCCAGCAACGGCAGGAAGCGGACAGGGTCCAAGAGCGTGGCAGTGGGCATGGTGGCCTCCGGGCAATGCGTTCAATTCGACATGTCCGTCATGGCAAACCGCATGCCCATACGCTTGAGACCTCACGCCAACACGGCCGATGCCATCCATGCATGATGGCCAGATGCCACCACGCTTTCACCTGTACCCGCCATGAGACGACGAAGCAGCGCCGCCTCAGCGTGGGGCAAGTTGTTCGAGCGCAGCATGAAAGCCGTCACACGCAGCGCGGTGAAAGCAGGTACCCGCGCCGTGGTCAAGGCAGTCAAGCCCGCCGCTGCCAAACGCCGACCGCCCTCAGGCGAGGGCCAATGGCTGCCCGGCGTGGCCATGGGCACCACCGGCATGCGGCGCTTTCGGCTGTATCGGCCGCCGGGCGTGAAAGCCGGCGAGCGGCTGCCGCTGGTCGTGATGCTGCATGGCTGTGGACAGGATGCCAAGGCCTTTGCCAGCAGCACGCGCATGAACCGCATCGCCCAGCGTGAGCGCTTCCTGGTGCTCTACCCCGAGCAGGATCGCCTGGCCAATCCGCAAGGCTGCTGGAACTGGTTCGACACGCAATCAGGCCGGGCCTACAACGAGGCAGCCCTGGTCATGAAGGCCATCGACCAGGTCTGCCTGCTGTATCCCATTGACCGTCAGCGCGTGGCCATCGCCGGCATGTCTGCAGGAGCCAGCATGGCGGCGCTGGTCGTCTCACGCCATCCTGAACGGTTCAAGGCAGTGGTCATGCATTCGGGCATCCCGCCCGGCACGGCGCATTCCACCTTGTCGGCCCTGGGCGCCATGCATGGCATGCGCACGACACGGCCCTTGGCCAGCGCACCATCGGCCAGCACGGCCACCTGGCCACCGCTGATGGTGATCCATGGCGAGCGAGACCTGGTCGTCTCGCCGCAGAACGCCCAGGCCGCGGTGCAGGTGTGGGCCGAGGCAGGGGGTGCCAAGCCCAGTCGCGCGCGCACCGTCAAGCGCGGTCAGCGCCACGCCATGTCGGTGACTGATTTCAAGCGCCAAGGCCGCACAGTGGCCACGCTGGTTGAAGTCGACAAGCTGGCACACGCCTGGAGCGGCGGCACGGCCAGCCAGCCTTACGGCGATGCACAAGGGCCGGACGCCTCGCGCATGGTCTGGGCCTTTGCGCTCAAGCAATTCCGGCAGGCTTAGCGCTGGGCTAGTGGGCGGCATCGAGCGCCGGGTAATGGCGGAAGATGCCATCGCCAAAGGGCAGACGCCGCGGGCTGGACAAGTAGTCCTTCAGCTCCGGCAAGACCTGCACCGAATCATGCAACGCCAGCACATGCAGGCAACTCGGACTCAAAGCGGCCATGCGACGCGGGAAGGCATGCCGAAGGCCTTCGACCACATGGAACAGCGAAAGGTCGGCATAAGTCCAGTGCTTACCACCAGCCAACCACCGGCCACGCTGCTTGAGCACCCGCTCGAAGTAGCCCAGGAATTTGGGCATGCGCTCGGCCCTGAAGCCCTTGGCACGGCGCAAGGCCTCGGCCTGCTGGTCCTCGTAGTACTGGCTCAGGTCCACCGGGTGATGCACATCGTGCGCCTCAGCCACCAGGTCCATGATCGTGAGTTGCAACTGGTGCACCCAATGACGGCCGGGCGCGTCTGGTGGTGCCAAGCCCAATTGGTCGCCCAGGTAGAGCAGGATGTTTGCCGTCTGGGCGATGGTCATGCCATCGGTGACCAGATAGGGCGGGGCAAACGGCGGGTCCTTGCGCGGCAGGTCCATGTTGGCGACCAGCGCATCGTCGCCATCGGCGGCCTGACGTGTTTTCTCAGCGTAGGGCACATGCGCCGCCTCCAACGCCAGGCGCACAAACTCGCCACGGCCGGGGATGCCGCGCCAGTACCAAAGCTCGTAGCTCATGATCGCCCTTTCACGCGGGCATGCCGATGCCCACGGATTCGATGGTGCATGAACAGCGGGCGGGTTGGCGGGACTTCGGGCCTTTACCTTGACGCCTGCAAGGTTGACGGCGGCCGCCTGTTGGCGCGTTCGGATCGCCTGGCCTGCGCACCACGCACCTCAAAGCTCACGGCTTCCACCACCTGGCCTTTGAGGTCGATCAATTCAAGTTGATGCCGGCCCGGCCACATGGGCCAACGCGTGTTGACCGCCGGGCCCAGGCGCTTGCCATCGAGCCGCCAGGACCACTTGGGCGAGACGCCATCGACCACCGCGAAGTTGAGCTTCTG
>CANBUA010000038.1 GCA_947372535.1 Burkholderiales bacterium
AAATCGCTGGGCGCCAGTTCCAGGCGGCCGGCCTCGATCTTCGAGAAATCGAGGATGTCGTTGATGATCTCCAGCAGCGATTCGCCCGAGCGGAACACCGACTGTGCATAGCGGCGCTGCTTGTCGGTCAGCGGCGTGCCCAGCAGCAGCTCCGTCATCCCCAGGATAGCGTTCATGGGCGTGCGGATTTCGTGACTCATGCTGGCCATGAACTGGCTCTTGGCCTGGCTGGCGCTCTCGGCCACGTCGCGGGCGCGTTGCAATTCCAGCGCCTGCTGGCGCTCGTCGGTGATGTCGGAGATCAGGCCGTAAATGCGCCACTGGCCGTCGTCCAACTGGCGTGCCCGGCAGCGGCGGCGCAGCCAGCGCTGGCCCTTGGTGGCGTGGTTGATGCGCAGCACGATGTCGGCCGGCTCAGCGGAGTGGTCCTGGATGGGGTCGCTGTAGCTGAGCAGGCTCTGGTCCTGGTCGATCACCAGGGAGTTGAACAGGCCATCCTCGGTTTGCAGGGCCTCGCTCGAGACGCCCAGCAGGTCCGGCGTGCCGGGGCTGAGGTAGACGAAGTGCTGGTGCGCGGCCGTGGCCACATAGACGCCGTCGTCCATGGATTCGACCAGTTCTCGAAAGCGCCGTTCGGACTCTTCCAGGTCGAACCTGGCCTGGCGCTGCGAGGTGATGTCGCGCGCCAGGGTGATCAGCAGGCGCGGCTGGCCGTTGGTGTGGCGCAGGGCGAAGTGCCGCGCGTTGATCACGAAACGGCGCTTGTCGTTCTGCCAGACGAAGTCGTGGTCCACCGCCTCGCCGGTGCGGATGGCCTTGCGCATCTGCGGTTCGGTCAGGGCCAGCACCTCGGGGCCTAGGATGTCGGCGATCGGGCGCTTGATGACGTCGTCGTGCTTGAGGCCCAGTTCGAACTCGGCAAAGCGGTTGATCGCAGCCACCGACAGATCGACCGGGTCGAGCACCATCAGGCTGATGGGCAGGTTGCCCAGGAGCGCTTCGAGGAACTCTTTTTCTTGAGACTGCTGGTGTTCCTGCTGCTTGCGGGTGGTGATGTCGTTGAAAAGGCACACATATTGGTTGCGGCCGCCGGATTCATCGAGCATCAGGATGGCGTCGATTTCACCCCAGTAACGCAGGATGGCGCCATTGGTGCGGCGGCTGCCTTCGTAAGAGACCCGGAATGGCCCGCCTGTGGCCATCAGCCGGGTCACGTCGGCGACCAGGTCCGGGTCCTGCACCTCCTCGGCCAGCAAATCGGCCAGCTTGCGGCCCAGTACGCGAGGATGTGGCCAGCCAGTCAAGGCGACAAACATCGGGTTGATCCATTCGATGGAGCCATTGCGGTCGAGCAGGGCCACGCCGCTGCTGATGCGCGAGGCGACCAGGCCCAGGCGCCCCAGGTGCTCGGCATCGTTGGCGATGCGGGCCTGGGTGGTGTCGCGCTGGGCCACGAAGCCGAGTTGGATGGTGGCCAGTTGCAGCACGGTGTGCTGGTCCGTGGTCAGGGGCAGGGGGTCGAGGTATTCGAGGATGGCGACAGGCCAGTCTTCGACCACCACGGGCACGGCCAGGACGCGCCCCGGGCTGCCGATGCGCCAGGGCGCGCTGACCTGCGGTTGGGGCTGGGTGTTGAGGTCGACCACGCTGGGCTGACGCTGGCTGAGTGCCTGGCCTAGCGGCAGGTCGAGGCGGCTGACGGTGGCCATGGCACCAGGGTCGATGTGGTCGTCGCCGCCGCCGCCGGGTTCTACCCAGGGACGCAGCAGCGCGGATTCGCCATTCCAGCCTTCGACGCGCAAGCAGACCCAGGCTCGCGAGCCCAGGTGCTCGTGCAGCATCTGGCCAACCGACTCCAGGGCATCGGGCAGCGAGCCCGCGCGACGGGCGGTGTCGGCCACATCGCGGGCCAGGTGCAGCCAGCGTTGCGAGGCCGAGCGCAAATCAGGAACGGTGGTGGGATGGATGGGCTCGGCGTCGCTGGCCTGTGTACGGGCGGATTCATCCGCCGTGGGCCCGAGGGCGGCCACGGTGGTGGTGGGCGGCGCGTTGTCACGGTGCAGACCGTGCCGCACCATGAAGCCAATGCCGGCAGAAGCCCAAATCACCATGGCCAGGCCGAAACCGCTCCAGCCCCAAGGCCAAGCAGCCAGCAAGCTGGAGGTCACGACGATGACGGCCACTAAGGGCAACCAGTTTTTTCGCGTCGAATTCTCTGTCAGGGACATCTTGAATCCACGGGTGGGGATTTACGCCCCTTTTGGCCCCGCTCAACACGGGGCATACTGCACATCACCAGCCAAAGCCTTGGACTGTAAGGCCTTCAATTCATTGAAACCAGCCGAAGAAACCCCGTCCTGAGGTTCTTACAATCAAATCGATGCAGGAAACTCGTCGCAGTCATCTTCATTCTCCCCAATGGCGCCCCCCGCAACGCGCCTGGGCTTGGCCTGCCGTGATTTTCGGGGCAGTGGCAGCCTGGGTTGCGTGGTTAGTGAGTGCTTCGGTGGTGTGGGCTGTTGTATTTTTGCTGATGGGCTGTGCGCCTTTTGTTTTGATGGCCGCTAGGGAGGCCCGGCGCAATAACTCGCTGGCCGTGTCATCGGATGCGCCGGGATATTGGCAGGACTGGTTGGCGGGTTGGTATTGGCAGACGGACGAGTTCCATCGCCTGGTGGTTCTCAAACCCGATCAGTCCGATTCCGCGAGCTGGCAGTCGGCCCAAAGCTGGGTTCAGTCGGAAAAGCCGCTGTGGGCTTGCTGGGAGCTGGGCGCCTCACCTTTGACGCCAGGGCATCGGATGATTCTCTCGATGATCGAGATGCGCATGAAATCGCGGCTGGCCCTGGACATGGATGAATTGCCCTGGCCTGTCGTGGCCGGTGGTGCAGCGAACGCGATGGCAGCGTCAAATCGATGCATCCTCAAAGGCGTGCCCCGGTTTGACGGCCACGGGCAGTTCCTGGGCTACCACGGGGTCTGGCATCGTGGTGAAAGCACGCCGGTATCTTCGGCCTTGACGCCTGGGGCCGAGCCCGCGCCGGCCTCTGTCGCGGAAATCACCGCATCCCCCGAGGTCAAGGAGGCCGAGCAGGAGATGCTGCGCTATGCCTTGTCCCATGATTTGCGCGCCCCGCTCCGGGTGGTCGATGGCTTTGCCCGCATCCTCAAAGAGGACTACTGCAAGTCACTGGACCGCCTGGGCAACGATCACCTGGACCGTGTGCTGGCAGCGGCAGCCCGCATGAACGGCATGATCGATGCCATCCTGGCGCAAGCGCAGTTGTCCCAATCACCGGTGCAACGAGCCCATCTGGACCTTTCGGCGATGGCCCACGAGGTGGCGCAAGAGCAACTGGTGGGGAGACTTGGTGACCAGGCGGCCGCAGGGCAGGCCGCCGTAACGGTGGACGTGGACATCACCGAGGGCCTGCTCGCCGAGGCCGATCCGGCCCTGGTGCGCCGCGTGTTGGACAACCTCATCGGCAATGCTTTGAAATACAGCAGCAAAGTGGCTCAGCCTCGCATTGAGGTCGGCATGGTGCCTGCCACGGTGCCAGAGGTGTATTTCGTGTCCGACAACGGTGCGGGCTTTGACATGCAGCATGCCGACAAGCTCTTCGGCTTGTTCCAGCGCTTGCACAGCACCAAGGAGTTCCCAGGCACGGGCGTGGGGCTGGCGGGGGTGCAGAACATCATCCACCGCCATGGCGGCCGAGTCTGGGCCGAGGCTGCGCCCGGGCAGGGCGCCTGTTTCTATTTCACCTTGCAACCCAGCGTGGCCACGGCCACCTTGGGCAAGCCGGCCTCGTCAGTGCATCGGCCCGAGGCCTGAAATCACTTCCTGCGCGTCGATCAGGCGTTGACAGACGGCCAGCAGGCTCAGTCCTTCCTGGCGTGCTTGTGCATTGAGGCGTTCCACAGCGGCCAGGCGGCCCAGCGAGTGGCGGTGCATGACCATCCCGGCGGCCAGGGCCACGACATCGCCCAGGCTGCCATCGACCACCACAGGCATGCTGATCACGATGGGCTGGGCCGCGGGCGCTTCAATGGGCACAGGCGCAGCCTGGGGCCGGCTGGCAAAAGCGGCTTCCACCGCCGGCACGATCTGCTGGATGTCCAGCGGCTTGATGAGGTAAGTGATGGCGCCCAGGGCCTTGACCTGCTTGATGGTGGCCTCGTCCGCGAAGGCCGACAGGAACATGAAAGGGATTTGGCAATACTCGCGCAAATAGGCCGCCACGTCGAAGCCGGACTTGCCTTCCATGCGGATGTCGAGCAAGGCGAGGTCGGGTTTGTGTTGCCGCGCCAGCAAGATGGCATCGTCCCCGTTGTCGGCGTCGATCACGTCGTAGCCAGCCTGGGACAGCCCGTGAGTCACTGTGGCCAGGACGAGCCGGTCGTCGTCGACCACGAGTACCTTGCCTTTTTTTGTCGCATTCATCGTGTCAGGTTACGCGCTGCCCCGGTTCCGTGAAAGCCACGGCATGTCGGAATGTTGTGTCCAGGGTCCTATTGTGGCCAAAGTGCGTACTGTTGACCAGTGGGCTCACCCAGGCTAGGGGGGGGCGCCGTTAAACTGACCCCAGGTGGTGTGAGTTGCAAACGGGTCACGATCTTGCCCACTTCCTGGTGCATGTGGATGCTGGAACTGCGCCTGGGCAACAGGGCCCGCACCAGGCCCAGCCCCGAGACACCGCCCCGGATGCGGTCGATCGAAAAGCCTTCGGGTAGGTTGCCTTCGTTGCGAACGATGATGTTGACGCCCTGCTCGTCGCTGCGCAAGACGCACTCGATGGGTGTGCCAGCTGGGCTGTGTTTGTGGGCATTCGTCAACAGTTCGTTCAGGCACAGCGCAATCGGGATGGACTCAGCCTCGGGCAATTGCCATTCGGCCACCTTGGGGCCTTCTTGACTGAGCGTGATGGTGTGGGCGAAGGTGCGCTGCACCGAAGCGGCGATCGCTTCGACCACGCTGTGCAGGTAGAGCGGCCCGCCCGCGCCCACCTGCAAGCCGTAAACCTGGGCGATGGCCTGTACTTGACCGACGACTTCGGCGATGGCGGGCGCCACCTCGGGCTTGCGCGAGGCGATCTGTTGCAGCAGCCCAGCCACGCCCTGGAGGTTGTTCTTGATGCGGTGATGCACCTCGCGCACCAGCATCTCGCGTTGCGCGATGGCCGCCGCCAGCCGGGCTTTCTCGGCGGCGCGTTGTTCGCTCACGTCGGTGGCCACCACCAGCAACTGGTCGGTGGCCTGGCCGTCCTGGCTCAGGGGCAGGTAGTTCACGTCCCAGATCTGCTCGGGGCCTTTGCCGCCATCGACCTTGTGCTCGCGGTGCAGGGCCTTGTGGCTGTCCAGGGCGGTGTTCATTTCAGCACGCATCAGGCGGGCGCGTGCCGGCGGGTAGATGTCCTCCAGCGATTCGCCCAAGGCCTGCACGGCGTCGCGCTGCATGAAGGCCGAGGCGCTTTTGTTGACCTGCATCACTTTGAGCGATGGGGCCTCGTGCACGCTGATGGCCATGGGCGCCATCTCGATGATGCGCTTGAGCATGGCCTCGGCCTCGGCGCTGCGGGCCTCGGCCTGACGGCGGCGGTCGATGTCCAGCAGGGCGTAGGTGGTCTGGCGCTGGTTGAATTCGCCCAGGGTGACCACGGCATTGCCGACCACCCAGAAGGTGCGGCCATCGCGGCCCAGGACCTGGCACTCGAAGGTGTGAGACTGGCCGTCGTGCAGGTCGTCCAGGTACTCGGTCATGCGGAAAGGATGGTCCAGGTCGGGCATGGCCACGGTGGACAGCGGCTGGCCGACAAAATCGGGCAGATCGCCGCCGAACATGCGTCGGGCCGAGCGGTTCATCCAGGAGATGCCCGAGGCATCCAGCGTGACGATGCCCACGAAGACCGAATCGAGGATGGCCCGGGTGCGGTCGGCTTGCAAGGCCAGGTCTCGGCCCATGGCTTCGAGTTGCGCTTTTTGCGAGCGGATGCGGCTGATGTCCGACAGCACCGCGATGGCCTCCAGCGGGTTGTTGCTCGAGCCGATGCGCTTGATCGACAGGGCGTACCACATGGGCGGGTGATCGGGCGAGATGATCTCCAGCTCGCTCTCGTACTGGCCCTCAGTCTGGAGCCGCGCCACGGATTCGACCACCACACGCTTGATGCGGGGGTCGTGGTCGAGCAGGGCGTCCAGGCGCTTGCTGGTCAAGGAGCCGGGCGGCATGCCTAGCATGCGCTCGAAGCGGCGGTTGCAGCGCACCAGGGTGTCGCCGCGCAAGTAGGCGATGCCGGCAGGCGAGCTCTCCAGGATGGTCGAGAGCTCGCGCAACAGGGATTCGCGCGAGTCTTTGTCCAGGGTGGCAGCGCGTTGGGTGCGGTCTTCGGTGCTCAGGTGCAGGCCGCCGCTGGGGTCGCTGGCCACGCACAGCAGGCGTCGCACGCCATTGGCGCCAGTGGCCGCGATGTGCACCTTGCCCAGCAGCGTGCGCGGTGTCTGGCCTGGGCGGGTGATGCTGGTGCGGGTGGGCAGGGCGCCTTCGTCAGGACGCAGGCCGAGGAGGGCCAGCGGGGTGTCCCAGCCAGTGATCTGTTGCAGGGCTGACGAGAGCGTCGAGAGCATCTGCCCCGGTTGAGGATCGTCCGAGACCAGGTCGCCAAAGGCGCGGTTGTGGCGCAACCAGCGGCCCTGCTCGTCGAACTCGGCCAGCGGGGTCGGGATGAGGTCGAACCAGGCGTCCAGGGGGCTAGGGTCCATAAGAGTACTACTTCATGGGCCGGCTGGGGGCGATACGACGGCCACGCTAGGCATTTTGGACGAGTAATCCTTGGGCAGCAAAGACAATTTTGCGGCCATCTGGCGGGCGATGTCCTTGTAGAGCTGCGCAGGGCGGCTGTCCGGGTCGCTGATCAGGGTGGGGCGGCCTGAATCGGCCTGCTCGCGGATCTTGAGGTCCAGCGGCAAAGAGCCCAGCAGCGTGACATGGCCCTCGTCGGCCAGGCGCTGGCCGCCGTGCTCGCCGAAGATGTGCGCCTCGTGGCCGCATTGCGGGCAGTGGTAGACCGCCATGTTCTCAACCACGCCCAGCACTGGCACGCTGACTTTTTCGAACATGCGCAGGCCTTTGCGGGCGTCCAGCAGGGCGATGTCTTGCGGTGTGGTGATGACGATGGCGGCCGTCAGCGGGGCGCGTTGGCAGATGGTCAAGTGGATGTCGCCCGTGCCGGGGGGCATGTCGACGATCAGGTAGTCCAGCGGCACACCGGGCTCGCCCCAGTTGCTCAGTTTGAGCAATTGATCAAGCGCCTGGGTGGCCATGGGGCCGCGCCAGATCGTGGGGGCTTCGTCGGCCACCAGCAGGCCCATGGACATCATCTGGATGCCATGCTTGATGGGCGGTGTGATGGTCTTGCCATCGGGGCTGTCGGGCTTGCCGCTCAGGCCCATCATCAAAGGCATGCTGGGGCCATAGATGTCGGCGTCCAGCATGCCGACGCGGGCGCCTTCGGCCGCCAGGGCCAGGGCCAGGTTGATGGCCGTGGTGCTTTTGCCGACGCCACCTTTGCCCGAGGCCACGGCCACGAGGTTCTTGATGCCGGGCAGGGTGGTCATGCCGCGGGGGATGGCGTGGGTGATGACCTTGGTGTGCCAACTGACGGCGACGCTGTCGATGCCTTCTACCCGCGTCAAGGCCTGGCGGACCAGGCTGGTGTAAGCGTCCCATTGGCTTTTGGCCGGGTAGCCCAGGGTGATGGACAAGGTCGCTTGCGAACCGCTGACCGACAGGCTGTCCACCTGGCGGGTGCTGACCCAATCGCGGCCCGTCAAGGGGTCCACGACGGCCTGGAGGGCCTCAATCAGGCTGGTTTCGAGGGCGGTGCTGGGGGAAAAACTCATGGAAATGTGCAGTGTCTGTCGAGGCTGGCGACCAAAGCAAACCGCCCGGTCACGCCAGAGTGCCAGTCTAGCGCCCTAAAATGGTTGACCTCTGTGTCCATTCGTTCCGGTTTATTCAAACCAGGGCGACACCCCGCGCCGCACCATGCCACGTCAGCTCTTTGTCACGACCGCCCTGCCTTACGCCAACGGCCATTTCCACATCGGCCACATCATGGAATACATCCAGGCCGACATCTGGGTGCGCTTTCAACGTATGCGGGGCAACCAGGTGCATTTCGTGGGGGCCGACGATGCCCATGGCGCGCCGATCATGATCGCGGCCGAGAAGGCCGGCAAGACGCCGCAGCAGTTCGTGGCCGACATCGCCGCTGGCCGCAAGCCTTACCTGGATGGCTTTCATGTCAGCTTCGACCACTGGTCCAGCACCGACAGCCCCGAGAATCACCATTTGGCGCAAGAGATCTACTTGTCGCTCAAGGCTGCGGGCCTGATCAGCGTCAAGCCGGTGGAGCAGTTTTTCGACCCCGACAAAAGCATGTTCTTGCCGGACCGCTTCATCAAGGGTGAGTGCCCCAAGTGCGGCGCCAAGGATCAATACGGCGATTCCTGCGAGGTGTGCGGCGCGGTCTATTCGCCCACCGAGTTGAAGAACCCGTTTTCGGCGCTCAGCGGCGCCACGCCCGTGTTGCGCACCAGCGACCACTATTTTTTCAAACTGTCCGACCCGCGTTGCAGCGAGTTCCTGCAAGCCTGGACCCAGGACGGCAAGCTGCAATCCGAGGTGGCCAACAAGATCCGCGAGTGGTTCACCAAGGACGAGAACGGCGAGGGTGGCCTGGGCGATTGGGACATCAGCCGCGATGCGCCTTATTTCGGCATCGAGATCCCGGACGCGCCGGGCAAGTATTTCTATGTGTGGCTGGATGCGCCCATCGGCTACCTGGCCTCGCTCAAGAGCTACTTCACGGCGGGCGGCCCCAAGGCGGCCTATGGCGAGACACGCAGCTTTGAAGAGTTCATGGCCGATCCGGCGGTCGAGCAGGTGCATTTCATCGGCAAGGACATCACGTATTTCCACACCCTGTTCTGGCCCGCCATGCTGCAATTCAGTGGCCGCAAGCTGCCCAGCCAGGTGAACGTGCATGGTTTCATGACCGTCAACAACGGCGAGAAGATGAGCAAGAGCCGGGGCACGGGCCTGGATCCGCTCAAGTACCTCTCCCTGGGCATGAACGCCGAGTGGCTGCGTTACTACATCGCGGCCAAGCTCAATGCCCGTGTGGAAGACATCGACTTCAACCCTGATGATTTCGTGGCGCGAGTCAACAGCGACTTGATCGGCAAGTACATCAACATCGCCAGCCGCGCGGCAGGCTTTTTGACCAAGCGCTTCGAAGGGCGCTTGTGCCAGGTCGGCGGCACGCGTGACGAGTCGCCGGAGACGCTGAAGGCGCGTTTGCTGCTGACCAGCCTGCAGGCCCGACACGATGTCATCGTTGAGCTCTACGAACAGCGAGATTTTGGCAAGGTGCTGCGCGAGATCATGCTGCTGGCCGACCGCGTCAACGAGTACGTGGATGCCAACAAGCCTTGGGAGTTGGCCAAACAGGCAGGCCAGGATGCGCGCTTGCACGAGGTGTGCACGGTTTGCGTCGAAGCCTTCCGCATCCTGACCATCTACCTCAAGCCTGTACTGCCCGCGCTGGCCGCGCAGGTCGAGGCTTTCCTCAATGTCACGCCCATGTTCATGGACAAGAGCCAGGAACTGCTTGGCGTGCACACCATTGGCGAGTACAAGCACCTCATGCAACGTGTCGATCCCAAACTGCTGGATGCCTTGTTCGAGGCCCCTCCCGCGCCCGTGGTGGTCGAAGAGGCGTCAACAAAACCTGGCGGTGAGGAGATCGCCCCGCTCATCACCATCGACGACTTCGTCAAGGTGGACCTGCGCATCGCCAAGATCGTCAACTGCGAGCCGGTGGAAGGCTCGACCAAGTTGCTGCGCTTGACGCTGGACGTGGGTGAGGGCCGCACGCGCAATGTGTTCAGCGGCATTGCCTCGGCTTACAAACCCGAGCAACTGATCGGCAAAATGACGGTGATGGTGGCCAACCTGGCGCCCCGCAAGATGAAGTTCGGCATCAGCGAAGGCATGGTGCTGGCGGCGTCAGACGCCGATGAAAAGGCCACCCCGGGCATCCACGTGCTGGAACCTTGGCCAGGCGCTCAAGCTGGCATGCGGGTGAGGTAAGCGCCCATGCCTTCCGACCACGATCAAGCATCAAAGCGGGAGGCAGCACCTTCATGGCGGCCACGTTGGCTGGACATGGTGGACCTGGCGCCTTTCAGGCCACGCCTGGTCGATGCCTTGCAGGGCTACGACCGTCAACGCTTCTGGGCTGACTTCGGCGCGGGTCTGACGGTGGGCGTGGTGGCCTTGCCGTTGGCCATGGCCTTTGCCATCGCTTCTGGGCTCAAGCCTGAGGCCGGGCTGTTCACGGCCATCATCGCTGGCTTTCTGATCTCGGCCTTGGGTGGCTCGCATGTGCAGATCGGCGGGCCGGCAGGCGCGTTCATCGTCATCGTCTACGGCATTGTCGAGCGCTATGGCGTGGCCAACTTGCTGATCGCCACGGTGCTGGCGGGCGGGCTGTTGTTCGTCATGGGCCTGTTCAAGCTGGGCACCTTGGTGCGCTACATCCCGGTGAGCATCGTCATCGGTTTCACCAATGGCATCGCCGTGCTGATCGCGCTGTCGCAAGTCAAGGATGTGTTGGGCCTGAGCCCCGAGCACATGCCGGCCGATGCCGTGGGGCAGGTCCGCACCTTATGGGCGATCCGCGAGGGCTGGAATCCTTGGGCGCTGGGTTTGTCACTGGCTACCGTGGCCGGGCTGTTCTGGTGGCCACGGCTGTTCATGGCGCATCGCCGCCTGCCGCGGGCCCTGGCGCAGACGCGTGCTTTCCGTGTGGCGTCACGGATGCCGGGGCCGGTGATCGCGCTGTTGAGTCTGGGGCTGATCACCTGGGCCTTTGATCTGCCTGTGCAGACCATCGGCACCCGTTTTGGCGGCATCCCTCAAGCCTTGCCTGCCTGGGCCTGGCCCGACTTCAGCTGGGAGGGCGTACGCCATCTGTTCATTCCCACCTTGACGATTGCCATATTGGGCGCCATCGAGTCCTTGCTGTGCGCTCGCGTGGCGGACAACATGACGGATTTCAAGCGGCACGACCCCAATCAGGAGTTGATGGCCCAAGGCGTGGCCAACATGGTGGCGCCTTTCTTCGGGGGCATACCGGCCACGGGCACGATTGCCCGTACGGTGACCAATGTGCGCGCTGGCGCGACCAGCCCCGTGGCGGGCATGGTGCATGCGCTGGCCCTGCTGCTGATCGTGCTGGCGGCCGCGCCCTTGGCTGCCTTGGTGCCTTTGCCGGTGTTGGCGGGCATCCTCTTGTTCGTGGCCTGGAACATGGGCGAGTGGCATGAGTTGGTTCGCCTCAAGCAGTTCAACTTCACCTACCGGATCATTTTGCTGGGCACCTTCTTTTTGACCGTGGTGTTTGACCTGACAGTGGCGGTTGAGGCGGGGCTGCTGCTGGCTTGCGTGTTCTTCATCTACCGGATGAGCACGCTGTTCAAGGTCGAGCCGGTCTTGCTCGATGGGCTTGAGCCTTTGCCGGTGACGGTGGCGGCCTACCAACTCCACGGCGCCTTGTTTTTTGGCGCGGTCGGCAAGGTGGAGGCATTGCCGGATCGGCTGCCTGCTCAGACTCGTGTGGTGGTACTGGCGCTGGAGCGGCTGATCGCCATGGACACCTCGGGCCTGGATGCCCTGGTTCAACTGCGGCGCAACTTGGCGCGCCAGGACCGCACGTTGGTGCTGTGCCAGATCCATGAGCAGCCCATGGGACTGATCCGCCGCAGTGGGCAGGATGAGTTGTTTGGGCAGGCCAATCTTCAGCTGACTTTGGCGCAAGGGCTGGCGCGGGCGCGAGGCTTGGCTGAGGTCAGCGTTTGATGATTTGCAGAAGGTCCAGGGCCCAGAATGTGGTGCTGTGCCGTTGCGCCAGGTTTTGGGCAGCGATGGCCCAACCTTGATCACGTTCTCTTGGCCTCAGGCTGGCCACGTCGAGCGTCGATGACGCAGAAGCATTGCCCAGCAACTCAGCCAGGCCTTGAGCCTGTGCCCGGGTGGCCTGCCAGACGGCTTCCGGCAGCAAGGAGCTCAGATCGCCCCGCAGGTGGGCCTGGTCTTCCAGCCATGTCAAGCTTTGCTGCCAGGCCAGCAGGGCGGCAGACCAGCCCGGCCTCAGGGCGGCCACCTCGCTCCAGTTGCCGGCCGCCGCATCCAGGGTCTGGCGGAGGCTGCTCATGGGATCACTGGTGTCGGCTGGCAGGGGCACCGCGCGCGCAGGCGGGGGCTGATCGGCAACACGGGCTTGAGCCAGGCGGGTGCCACGGTAGGCCTTGGAATGCACATCCAGCCAGATGCCGTGCGCTGCGACCCATTGGCGAGCCAGGTCCAGCAGGGCGTGCGGGTGGCCGGTCGAGAGCTCCAGTTCCAACTCTGACAGGGGATCGCGCAAGGGGCCTGCGAGGATCTCGCCTTCGTCGATGCAGACGATGACCTCACCCAGCGGTGATCGGAGCAGTGCCTGCCGCCGCTCGAACCGGGTCTCGTACAGGGCGATCAGGCCCAGGTGTTCGCCGCGAGGGTCCTGCGCTGGCTGCCAGGGCAGGGCGCGCATCAAGGCTTGCTGTGCCGCCTCGGGGTGCAGAGAGAGGTCCGGAAGCGGCATTTGCTGATCGGGCACCAGCCGGGGTTGGTTGTGCTCGACCCGCGTCATGGCGTCCTGGCCGGCGGCCTTGAAGGTCTGTACCCACTCATCACCTTCCCGGCGAACACGCAGGGCCATTTTCTGACGGGCGAGGAGGTTGTCCCCCGTATCGTAGTAAGCCGCATGCAGGGGCAAAGGGGCCACGCCTGGTGAGAGGGCCTGGATGGCGGATCGGACGCCCTCCAACTGAATGGCCGGGATCTGGAATTTCAATTCGATTTCTTGCATGGGGCTCATTCTGTCGGGCTGTGCATCCTGCAGGCGACTGCATCACCTTCGCGGATCAGCCCGCCGCGAAGCACGCGCGCGGTCACACCTCCGTGGCCGCGCATGGCGTTGTAGCCGCCATGGCCGAGGATGACCTCCATCTTCGAGCAGGGGTCGCAAGGTCCGGTCACCTCCAACAGGACCTCGTCACCCAGTTGAAGCAGCATCGGCTGGTCTTTGAACAGGTTCTTGGTGGCGATCAGGTTCAATCCCGAGACCACCACATTGCGGCGCAATATCGCGGGATCGATCGGGCGCTTCAACAGGGCGGCCATGACGATCAGGTGCTCGGCCTGAATCAGGGTGATCTGGCGTTTGCTGCCGCCGGGGCGGCCAAGAGGCCGCGCCGCACTTCGATCACCGTCGAGGCCTCGGTCCACCAAGGCCAACGCTTGCGCAACAGAGCGAGTTGGCACTTGCCTGGCAGGCCGCAGCCAGATCGATTCCACCCTGCCTGGATGGGCAAAACGCCGGGTCAATTCACGCAGATCCGGGGCGGTGTCGAACAGAGGTGCGGTGTCGTTGGGCATGAACCGGTCAAAGGCTGTAGAACGGGGAACTGACATTGTCCTGCGCCCAGGCGGCCTTTGCCCGATAAAATGGCTGAACCAGATCCCCTACCGGAGCTTTTCCCCCATGCCGCTGTTTTGGAAGCCTTACAAATCCGATGTCTCGCAGTTCATTGACAGCCTGAAGCAGCGTGACCCCCAGCTGGAAGACCGCCAGCGCCAGGGCCGCGACCTGTTGTGGGACAAGGAAGTTGACCGTCAGGCCCAGGCCGAATGGCGTGAAGACCGTGTGTCTCAAAAGCCTTACGTCTACCAGACCAAGGCCTGACTGGCTCTGGCGGACACCCGGTGAACGACATCGTGCTGGCGCGCGAGGAGGGCGATGTGCCCCCTCAGGTGCTGGA
Organism: Burkholderiales bacterium; assembly: GCA_947372535.1. The sequence continues at coordinate 13,924 of CANBUA010000038.1, forward strand.
TGAGCAGCGACAGGCCCGCGCCGTGGACCACGTCGCCGTTGCTCGCCTGTATGGGGAACCACTGTTCTCCATGCCAACGGACCTCTACATCCCGCCGCATGCACTGGAGGTCTTCCTTGAGACCTTCGAAGGTCCGCTGGACTTGCTGCTCTACCTGATCCGCAAGCAGAACTTCAATATCCTGGACATCCCGCTGGCCGACGTCACGCGCCAGTACCTGGCCTACGTTGACCAGATCCGAAAGACCAACCTCGAACTGGCCTCGGATTACCTGCTGATGGCCGCGATGCTGATCGAGATCAAATCGCGCATGCTGCTGCCACCCAAGGCCGTGGCGCCGGGCGAGGAGCCTGAGGATCCGCGTGCCGAACTGGTCCGCCGCCTGATCGAATACGAACAGATGAAGCTGGCCGCCGCGGGCATTGGTCGGATGCCACTGCTGGGGCGCGATTTCCTGCGCGTGCAAATCCACAACGACCCCACGGTGCGGGTGCGACATCCGGATGTCGAGCTGTCCGAGCTGCGTGATGCGTGGCTGGACATTTTCAAACGCGACAAGCTGCACACCCACCACACCATCTCGCGTGAGGAGTTGTCCGTGCGCGAGCACATGGGCATCGTGCTGAGGCGCCTGCAAGGCCAGCGTTTTGTCGAATTCGAGCACCTGTTCGAGCCCGAGCGAGGCGCGCCGGTGTTGGTGGTGACCTTCATCGCCATGCTGGAGCTGGCGCGGGAGCGCTTGCTGGAAATCACCCAGGCCGAAGCTTTTGCGCCCGTGTACGTGCGGCTGGCTTACCAACCGCTGGTTTGAAACTATTTGTGCGTTGCCGCATCCGGCAGCCCTGGTACTGCGTAAAGGCTTGGTGAAGGTTTGTAAAAGACTTCACCCCACGTCCGTTACACCAGGAGCACACACCGTGTCAAAAACCCATCTTCACCGTTCTGTCGCAGGGCGCTGCGCCAGCGCGCTGTCTGTCATCACCCTCGCCGTCCTGGGCTCCATGGCCCATGCCTCCAGCCACCGAGAGGCGCCGTTCATCACCACCGCACCCAAGGTCGATGGCACGGACTTCTACATGTTCATGAGCTATGAGACGGGCCGCACCGGCTACGTGACCATGCTGGCCAACTACCAGCCGCTCCAGGATGCCTATGGCGGCCCGAACTACTTCAGCCTGGATCCGGATGCACTGTACGAGATCCACATTGACAACAACGGCAATGCCCGGGAAGACATCACATTCCAGTTCAAGTTCACCAACACCTTGCGTGATATCTCGCTGCCCATCGGGGCCAGCAACGCGAATGTGTCGATCCCGCTCAAGCAGGCCGGCGCGGTGTCCGGCGTCAAAGATGCCAACCTGAACATCAACGAGACCTTCACGGTGGACATCGTCCGCGGTGACCGCCGCACAGGCACCAAGGCCGCAGTGACCAACGCCTCAGGCGGCAGCGCAGTGTTCGACAAGCCCGTGGACAACATCGGCACCAAGACGATTGCCAATTATTCAGCCTACGCCGGCCAGCACATCTACACGGTCAACATTCCCAACTGCTCGATGCCCGCCAAGCTGTTCGTGGGGCAACGCCAGGAAGCCTTCGCGGTCAACCTGGGCACCATTTTTGACCTGGTCAATGCACCCGTCAGTGTGCTGACCGATCCGACCAAGATCGGCGCCGTGGCCAATCCCCTGGCCAACAAGAACGTCACCACTTTGGCGCTGGAAGTGCACAAGAGCTGCCTGACCGCAGGGTCGGAGACCGTGCTGGGTGGCTGGACCACCGCCAGCCTGCGTCAGGCGCGCTTGTTGTCTGCCCGCCCCAAGTCCGGGCACCAGACCAACGCCGTCAATGGTGGCGCCTGGGTGCAGGTGTCGCGCCTGGGCATGCCCCTGGTCAACGAGGTGGTCATCGGCTTGAAGGACAAGGACAAGTTCAACGCCTCTCAGCCCGTCAACGACGGCCAGTTCCTGAGCTATGTGCAATACCCGACCTTGCCCCGCCTGGTCGATGCCGTGCTCAATGGCGACCACAGCGTGAGCCAGTCGTCCATCTCACCGACGTTCGTGCGCTCTGATTTGGTCGCCACCTTTTTGACGGGCATCACGGGCGTGAACAAGCCCGCCAATGTGGTGGCCTCTGAAATGCTGCGTCTGAACACCAACGTGCCGCCGACGGCTGTGGGTAGCCAAGGCCGACTGGGTGTGCTCAGTGGTGACAACGCCGGCTTCCCCAATGGCCGCCGCCCCAAGGACGACGTGGTGGACGTGGCCTTGGTTGCGTCGATGGGTGGCTTGTGCATGGTCAATGGCGACACCAACGCGCTGGACTTGGGCGCCAATTGCAAGCCTGCCAACGTGCCGCTGGGCGACACTTCGCTCAAGTTGCATGACGCAGTCGACCAGGCGATCGTGCCCTTGCTGACCACATTCCCCTACCTCAACACCCCTGTGCCTGGCGCACAGTGATGGCTCAGGAGCACACCATGAAGCAACAAGCACTTCGCTGGAAGGCGGCCTGGCTGGCGCCCCTGGTTCTGATCGGCGGTTTGAGCGCCTGCGGTGGTGACGACGGCCCCGCGCCGAACGTGCCGCCCAACTCGGCGGCCGCCTCGGACACCGGGCTGGTGGCTTACACGGCTGACATTGCCAACACCCCACCTCAGTCGGCCCCGGCCGAGCCGGTGGACTTGGACAATTTCACGCCGCCGGCACCTGCGCCGGACAGCCAGCTGCCGATGGAGACATCGGCTGACGAGCCGACGTGACCACAAGCCACACCTGGATGGCGGCCATGAAGCGTTGGCATGTCCAATCTTTCTTGGCCGCCGTTCTGGTGGGTGGTGCACTGGCCGGCGTTCGCGCCGAGCCAGTGCATCCTGCTTCTGATCAGACGGTGGTTGAAACGCTGGCCACCCAGTTGGGTGATCGCCTGACCCAGCGTCGCCTGCGACAAGCCTTGGCCGCCAGTCCGCGCGATGCGAGCCTGGCGGTCGAGGTGGCGCAAGGCCACCTGGCCTTGGCCAGAACCCAGGGCGATGCGCGTTTTGCGGGCCTGGCCTTGGGCGCCTTGTCGGCCTGGCCGGCGTCCGGTTCATCGGTGCCTGTCGAGGTGCTGATGATGCGTGCCACCGTTGCCCAGTACCTCCATGATTTCGATGGCGCGGCGGCCTTGCTCGATCGCGTCACCCAACGCAGCCCCAATCACGCACAGGCCTGGCTGACCCTGGCCACCATCCGGCGTGTGCAAGGCCGTTATGCCGAATCCGATGCCGCGTGCAAGCGTGTGGGCGACAGCGGCCAGGTCCTGCATGCCAGCGCTTGCCTGGCAGAGAACCTGTCACTGACGGGACAAAACGATCAAGCCCGTTCGCGCTTGCAGCAGTTGATGTTGTCGCCCGCTGTCATGAGGGCTGATGGCGTAGCGATACGCCAGTGGCTCCTGACCACCTTGGCCGAGCTGGAAGAACGTGCCGGTCAGCCTGAGGCTGCCCGATCTGCCTGGGCGCGTGCGCAGGCGTTGGGTGCCAGTCCTTACGTGCTCACGGCCTATGCTGATTTCCTTTTGCAGCAACAGCAGCCGGCCGAAGCCTTGACGCTTTTGCAAGGGCAGGACAAGACCGATGCGGTGCTGCTGCGCCTGTCGATCGCGGCGCATCGCCTGGCCAGCCCCCAAGCCAAAGCTTGGTCCCGCGAGATGCAGGCTCGCTTGCAAGCGGCGGCCTCGCGCCCCGGGTCCGGTCTTGTCCATGCTCGCGAACAGGCCCGCTTCGCCTTGGAGGTGCTGGGACAGCCCGAGAAAGCCTTGAGCCTGGCTCGGCAGAACCTCTCGCATCAGCGCGAAACGGCCGATTGGCTGCTGATGGCGCAGGTCGCTCGCGCGCAGACCAGCGATAAAGCGCAACGCACGGCGCTGGCTGAGTTGAACCGCCTGCAACAAGGCACGGGGATCGTCGATGCACGCCTGGCCGATCTGTGAGCGTTCGTCCATGAAACGCTGGCTGTTGTCCTGCCTGCTGGCTTTGGCGAGCATGTCGCCTGCCTGGGCCCACAAGGCCAGTGATGCGTACCTGAGCCTGTCGCAACACGGTGGCGTGTTGAGCCTGCGTTGGGACGTGGCCTTGCGAGACCTGGATGCCGTGACGTCCCTGGACAGCAATGACGATGGGCGACTCACCTGGGGCGAGGTTCAGGCGCACCAGGTCGAAATCGAGGCTTACCTGCTCAGCCATTGGACCATGCGCGCGGTTTCCGCCAATGGGGCGTCCGATGGCGGCAACTGCACTTTCACACCAGAGCGTTCTGCGCAAGGGCAGGCCTTGCCGCCCCAACTTGAGCGCCGCGTCGACGGCACCTATTACGTGATGAACTTGCGGGCCGATTGCCCGAGCCAGAGTGGCCGCTACGAGATCCGCTACAGCCTGATGCGCGGCGTAGACCCGACTCACCGGGGGCTGCTCAAGGTGCATGGCGCACAGACCAACTTGATCTCGCTCAGCCCGGAGGCAGGCGCCACGTCCTTGACCTGGGTGGCCAGCGACGCGCCATTGGTGCCCGCATCGGCGGCCGAGCCCGCGTCACCCCAGCTCTTGGATGTGGGGCGGATGGTGGGCAAGTCGCCTGAGCAGAAGCCGTCCACGCGGTCGGCTGCCAAGCCAGAAGGCACGGTCGCAGGCCCTTCAGAAGGGTTCAATACTTTCGTCCAGATGTGGCGTGACGGCATCCACCACATCCTCATCGGCACTGACCATATCCTCTTCCTGTTGTGCCTGTTGTTGCCGGCCGTTCTGTACCGTCCGGCGTCGTCTGCCGGCCATCGTGAGCGCCTGAGGCCGGTGGCTCATTGGCACCAGGCCATGGGCCCAGTCCTCATGACGGTCACCATGTTCACGCTGGCCCATTCGATCACCCTGGTGCTGGCCGCACTCAAGCTGGTCAGCATCTCGCCGCGGCTGATCGAGCCGGCCATTGCGCTGACCATCGCGTTGGCGGCCATCGACAACATCCACCCGATCTTCCGAGGGCGGCGTTACCTGTTCACCTTCCTGTTCGGCCTGGTGCATGGCTTTGGCTTTGCTGGCGCGCTCACCGAGATGAATTTGCCCATGAGTGGTTTCGTACAAGCCGTGCTGGCCTTCAACCTTGGCGTCGAGACCGGGCAGTTGCTGGTGGTCCTGCCGTCGATGGGGGTGTTGCTGATCCTGAGGCGCTGGACCTGGTACACCCGACAAGTGTTGCCAGCGGGCTCGATGTTGGCCTTGCTGGTGGCAGCGGGCTGGTTCATCGAACGGGTGTTCGACCTGGGCTTCATGCCGATCTGACCAGGGCCATATCTGAGTTTTCCGCACGCCCACCCGCGGCACGGCCTAGAATCGCGCCACTTCCGGCGGCAGTTGGCCGGGCAGGGTCGAGGTTGACCTTGCTCAGGTGGGCACCGCCAAGCTGAGGACCTACGATTCCATGACGACCGCACCCGGCCCGATCGACCCCGCGACGGCTCGCAAGCCCATGACCCTTCACCGGCTGCGCGAGATGCATGCACGCGGTGAAAAAATCACCATGCTCACCTGCTACGAGGCCATGTTCGCCCGCCTGCTGGACGAATGCGGTGTCGACACCATCCTGGTCGGCGATTCGCTGGGCATGCTGGTGCAGGGCCATTCGAGCACGGTGCCCGTGTCGCTGGAAGACATCGTCTATCACACCCGTTGCGTGGCGCGCGGCAACAAACATGCCTGGCTGATCGGCGATCTGCCATTTGGCAGTTACCAAGACAGCCGCGAGCAGGCCTTGCGCTCCAGTGTGGCGCTCATGCAGGCTGGGGCCCACATGGTCAAGCTCGAAGGCGGCGGCTGGACGGCCGAGACCGTTCACTTCCTGACCGAGCGCGGCATCCCCGTGTGCGCCCACCTGGGCCTGACGCCGCAAAGCGTCCATGCCTTGGGCGGTTTCCGCATCCAGGGCCGCGATCAGGCCGGCGCCGACACCTTGCGTCGTCATGCCAGTGAGCTGGCCCAGGCCGGCGCCACCATGATGGTGCTCGAACTCATGCCCTCGGGCGTGGCCACGCAGGTGCAGGCTGACAATCCGGGCCTGATCACCATCGGCATCGGCGCGGGCACGGCCACGGCTGGCCAGGTGCTGGTACTGCACGACATGCTCAACATCACACGGGGCAAGTTGCCGCGTTTCGTGCGCAATTTCATGGCCGAAGGCGGCTCCATCGGTGATGCAGTGAGCCGATTCGTGCTCGAGGTCAAGGCAGGGCGTTTCCCTGACGAAAGCATTCACGGCTATTGAGCGCGGGAGTTGATCGAATCATGCGTGTCATCCACACCATCGTTGAGCTGCGTGCTCACCTGGGCGCTGCACCATCGGCCCCCATTTTTGTGCCCACGATGGGCAACCTGCACGAAGGGCACCTGGCGCTGATCCGGCAAGCCAGCGCCATTGCCGGCGCGACCGGTGCGCCCGTGGTGGCCAGCATCTTTGTCAACCGATTGCAGTTCGGGCCCAATGAGGATTTCGACACCTACCCGCGCACGCTTGATCGTGATGCGCCGCTGCTCGAAGCCGCTGGTTGCGACGTGCTGTTCGCGCCTTCCGAGGCCGAGCTCTACCCTCAGCCGCAGGGCTACAAGGTGCTGCCGCCGACCGAGTTGGCCGATATCCTCGAAGGTGCCTTCCGGCCTGGTTTTTTCACCGGCGTGTGCACGGTGGTCCACAAGCTCTTCAACATCGTGCAACCTCAGGCCGCCGTGTTTGGCAAGAAGGACTACCAGCAGCTCATGGTCATTCGCAACATGGTGCTGCAGATGGGCCTGCCCATCGCCATCCATGGCGGCGAGACCCTGCGTGCGGATGATGGCCTGGCCTTGTCTTCGCGCAATGGCTACCTGAGCGCGGAGGAGCGTGCCGAAGCTGTTCAGTTGAGCCTGGCCTTGCGCGGTGTGCGCGACCGACTTTCGTCCGCACGTCAAGCTGGCCATCTGTCGGCCTCGGCCTTGGCACTGATTGAGGCCCAAGCCATGCAGGCTTTGACCGATCGAGGTTGGGCGCCCGATTACGTGATGGTGCGCCGCCAGCGCGATCTGTGCGCACCTTCCGATGCTGACCTGGCCAGCCAGGAGCCGCTGGTGAGCCTGGCGGCTGCCCGACTGGGCAAGACGCGCCTGATCGACAACCTGGAGATGAGCTCCAGCTGAGGGCTCCGAGTCGGCGGCTTGAGTTACTCGATCACCTTGGCGGTGACGAAGGTTTTTTTGCCCGATTTCAGTCGTTTGGCGACAGTGGGGTTCTGCATCGCCTCCACGAATGCGGTGCTGAGGTCATACAAACGGGTATCGATGCCCTGCGCCCTGGTGGCTTGCTCAAAGCCTTCGGCCGTGCCGCCGCCTGCGTCTTTCAGGTTCCCGATCATGCTGGGCGTGGCGTTCGAGGTGGGCTCTTCGAAGGCCTGCTGACAGGGTTCCACCTCGACAGCATGGTAGATGCGGCAGTTGGACGGGCGCGCCGGGTAGACCGAACATTGGTTGTCCAGCAAAAAGGCGCAGCGTTGGTTGATCAGCAACTGCTCGCTGTGCGAAAGGCCTTTGGCTTCTTTGATGTTGTGCTTGGCCTGCGCCATGATCAGTTTGATCTGCTCGGGCTTGAGGTGATTCACCACGTACTGCTTGAGGGCCAGCACCTCCACCGGTTTGGCCTCGATCTTGTAGTGACAGCAATATGAGCACCCTGCTCGACAGGCCACGCTCACAGTCGCTGACAGCGTTGCTTGGCGCATGGCCTCATCCAGGCGGCCATAACAGCGAATCTGTGCCTCCTGAGGCGAGAGTTTGGTCAGCTCGACCGCAGCGGTGTTGAATTCAAGCTGAGCGAATCGGGTCAGGTCTGCATGGCTCATGCCGGGTTCCTCAACGTCTGTGAAATGCACTGGGTGCTTTAGCCTTTGGAACTCGCGGCACGAGGTCACAACCATCAGCCATCGTAATGGCTTATGGAGGCGTCATGTATGCAGATGAATCGCTGCGTCAGGTCAACGATTCACCACCCGGTCGATGCGTTTTTCCATGATGTTGTTGTCGTTAGGCGTGCCCAGCATGTCGCGCACCGTGGGCCGGGGCGTGTCCTGAATGCTCGAGGTGCTGGGGCGCTGTCCCTTGACCACCGTGATCGAGCCGCCCGCAATTTCATGTTCTTTGGCGCCACTTGGGCAATCACGGTCCGTGTAAAACACAGTGCTGCCCCTGCGGCATTTGCGCGCGCCTGACACGGGCATTGGGATGTTTTTGGGGGCCGAGCTGAAAGGAACAATGGGCACGGCCGCCTCAATGGTGGGCCCATCATTTTGGAATTTGACCTTGGCCACCGGTGGGTGAACGGGTTGCCGCCAGGCGCGCACCATGTCTGCGCCCACGTAGTGCCACAAAGCGCTGGCCAGGATCAAAGCGCCGAATCCCTGGAAGATGTATTTGGTTTGCATGACGTCATCGCAACGGGCCTTGAAAAGCTGGCCTCGCGGGTTGGGATTCAATCATGAAATGCCTGCGTCCGTGGCACTGGTTTCCCCCTCAAGCCCGGTGTTTGGTGGCGGTTCATTGGCGCGGCAAAGCGCGGGCTTGCGCCTCGAAATGGTATTGCAAGCCCAGCACCTTGTTCGGTGGTACATCACCCAGCCTGCCAAGGTCTTCAAACAACAGATGCTGCAAGGCCAGGCATCGTTGGGCGGTCAGGTCTGTTCTTCTTCCTTGATGTGGTTGAGGAACTCGATGGCCTCATCTTGCAGCCGGCTGCGGCGCATCGGCGGCAGGCTCTGCCAGATGCGCCGGCCGTAGGGCTTGTCGATCAGGCGGGTGTCGCAAATCATGAGCACGCCGCGGTCGGTCTCGCTGCGGATCAGGCGGCCTGCACCCTGTTTGAGCGCGATGATGGCCTGCGGCACCTGGTGCTCCATGAAAGGGTTGCCGCCGCGTTGCTCCAGCAACTCCAGGCGCTTGGCCAGCACCGGATCGTCAGGCGGCGCGAAGGGCAGCTTGTCGATGATGACCAGCGTCAAGGCATCGCCCTTGACGTCGATGCCTTCCCAAAAGCTGTGGCTGCCCACCAGCACCGCTCGGCGGATGCGGCGGAAATCGTCCAGCAGCATGGGCCTGGGCGCATCGCCCTGCATCAGCACCTTGAGGTTCAGGCCCTCAGCCTCGATGCGTTGGCGCAGTCGCTCGGCCGCACGCTGCACGGCGCGGTGGCTGGTGCACAGCAGGAATGCCCGGCCCTCGTTGGCCACGATCAGGGGCAGGGCTGCATCCACGACGGCATCGGTGAAGTGCGGGGCATTGGGCGCAGGCAACTCACGCGGCACGTAGAGCATCGCCTGGGCCGGGTAGTCATAGGGGCTGGACCAGGCCTGGCATTGCGCATCGCCCAGGCCCAAGGCCTCCTGGAAGTGGCTGAAGTCCTGGCGCACAGCCAGCGTGGCCGAGGTGAAGACCCAGGTTTTCTTGGGCATGTCCTGTGGACCATGGTCGGCCTCTGGCGCGTCCTCAGCG
>CANBUA010000039.1 GCA_947372535.1 Burkholderiales bacterium
GCAGGGCCGGTTGCAGGCCCTTGAGCCAGGCGTCAACGGCCGCCGCGTTCAGTTCCTCACCCGCGCGGACCTCGCCACCCTTGTCCTCGACCGAGGCCTTGTCGCTTGTCGTGCTTGCTGCTGCGGTGCTCGCCATCACTTCATCACGCCGTATTTCATGAGCTCGAGGCGGGCGATCATGCCCTTGTGGACTTCATCGGGGCCGTCGGCCAGGCGCAGCGAGCGGGCCTGGTTGAAGAAGGCCGTCAGCGGTGTGTCGTGCGAGACGCCCATGCCGCCGTGGATCTGGATGGCGAAGTCCACCACGCTTTGCAGCACGTTGGGCGCCACCACCTTGATCGCTGAGATGTCGGTCAGCGCGGCCATCACGCCCAGGTTGTCGATCTTCCAGGCCGCTTGCAAGGTCAGCAGGCGCGCCTGGTCGATGGCCAGACGGCATTCGGCGATGCGCTCTCGGTTGCCACCCAGGTTGATCAACTGCTTCTTGAAGGCGACACGGTCCAGGCCGCGCTTGATGGCCAGCTCCAGCGATTTCTCGGCGGCGCCCAGCATGCGCATGCAGTGGTGGATGCGGCCCGGGCCCAAACGGCCTTGCGCGATCTCGAAACCCTTGCCCGGCCCGGCGATGAAGTTGGCGATTGGCACGCGCACATTGGTGAAGTGGACCTCGCCATGGCCGTGCGGCTCGTCGTACTCGCCAAAGACCGGCAGCATGCGCTTGATCTCGACACCCGGCGTGTTCATGGGCACCAGCACCATGGAGTGCTGGCCATGGCGGCCAGCGTCGGGGTTGGCCGTCAGCGCCATGAAGATGCCGATGGCGCAGCGCGGATCGCCCACGCCGGAGGACCACCACTTCTTGCCGTTGAGCACGATCTCCTCGCCTTCGATGATGGCGGTCGCCTGCATGTTGGTCGCGTCCGACGAGGCGACTTCGGGTTCGGTCATGAAAAACACCGAACGGATTTCGCCGGCCAGCAGTGGCGTCAGCCATTGCTTCTTCTGATCCGGCGTGCCGTATTTCCAGAGCACTTCCATGTTGCCGGTGTCGGGCGCGGCGCAGTTGAAGATCTCCGGCGCCATCATGCTGCGGCCAGTTTCTTCGCAGCTGAAGGCGTACTCCAGCACGCTTAGGCCGGCGCCCAACTCGGGGTCGGGCATGAAGAGGTTCCACAGGCCCTGCTCACGAGCCTTGGCCTTGAGGGCTTCCACGCGGGGCGGGATGGTCCACTTCTTCCAGTCACCCCCGTTGTGCTGGCCCAGGATCTCCTGCCAGTGCTGCGCCTCGATAGGCTCAATGTGTTCCTTGACGAAGGCACGAACCTTCTCTGCGGTCTGGCGGGCTCGGTCGCTGGGCTTGAAATCCATGGCTGGCTCCTGTCGGGCTTCGATTGTCTGTGGGGATTGGCCGCCATCGTACGCCGCCCAGGGTTGTGCAGCCAGTGGTGAATTTTCATCACAAGTCATGCATGGAATGCATGACTAACCTGACTACCGTCACGCCACGGCGATGCCCTTCATCGCCTCAGCCTGCACCTGCCGTCGCAGCCAGCGATGCACCGGGTCGTGCTCGCGGTCGGCGTGCCAATACATCCAGATGGCCAGCGGCGGCAAAACCACGGGCAGGTCCAGCATCACCAGCGGCAGTGACCGGCACAGTTGCTGGGCGAAGGTGCGCGGCAGCGTCAGCAAGGCATCGCTGTGCACCGCCACATGGGCGGCCGAGAAGTAATGCTGGCAACGCAATGCGATCTGACGCTGGCCCAGCCCCATGGCCGACCAGACCGATTGCAGCGGGTCCAGTTGGTCTGCCCGTTGCGTGACCAGCAAATGCCTGCATTGAAAGTAGGCGCCCACATTCAGGCCCGATGCCAACACGGGATGCCCCTGCCGCAGCACCACGGCCAGGCTTTCGTGGGCCACGAATTCACCTTGGATGTCGACCTCGACGCGGCGCTGACGATCGATCACCAGATCGACCTCACCCAGGCTGAGCGAACGCGACAGCGCCTCGCGCGGCACCCGCACGCTGGCCAATTGCACCCCGGGCGCCACCTGGCCCAGGTGGGCCATGAGTGGCGGCAAGGTCATGGCTTCGAGCACGTCGCGCATGCCCACCCGCACCATCATCTCCAGGCTCAAAGGGTCGAAGTGATCGGCCTGGGCCCAGCAATGCGCCAGCCCACGGAGGTGCGCCTGCACATCGAGGATGACGCGACGCGTCAGCTCGGTCGGGACCATGGCGTTGCCGTGGCGCACGAAAAGCTCGTCGCCCCATTGCTGGCGCAGCCGGGCCAGGGCATGGCTGACCGCGCTCTGGCTCAGGTGCAAATGGCGCGCCGCCGCCGAGATGCCGCCCTGTGCATAGACTGCATCGAGCACCCGGAACAGGTTGAGGTCCAGCCGGGACAGGGTCATGGCGCGCGCCTCAGCCCTCTTCGGGCACCCCGCGAAGGTCGGCATCCAGCCACTTGGCCGCCGTCACCGTGCCGCACACCTGGTTGATCTCACCCTTGAGCCGCCGGGCGCGTTCATGCATGGCTTCATCGCTCACCAGCTGCTTCAGCGCCGCGGCCATCACCGGCCCGCGCGATTTGGACGGCGGCACCGGCAGGCACACACCCAGGCGCGCCAATCGGGCCGCGTTGTCGGGCTGGTCAAAGTTGAAAGGCACGATGATTTGCGGCACACCGGCGCGCACCACGTGCCCGCACATGCCGATGCCACCGGCGCTCACCACCGCCTTGGCGCGGGGGAACAGCGCCGACACCGACACCCAGGGCACCAGCATCTGCGTGTCCGGGAAGGTTTTGCCCAGGTCGTGATCGGCGGTCAGGAACAGGGCCCGCAGACCCAGCTCGCTGCACAGCCTTGACCAGTGCTGGTAATAATCTGCCGCGTTGCCGACAGCGCCCGACCCGAGGCTGAACACCACTGGCGGTTCGCCCTTGGCCAGGAAGGCCTCCAGCTCGGGCGACAGGGGCTTGGTGCCGCCATCGAAGAAGCTGAAGCCCGCGTACTTCACCGGCCCCGGCAGGTCGGTGGGCAAGGGGTTGCGCATCATCTGCGTCGGGATCATGACGATGGTGCCGCGCGGCGAGAAGGTGCCCTCGAAGATCGGGTTGATCGCCGGGTCATAGCAGCCCGCCAGCTTGGCGCGGTCGTCCAGCGTGCCCAGGAAGGGCCGGCCCACGTTGCGCAGCCAGCCGAACACGGCGCGGTAGCGGTCTTCACCCAGCCAATCACGCATCTTGTGCACCGGCACGAAGGGCATGTGCGCGGGATCCTGCGCCGACATCGCGCCCAGCGGCAGGCTTTGCAGCATCACCGAGCGCCAAGGCACCTGCTTCTCGTGCGCAATGATGCGCGCCCAGGACACCGTTGGCCCCGAGATCAACAGGCTGGCGCCCTCCAGCGCGGCGCCCAGTTCGGCATATGACTGTTCCAGGTAAGGCTTGACCAGCTTGTCGGCCACGAACTTGCCGCCGATCAGCGGCTTGAAGGCCTTCTTGAGGATGGCCGCCTTGTCCAGCCCTAAGTCCTTGACGTACTGGTCGAAGTGCGGGGCCATGGGCGCCCAGTCCAGGCCATGTTCGCGGGCCAGTGGCTCGTACTCGCGGGCAGAGGCCAGCACGGGCCGGTGCCCCATCGCCAGCAACTGCTTGCCGATGCCCACGAAAGGGATGGCGTCACCAAAGGTGCCGCGGGTCGCGAGGACCACTTTTTTGCCAGAGCCAGGCGTCATGTGATGAGGGTCTCCAAACACAGGAACAGCCGCAACTCACGGCACCTGCGCGCAGGGACTCTATCAGAGCGCGGACCTCACGCCACGAAGGCCATTTCCCGGGTCGCCGCATGGCGTTCGTGGATGACCGTGGCGGCCGCCAGGGTGCCGCACACCGGGTTGAGCTGCGCCACCAACGCGCGCGCACGGGCACGCAGCACCTCGTCCTCGCACAGCCGCAACAAGGCATTGGCCATCAACTCGCCCCGGGCCTTGGCCGGCTTGAGCACCAGGGCTGCGCCCATCCGCCGCAAGCGCATGGCGTTGTCGGGCTGATCGTAGGCAAAGGGCACCACCAGTTGCGGGATGCCAGCGGCCAGCACCTGGGCACACACGCCCACACCACCGGCGTTGATCACGGCCTGGCAGCGCGGCAGCACGGCCGGCAGGGACACCCACGGCAGCACGATCTGGCCATCAGGCACCTTGTCCCCCAGCGAATCGGCCGGGCCGATGAAAACGGCGCGTTGGCCGATCCGCGCACAGATCGTCGACCAACGGGCGTACACATCCGGCGCTTGGCAGATGACCGAGGTGCCCAGGGTGAAGAGCAGCGGCGGCGGCCCCGCATCAAGGAACTGGCGCAACCGCTCATCCAGCGGCTTGCCCGCCGCCGGGTCGAACCAATTGAAGCCCAGGAACTTGAGCTCGGGCAAGCCCAGGTCATCGGGCACGCGCCGACCCACGAACTGGGGTGGCACCAAGGCCATCACACCTGCGGCCGAGAAAGTACGGTCCAGGATCGGGTGCTGCGCACGATCGTACAGTCCCAACTCGCGCGCCTTGTCGTCCAAAAAGCGCAAAGGGCGCCGCGAGCCTTCGGCGGCCCGCTTGATCAGGGATCGGTACAGGCGCGGACCCAACAGGCGCACCAGCGGCTTGAGCGGGAAACCCGGCAGCACCGGCGGCTCCTGGGCCGACCGCACCAGCAAGGGCGCGCAATTGACCGCCAGGGTGTACCAGGTGATGCCTTGCGACTCGGCCACCAGGGCGGCCCAGGGTGCGGTCATGGGGTTGGCCATGATCACGTCGGCGCCTTCACAGACGGCCTGCAGGTCATGGAAGATGCGGTCGAAATAGGGCTGGATGGTGTGCTCGCGGATGAAGCGTCCGCTGCGCCAGGGGTCCATGCTGCGCGCGGCCACTTGTTCGGGGCTCAGACACAGGTCACGGCAGATCTCATCCAGGTGAGGCGCCACGGGCGCAAAGGGCACCCCATGTTGGGCCGCCAGAGCCGCGAAGGAGCGGCAGGTGGCCAACACCGGACGGTGCCCCATCGCTTGAAGGTGTTTGGCCACGCTCAGGAAAGGCACGATGTCCCCGTGGGAACCTCTGGTGCTCAAAACGACTCGCAATGATGTGTTCATCGACCCCTCCGCGGCGAAAATTTTTGACCCTTCAACATCTCGTTTGTCCCCCTGACACCGCACACCGAATCGATGTAGGCACTCATGTTGTCAATGTCTCAAATCCAAAATGTATCAACCACCCAGGGTGGTGTCACCCCGCAGGTGAACGGAAAATTTGCTATGTTTGTGCCGGGTGGTCATGCATGCGCGGGCCATAATGAGAGACCATCAGATTTGGAGCTTTCACCTTGGACAGTCACCCCAGGTGACCGCCCACTCCAGCCATTGAGTGGCACCATGACTGCGGTTTTTCGCAACATGGCCCTCGATAGAACAGGCCCAAGCCATCATCCATGGCTTGACCAGCCTGGCGCGGGAGGGGGCGGCACCATCACCCCCTCTCGCCTCGATACCGTGAGCAACCCGGGCCCATGATCCCGTTGCTTCCATGCTGGAGTTTTCATGCTCAACGTCTTCACGCTGGCCAATGGCCGGCTTTTCCAGGAAGAAATCGACAGCCTCGATGACCTGCCCGAGGTCAACCCGGTCTGGGTCGACCTGGAAGATCCCAGCCCTCAGGAAAAGGGCTGGATCGCCGTGCGCTTTGGCCTGGTCATTCCCCAGGACATCATCGACGACGACCTGGAAGAATCCGCCCGCTTCTACGAAGAAGACGGCGCCATCCACATCCGCTCCGACTTCTTGATCGACGACCTGGACGCCCCGCGCAACGTCCGCGTGGCCTTCATCCTGCACCACAACGTGCTGTTCTCGATCCACCGCGAGGACCTGCCCGTCTTCCGCTTGCTGCGCATGCGCGCACGCCGCATCCCCGCCCTGATCGAGGACGCCAAGGACGTGCTGCTCAAGCTGTACGACGCCGATGCGGAGTACTCGGCCGACACGCTGGAGGGCATCTACGACGACCTGGAGAAGGTCAGTGCGCGCGTGCTCAAGAACACCGTGAACGACCAGGACGCCGCCCTGGCGCTGGCGGCGATTGCCCGCCAGGAAGACTTGAATGGCCGCATCCGGCGCAACGTGATGGACACGCGCCGCGCCCTGAGCTTCATGATGCGCGCCCGCATGCTGAGCGCCGAGCAGTTCGAAGAGGCTCGCCAGATTCTGCGCGACATCGATTCGCTGGACAGCCACACGGCCTTCCTGTTCGACAAGATCAACTTCCTGATGGATGCCGTGGTCGGCTTCATCAACATCAACCAAAACAAGATCATCAAGATCTTCTCGGTGGCCTCGGTGGCCCTGCTGCCGCCCACGCTGATCGCCAGCGTCTACGGCATGAACTTGAAGTTCCCCGAGCTGATCTTCCTGGGCAATTGGAGCTATCCGTACACCGTGGCCATGATGATCGCGAGCGCACTGGTGCCCATGTGGTACTTCCACCGCCGAGGATGGCTGAGCTGAGCAACACCCCCGACCGATTGACGCTGCCGGCCGGCCTGTGGCGCGTGATGCTGGGCACCACACTGGTGGTGCTGAGCTACTCCCTGCTCAACCCGGTGCTGGCCGTGCGCTTGCAAACCGCAGGCGCCAGCAGCACAGCCATTGGTGCGTTTGCCATGCTGTCTTTCATCAGCATCGCCGCCCTGGTGCCCGTGGTGCCGTGGGTGTTCGCTCGCGTGGGCGTGGGCCAGGCTTACCGCCTGGGACTGCTGCTCGAAGTCATCGCCAGCCTGGGCTACATGGTCACCGACCAATACAGCTGGTGGTGCGTCTTCAGCCTGATGTCTGGCGTGGGCGCGGCCGCCGCCTGGAACGCCACGGAGGCGCTCATTGCGCACAACGTCGCGCCCACGCACCGGGGTCGCCTGACGGGGCTCTACCAGACCGTCCTCGGCGGCTCCATGGCTTTGGGGCCGATGCTACCGGGCCTGCTGCGGCTCGATCCTTTCCTGGCCAATGTGCTGGCCTCGGCCGGGCTGGCCTGCGGGCTGGTGCTCAGCCTGGCGCCCGTGCTCAAGCGCCTGCGCGCCTCGCACGAGGGCCAGGCCCACATGAGCTTGTGGCACGCCTTCCGGTTCCGGCCAGCCCTGGTCTGGGCCGCCATCGTCGGCGGGGTCTACGAGGTCGGGCTGAGCTCGGTCACCACGGCCTATGGCT
Organism: Burkholderiales bacterium; assembly: GCA_947372535.1. The sequence continues at coordinate 7,255 of CANBUA010000039.1, forward strand.
CGCAGATGGGGCTGACGCTGGCTGCGGCCACCTCGATCGCTGGCGCCCTGGGCATGGGCAGCTTCGTCCTGCAATACCCCGTGGGCTGGCTGGCCGATCGGCTGCCCTTGCAGCGCCTGTTCCTGATCGGGGCGGCCGTGCTGGTGCTCAGCGCCCTGGCTTTTTCGCAAGTGGGCCAATACCCCTGGCTGATGTGGCTGTGCGCGGGCGCCTGGGGCTCAGTAGGCGGCGCGCTCTACACCTTGAGCATGATCGCCGTGGCCCATGATTTTGCCGACACCTCGGCCTTGGCGGGCACCTCGGCCATGATCGCCGGCTACACGGCCGGTGGTGCGCTGGGGCCGGTGGCCAGCGGCTGGATGCTGGACCACTGGGGCGTGAGCGGCCAGGCCTGGTGGCTGGGCCTGCTGGCGCTCAGCCTGCTGCTGATGCAGGCCCGTCGGCCACCGGCTGGTCCAAAGGCTGCGTAAGGGGTAGCGTCACGGGCGGCTCATTGGCCAGCAACTCCGACAGCACCTGGTAGAGCTGGGCGGCCGGCACGGGCTTGTGCAACAAGGTTACCCCGGTGGCCTGCGCCTCGCGGATGCGGTCGGCCGCGGTGTCCCCGGTCACCAGCACGGCTGGCACATGGCGCTTGGCATGGCTGCGCACCAGCTCGATGGCCTCGTGGCCGTTGCGGTGGCTGCGCAATCGGTAGTCGGCCACCACCACCTGAGGGGTGAAACGCTGCATCATGGTGACGGCTTCATCGGCCGATTCAACCACCTCGCACCAGGCCCCCCAGCTCGTGAACAGCTCGGCCATGGCGGCCCGCACCGTTTCATCGTCATCGATCACCAGCACGCGCGTGCCGGTCAGATCCGTCACCGTGGCGGCCACCGGTGCGACCTCGATCACCGCCTCCTGGCTCAGTGGCAGGCTCACACGGAACACCGAACCGCGCCCCGGCGTCGAGGCCAGGCCGATGTCCACATTCATGGCGCGCGCCAGCCCCTCGACAATGGCCAGACCCAGGCCCAGGCCTTTGCGCCGATCACGCTCGGGATTGCCCAGTTGATGGAACTCGCGGAACACGGCCCGGTGATGGTGGGCCGGGATGCCCATGCCGGAGTCCCACACCTCCACCACCGCATGGCCGCCTCGGCGACGCACGCCGACCAGGATGCCGCCCTTCTCGGTGTAGCGCAGGGCGTTGCTGATGAAATTGCGCACAATGCGCTCGACCAGCGATGCATCGGCATGGACGACGCAGCGCGTGTCGTGGGTGCGGTAGACCAGCCCGAGCTCCACGGCCTGCGGCGCAAACTCCTGCTCCAGGCGGTGCAGCAAGGGTTGCAGCGCAAAGGGCTGCATCTTGGGCGTGATCACACCGGCATCGACCTTGGAGAAATCCAGCAAGGTGCCCAGCATGTCCCGAGCGGCATCACCAGAAGCATCGATCTGCGACAGCAAGGACTGCTGGCGCGTGGTCAGGTTGGTGCGGCTCAAGGCATTGGCGAACAGGCCCAGCGCATGCAAAGGCTGGCGCAGGTCGTGGCTGGCCGCAGCCAGGAAGATCACCTTGGCGTGGTTGGCCTCTTCGGCCTCGCGCAGGGCGTCTTCAGCCACTTGGCGCGCATGCAGGGCGCGCTGGGACTGGTCCCGCAGCAGGCCCACCAGTTCGTCGTTTTCGAAGCGCAGGTCGATGGAATCGCGCACCGAGCGAGCCGACTGATAGGAGTAAGCCGCCATGAAAACCGTGTACAGCGCTGAGGCCGAGCCCATGATCACGTCCAGGTGGAAAGTCCAGTTGGACAGCAGCACGATGGCCGCCGGCGGCGCCGTCAACAGCACGAAGAGGATGGACAGCGGCCACACGGGCGCGAACAGCATCATGCCGCCCGCATTGGCGCCAGCGGCTGCCGACAGCACCAGGCAGGTGGTGTAGGGATCACCCGTCTGCATGAACACCAGCACCATCACGCCCCAGCCGATGCCAATGGAAAAGGCCAGCAGGCGCAGGCGGAACAATGTCTGTCTGAGCTGGGCCTCGTCCAGCACGGCGGGCCCGCGCCGCAGCCACAGGCCGCACAGGCTGCACAAGACGATCCAGGCACTCCACCAGAAAATATTGGCTTTCCAGGTCAGCGCGTAATACTCGCCGCCAACGACCACGGCGGCGATCAGCGAGCAGACCATCACCAACGGCAAATTGCGCCGGATCAGTTCAATCTGTGACTGGAGGTAGCGGGATTCGTCGGGCACAAAGGCCCGGCGTAGCAGGTCACGAAGCACTCAGGCTCCCGCTGGACAAGGCCGTGTCATCCTGGATCCAGCCCTGCTGGCGCGCCACTTGATGGGCGGCATCGCGGCTGATCACACCCAGGCGCTCCATCAGCACCGACACCTCGGCTCTAGCCTGGTTCTCGCTGAGCGACAAGGCCCGCGCCAAAGCTTTGTTGGAGCGGTGCGAGCCCAGCAGCGCGAGGATGCGACGCTGCATCTGAGAAGGCCGCCACACACCATCTTGACCAAGGTCATCGTCATTGGAGGCATCGGCCATGCTGCTGCAGGTGCTGGAGCGAATCCAGGCTGGCAAGCCTCGAGAGACCTGGCGCAGCGCCTCAACCAGTTGATCGGGCGGCGCGGTTTTGCTCAAAAACCCCCACACGCCCCGGTCCCTGGCCGCCTGCACGGCGACGTCGTCATCCTGGGCCGAAACGATCACGATGGGCGCATCGCCAAAACGAGCCCGCAGCATCGGCAGACCCGACAAGCCCGGCACGCCAGGCAGGTTCATGTCCAGCAGCACCAGGTCGGGCTGCAAGTCTTGGATGTCCAGGGCCGATTCCACCGTCACGGCCTCGTGCAGGATGGCGTCTGGCCAATGATCGGCCAGCAACAGGCGCAGGCCCGTGCGGAACAAGGCATGGTCATCAATCAATAAAACGGACAGTGAACGCGATGGACTGGGCATGGGGTACTAACGTACCGCAAGCAACGCCCAGCCGACAAGGGCAGGAAACCCCCCCTTAAGAGGGATGTTCCCAGCACTTGCAAGCGCTGTCAACGTGATTGCCGACGCGTCTTGACCGCATCACTGAGGATCTGCAACACTTCCTGGGTGTGGTCCCAGCCGATGCAGGCGTCCGTGATGCTCTGGCCGTAGACCAGCTTGCTCGGGTCATCCTTGCCAGGCGTGAACTTCTGCGCGCCAGCACACAGGTGGCTCTCGACCATCACGCCAAAGACCTTGGTGGAACCGCCCGAGACCTGCTCGGCGATGTCCTTGGCCACCACCACCTGACGCTCGTGCTGCTTGGAGCTGTTGGCGTGTGAGAAATCCACCATCAGCGAGGGATGCAGCTTGGCCGCTTCCAGGTCCTTGCAGGCCGCATCGACACTGGCGGCGTCGTAATTGGGCGCCTTGCCACCGCGCAGGATGACGTGGCAGTCGGGGTTGCCGGTTGTCTCCACGATGGCGACTTGGCCGTTCTTGTGCACCGACAGGAAGTGGTGCGGACGGGCGGCCGCCTGGATGGCGTCCGTGGCGATCTTGATGTTGCCGTCCGTGCCGTTCTTGAAGCCAATCGGCGCGCTGATGCCCGAGGAGAGCTCGCGGTGGACCTGGCTCTCGGTCGTGCGTGCACCGATGGCGCCCCAGCTGATCAAGTCACCGATGTACTGCGGCGAGATCACATCCAGGAACTCGCTGCCAGCCGGCATGCCCAGGCGGTTGATCTCGACCAGCAGGTGGCGCGCCATGCGCAGGCCTTCGTCGATCTTGAAACTCTCGTCCAGGTACGGGTCGTTGATCAGGCCCTTCCAGCCGACCGTGGTGCGAGGCTTTTCGAAGTAGACGCGCATGACCACTTCCAGCGTGTCGGCGAACTGTTCGCGCTGGGGCAGCAACTTGCGCGCGTAGTCCATGGCCGCGGCCGTGTCGTGGATGGAGCAGGGGCCGATGATGACCAGCAGGCGGTCGTCCTGGCCGCTCACGATCTGGCGGATGGCCTGGCGGGTGCCAGAGACCAAGGTCTCGACCGGGGTGCCACGGATCGGGAAGAAGCGGATCAGGTGCTCGGGTGGCGGCAGGGGCGTCACGTTGCGGATGCGCTCGTCATCGGTCATGGAGGTGCGGTCGGCGGGGGGCTCGTAACCGGCTGATGCGCTGGATGGGCTCATCGTTTTCTCTCTTTGAAGGAACAGTCGGGTAGACAGGAGGTTCAGGTCGAAAAAAAACCGCCGGGGGTTCCGGCGGTTTTCAGGAAGTCGTGTGGCTGCGTCAAGCGTTGGCCACTCCTGCGCCGGTGATCAGCGGGAGTTCAAAGTGCCAAAAATAAAAACGCGCCATGTTCATGCCTGGAAATGTAGCACGAGCGGCGTGTCCCTGTGAAGCCCGGCCCCGCGTTCGGGTCAAAATCCGGCACAAGCGGGCATCCGACGCGACGAACTGCTCGCCAGCTCAGGCCGCCTGGATGGGCACCACCCGACGTGGGCGGGCGTCGCTCGCGCGTGCGCGCAACTGGCCACATCCACCATCGACCTCCTGCCCAGCAGAATGGCGCAGCTTGGTCAACACGCCGCGCCGGTGCAGTGATCGGGCGATACCCGCAGCCTTCTCCCAATCGGGCCGTCGATACGGCAAGTCGGGTACGCTGTTATAGGGGATCATGTTCATCAAGGCGTACTTGCCCTTGAGCAGCGCCACGATGCCGTCGAGCTCTTCCTCGGTGTCGTTGATGCCCTCCAGCAAGGTCCACTGATACTGGATGGGGTAGCCGGTGCGGCGGGCATAGTCCTCGCCCATGGCCACCAGATCCACCGGGTCCAGGCGCGGTGCCCTGGGCATCAACTGGGCCCGCAGCTCGGCTTTGGTCGAATGCAGCGACAGGGCCAGCGCGGGCTTGACCTCGCCCAGCGGCAGGCGCTCAAACACCCGCACATCGCCCACCGTCGAGAACACCAGGTTCTTGTGCCCGATGTTGCCCCCGGTGCCCAGCAGGTCGATGGCCTCCATGACGTTGTCCAGGTTGTGGGAAGGCTCGCCCATGCCCATGAACACCACCTTCTTGACCGGCCGCAAGGTGCGCGCCAAGGCCACCTGGGCGACGATTTCGGCACTGCCCAACTGGCGCAGCAGGCCGTCGCGCCCGGTCATGCAGAACACACAACCGACCGCGCACCCCACTTGGGTGGACACGCACAGCCCGTCGCGGGGCAAGAGCACGCTCTCAACCGCCTGGCCATCGGCCAAGGTCACCAACAGGCGAGCCGAGCCATCGGCATCGTCATGGCGGGATTGGAGCGTGGCCAACGCGGCCCATTGCGCGGCCAACTCGGGCAAGGCTTCGCGCACCGTCAGGGGCAGGAAGTTTTCCGGTCGACGGCGACCGGCGTCCTGGGGACGTGCCTGGGCCCATTGGCGCAGCACGCGCTGTTCATGACAAGGGCTGGCACCCAGCGCGCGCAGGCGCTGGCGGATTTCTTCAATGCGCATGGGCGAGAGTGTAGGCAGCAATGGTGCCCCGCCCGCCGTTTTTGTTCGTGGCTTGTCCTGTTCCGCTCAAGCCGGGCTTTTGCAGGCGATCGCCATCTGGGCCTGGTTGTCGTCTTCGTCGAAGACAGCCGTGGCGCGGTTCCAGTATTTCTGCACAGGCGCCAGGTCGGGGGCCTCCACGCGCTGCGCATGCTGCCACTGGCGCAGTACCTCGTAGCCCTTGGGGCACAGGCGCGCAGCCTCCTGATTCAGGCCGGCCAGGTCACGCCCGCGCAGTTCGTACACCGGGTGGGCCGGATCGGGGGAGACCAAGCGTGTTTCCATCTGGGTGCAGCCCGCCATCATCGCCATGGCCACGAGCCATGGGCCTGTACGGATCCAGCCTTGATCCCTCGTCATACATGTCCTCATGAGCAGCCTCCAGCCGGCGCCCGATGCGCCACCTCCGAACAGTATTGGCGATACCGGCCACGCCCTATCCGGGAATCAAGGCCTGGAAACAGCCCGCCATGCGCCAAAACTGGACCCTGTGTCCACCCCTTAGGAAAAATGGCCGATTTTCGGATGGGCAGCACAGGGCCTAGGGAATCCTCTGGCGTCAAACGTCATCCAGGCGACAACAAGGCCAATCGCGCCTGACTAAGATGGGCGACATGAAGTCCCTCACCGACCACTTGGCCCAATACGCCAGCTACCACCGTGATCACCGCAACGTCTGGACGCATGTGCTGGGCATTCCCTTGATCGTGCTCGCGATCGCGACGGCCTTGTCCCGGTGGGTGATCTGGGAGGGCGTGTTGCCCGGAGCGGCCGGCCATGAAGCCAGCGTGTCGATGGCGGCATTGGCCAGTGTGCTGATGGGCCTTTACTACCTGCGCCTGGACCTGCGCTATGGCTTGGTCATGACGCTGGTCCTGACCATGGCCTGCCTGATGGCCCACGGGCTGGTTTCCATGGCAGCGCCTGCATGGTGGGTCACGGCCCTGGGTCTGTTCGTGGTCGGCTGGGTGTTCCAGTTCCTGGGCCACTACTACGAGGGTCGCAAGCCTGCCTTCTTGGACGACTTGGTGGGGCTCTTGATCGGCCCCTTGTTCGTCGTGGCGGAACTGGGCTTCATGCTTGGCATGCGCCCGGAGGTGGAGGCCAGTGTGGTCAACCGCTCAGGACATCTGCGCTGAGCTGGTTCATGACCTCAAGGCGAATCAGCCGCGTTTGTTGCCGCCGACCGCCACGAGGGCCCCACCCACCACGATGAAGACCACGCTGGCCCAAGGTGGGATGAAGACATTTTCTTTTTCGTCCACGGACAAGGAGATCGGCCCCAGATTGGCTTCATGGGTGGACTTGGTGTAGCTGAAGCTGCCGATCGCCAGAGCGATGGCGCCCAGGACGATCATCAAGATCCCGACGATTCGAGTGGCATTCATGGCGATTCCTTTGATAACTGCTGAGAGCAAGGCGGTCAATCGCCGCCTTGCATGCCCTCATCATCGCCGAGCCCAGGAGCGCTGACCAGTGGGCGTTGTCTCCATTGCTTGTGGGACTTGGCTGACAAAGCACCATGACCCGTGGACCGATGAGTGCTTCAGCCCTGCTGGGCCTGCTTGAGCAGGGTCTGGGCATCGCTGACCTCGTAGCCGCCGCCTTTCTCATCGTTGAGCTGCGTCACCACGCCGTCTTTGACCAACATGGAGAAACGCCCCGAGCGCATGCCCAGACCCTTGGCGCTCAAGTCCAGCACCAGGCCGGTGGCCTTGGCAAACTCCGCGCTGCCGTCGGCCATCATGCGCACCTTGCCAGTGGCATGCAGCTCGCGGCCCCAGGCGCCCATCACGAAGGCGTCGTTAACGGAGATGCACCAGATTTCGTCCACGCCAGCGGCCTTGAAATCGTCATAGGCCTCGATGAAACCCGGTGCGTGTTTGGCCGAGCATGTGGGCGTGAACGCGCCGGGCAAACCAAAGATGGCGATGGTTTTGCCAGCCGTGCTCTGCGCGATGTCGAAAGCGTTGGGGCCAAGGCTACAGCCCTCGCCCTCCACCTCGATGAACTCATACAAGGTACCGCCCGGCAATTGGTCGCCTGCTTGGATCATGGGAAGCTCCAGTCAATCAAAAGAAAAACGTCAAAGGGGTGCCGACAAAAGAAAACCGGCTGGCCAGTATGACTGGACAGCCGGTTTCAGGAGGTCACGTCCTCAGGCAGCCATCACAGCCGCCTGGGTCATCAAACCGTTTCAGCCTTCTCGACCAAGCGGGAAACAACCCAGTTCTTGGTCTTGGACAGCGGACGGCTTTCGGTGATCTCGACCACGTCGCCGATGTGGAACTCATTGTTCTCATCGTGAGCGTGGTACTTGCGCGAGTGCGCCACGATCTTGCCGTAGAGCTCGTGCTTCGAGCGACGTTCGATCAAGACCGTGACGGTCTTGGCACGGGCGTCGCTGACGACCTTGCCGACCAGGGTACGGGTGACCTTGGTCTTCGTTGGCGCTTGGGTTTGAGCTTCCGTCATTTGGCGGCTCCTTGTTTCTTCTCGTTCAGAATCGTACGGGCACGAGCGATGTCGCGACGCGTCTTCTTCAAAGCCGAGTGGTCATTGAGCTGCTGGGTCGCACGTTGCATGCGCATGTTGAAGTGAGACTTCAGCAGATCCTTGATTTCGGTTTCCAGTGCGGCCACATCTTTAGCGCGCAGGTCAGAGGCATTAGCCATAACTTTTTCCTTGAGCGTCTAAATCAAAGGCCGAATTGGCGGGTCACGAAGGTCGTGCTCAGTGGCAGCTTGGCAGCAGCCAGCGTGAACGCTTCGCGGGCGAGTGCTTCAGGAACACCATGGATCTCGTAGAGCACCTTGCCGGGCGTGATTTCCGCGACGTAGTACTCAACGCTACCCTTGCCGTTACCCATCCGGACTTCAGCTGGCTTGTTCGAGATCGGCTTGTCAGGGAAGACACGGATCCAGATGCGGCCACCGCGCTTGACATGACGCGAAATCGCACGACGTGCGGCTTCGATCTGACGAGCAGTGATGCGGCCACGTTCGGTCGCCTTCAAACCGAAATCGCCAAACGCCACGGTAGCACCGCGCGTAGCAACGCCGGTGTTGCGGCCTTTGTGCTCCTTGCGGAACTTGCGACGATTAGGTTGCAACATGTTTATTCTCCTTTCGCTTCGGCTGCCGGAGCAGCCTTGCGAACACGCTTGGCACCAGCGCCGGCATCGCCAGCAGGTGCTGCAGCAGCAGGCTTGTCGCCATCACGACCGGCACCAGCGCCCGCGCCAGCACGAGGCGGACGGCGGTCACCAGCAGGACGGTCGTTGCGAGGGCGGCGGTTGCGACGATCGTCGTCACCACCACGGTCATCACCCTTGAGCACCGGCGCGTCGCCGTTGGGCAAGCGGTCGCCACGATAGACCCACACCTTGACGCCGATCACACCATAGGTGGTCTGGGCTTCGGAGGTGCCGTAGTCGATGTCAGCGCGCAGGGTGTGAAGTGGCACACGACCTTCGCGATACCACTCGGTACGGGCGATTTCAATGCCGTTCAAACGACCAGCCGACATGATCTTGATGCCTTGGGCACCCAGACGCATGGCGTTCTGCATCGCGCGCTTCATGGCGCGGCGGAACATGATCCGCTTTTCGAGCTGTTGAGTGATCGAATCGGCGATCAGTTGAGCATCGACTTCAGGCTTGCGCACTTCTTCGATGTTCACCGAGACGGGGCACTTCAAGATCTTGGCCAGTTCGGCCTTGAGGTTCTCGATGTCCTCGCCCTTCTTGCCGATCACCACGCCCGGACGAGCCGAGAAAATGGTGATGCGAGCGCTCTTGGCAGGACGCTCGATCAAGATGCGCGACACAGCCGCGTTCTTGAGCTTCTTCTTCAGGAATGCACGGACTTCCAGGTCTTCAGCCAGCATCGAGGCAAAGTTGCGGTTGGTAGCGTACCAGCGCGATGCCCAGTTGCGGGTGACGGCCAAGCGGAAGCCGGTTGGGTGGATTTTTTGTCCCATGATCAGCCTCTGCTTAGTTGCCCACGGTCACATAAATGTGGCATGTTGGCTTGCTGATGCGATTACCGCGGCCTTTGGCCCGTGCGGTGAAACGCTTCAGCGTGGTGCCTTGCTCCACATAAATGGTCTTGACCTTCAGTTCGTCGATGTCAGCGCCGTCGTTGTGCTCGGCATTGGCGATCGCAGACTCAAGTGCCTTCTTGATGATGCCAGCAGCTTTTTTCTGCGTGAACGTCAAGATATCCAGCGCCTGAGCGACTTTCTTGCCACGGATAAGGTCAGCCACCAGGCGACCCTTGTCGCAAGAGAGGCGAACGCCGCGAACGATTGCTTTAGTTTCCATCGTTGCTGCTCCTTATTTCTTGGCTTTCTTGTCGCCTGGATGACCCTTGAACGTACGGGTCAGGGCGAACTCGCCGAGCTTGTGACCAACCATCTGGTCAGTCACGTACACAGGCACGTGCTGCTTGCCATTGTGGACAGCGATCGTGAGACCGATGAACTCAGGCAGGATGGTGGAACGACGCGACCAGGTCTTGACTGGTTTTTTGTCCTTGGTGGCCACCGCCTTGTCGACCTTGGCCGACAAGTGATGGTCAATGAAAGGACCTTTTTTAAGAGAACGAGCCATAGCAGCCTCTTACTTTTTACGACGCGACACAATGAAGGTCTGCGTGCGCTTGTTGTTGCGGGTGCGATAGCCCTTGGTCATCGTGTTCCAAGGCGACACGGGGACTTGACCTTCGCCAGTGCGGCCTTCGCCACCACCGTGCGGGTGATCCACCGGGTTCATGGCCACGCCACGGACGGTTGGGCGGATGCCCTTCCAGCGGATGGCGCCGGCCTTGCCGTATTGACGCAGGCTATGCTCTTCGTTGCTCACTTCACCCAGGGTGGCGCGGCACTCGATGTGGATCTTGCGAACTTCACCGGAGCGCAGGCGAACCTGAGCGTAAGTGCCTTCGCGAGCCATCAGCACAGCGGATGTACCAGCCGAACGAGCGATCTGACCGCCCTTGCCGGGCTTCATCTCGATGTTGTGGATGGTCGAACCCACGGGGATGTTGCGGATCGGCAGGGTGTTACCAGCCTTGATCGGCGCTTCCGAGCCGCTCAAGAGGGTAGCGCCCACTTCCAGGCCACGGGGAGCGATGATGTAGCGACGTTCACCGTCGGCATAACACACCAGAGCGATGTGAGCCGTGCGGTTGGGGTCGTACTCGATGCGCTCGACCTTGGCAGGAATGCCGTCCTTGTTGCGAACGAAGTCGACAACACGGTAGTGATGCTTGTGACCACCGCCCTTGTGACGGATGGTGATCCGACCCAGGTTGTTGCGGCCGGCATTTTGCTTCTGAGGCTCGAGCAACGAAGCTTCGGGAGCGCCCTTGTGCAGGTGCTTGTGCACCACCTTGACCACGGCACGGCGGCCAGGCGAGGTTGGTTTGACTTTAACGACAGCCATGATTACGCGGCCTCCCCGGAGAAGTTCAGCTCCTGACCGTCCTTGAGGGCCACGAAGGCCTTCTTGGCGTGGTCACGGCGGCCGACACGGCCACCGAAACGCTTGGTCTTGCCCTTTTGGTTCAGGACCTGCACCGACTTCACTTCGACCTTGAACAGCAGCTCGACAGCGGCCTTGATCTCGGGCTTGGTGGCATCGCGCATCACCTTGAACACAACCTGACCGCGCTCTTCAGCAGCAGCCGTGGCCTTTTCCGAAATGATCGGAGCGACCAACACCTTCAACAGGCGGTTTTCATCGAATTTCAGAGTGCTCATGCGAACATCTCCTGCAGCTTGTCGATCGCACCCTTGGTGACCAGGACCTTCTTGTAGAAGACCAAGGACAGGGGATCGGCGTAACGGGGCTCAACGACCAGCACATTGGGCAGGTTGCGAGCGGCCAAGAACAAGTTCTCGTCCACGGTGTCAGCGATGACCAGGACGTGGTCCAGGTTCATGGCCTTCAGCTTGGCGGCCAGCAGCTTGGTCTTGGGGGCGTCAACGGTGATCGAATCGACCACCGACAGACGGCCTTCGCGAGCCAGTTGCGAGAAGATGGCGGCCATGCCGGCGCGGTACATCTTCTTGTTGACCTTGTGGGTGAAGTTTTCGTCAGGGCTGTTCGGGAAAATCCGACCGCCCCCACGCCACAGTGGCGAGGAAGACATACCAGCACGTGCGCGGCCGGTGCCCTTTTGGCGCCATGGCTTCTTCGTGCTGTGCTTGACGGTTTCGCGGTCCTTCTGGGCGCGGGTGCCTTGGCGCGCGTTGGCTTGATAAGCCACCACGACCTGGTGAACCAGTGCTTCGTTGTATTCGCGACCGAACACGTCGTCAGAAGCATCCACCTTGGCGGAGGCCTGACCTTGTTCGTTCAGGAGCTCAAGCTGTGCCATCAGTTGGCTCCCTTCTTGATCTTGACCTTGACGGCCGGGCGAACGGTGACGAAGCCACCTTTCGAGCCAGGCACAGCGCCCTTGACCAGCAACAGTTGACGGGCTTCGTCAACGCGCACGATGTCGAGGTTTTGCGTCGTCACGGTCTCGTCACCTTGGTGACCAGACATGCGCTTGCCAGGGAACACGCGGCCAGGATCCTGGGCCATCGAGATCGAGCCGGGCACATTGTGCGAACGGCTGTTACCGTGGGAGGCGCGCTGCGAACCGAAGTTGTGACGCTTGATGGTACCCATGAAGCCCTTACCGATCGAGGTGCCTTGCACGTCGACGGTTTGACCTGCCTGGAACAGGGCTGCGGGCGCAATGGTGCTACCGGCCTTGTACTCGGCGGCCACTTCAGGCGCCACACGGAACTCTTTGGTGACTTCACCAGCTTGCACACCCGCCTTGGCGAGGTGGCCTGCGGCAGGCTTGGTCACGCGCGATGCACGGCGTTCGCCATACACCACTTGAACGGCTGTGTAGCCGTCCGTCTCAACGGTTTTGACCTGGGTCACGCGGTTGTTGGACACGTCGAGCACTGTCACAGGCACGGCGTCGCCGTCGTCTGTGTAGATGCGCATCATGCCCACCTTGCGGCCCAGCAATCCGAGACGATTGCTAAGACTCATGGTTCTTCTCCAGCCCCGCTTGGGGGCCTTTTAAACACACCCGACATCGATTGGCCGGGGCGACTGTTGACGCTTTTCAAACCAAAATGGTCAGAAATTTGTCTTTGACTCCCACACTTGGCACCCCGCCAATGCCCTTGTTTTCGAAAAAACGCAGACCATAGACGCACCACCCAATGCGGGAAAGCCTGCGATATTAGCAAAAAGCAAAGAGCCGCGCAAGTAGCCCTGCGCGGCCCGGGGTCAGATCAACAGAGATCAGGCGTTGGCGCGACGGCGGCGCAGTGCACCACCCACCACCACCAAGCCCACCAGGGCCATGGCATAGCTCTCGGGCTCAGGCACAGCCGAGACGTTGAAGTTGATGGTGGACTTCAGCGAGCCCCAGCCTTCGGCCTTGTCGTTCACGGCATTGAGGGTGTCGTACCCGGTGCTGCCAGCGCTCAAGCCCAGGGCATCGGCCACGGCGTTGAAACCGTCCGCAGTCACTTTCAGGCCATTGAGGAAGGTCACGGCGCTGACCGTCTTGGTGCCGGCGTTGTAAGCAAAGCCAGCGTTGGTCAGACCCGTGATGTCGCCCGCGGCGGCAGCGTTGAGCGCAGCCAGGCTCGGCAGGGCCTTGGGACCCGTGATCGTGTCAAACGTCCACAGCTTCAAGCCGGGGTTGTTGGACTCGAAGGTCTCGCCAGCATTGCCCAGCACGTCGGCATAGACGGCCTTGTTCGTCAGATCGATCTTCAGGTTGTTGATCTTGAGTGTGCCGCCTTCCAGGATGCCGGTCAGGGCAGCAGCGGTCTGCAAGGCGCCGCCGATGGCCGTCACATTGGTGATGTTGCCGGTGGCATTGTCGTACGTCAGGCCGGACACCGCAGCGTCGATCTGGACGTTGGCGCGTTGGTCTGTCTTGTTCCGCGTGCCGATCGGGCGAATGACTTCCGTCACATTGGCACCGTCCACGGCAGTCACGACCACCTTGCCGATGTTCAAGGCGCCAACCAGGCCACCCACGGAATTGGAAGGAACGCCATTGACAGGGTCGCCCGTGCCATTGCTGAAGTACAGGCCGCCCGTGCTCTGTTGGAGCGTCAGGGTGTTGCCACCGATGTTGGTGCTGCCACCAACGGCCACGGTGTCAGCGTGAGCTGCACCGACGGCGACCAGGGCTGCGGCCAGAGCCAGAGATTTCAAAACGTGTTTCATGATGTTTCCTTTCTTTGGTGAAATTGACCGCGTACATTGCGCGGCCTGCGATAACCCTCAACGGGGTTTTTTAATCAGTGAACGTGCTGACGTCGCCGGGTCAACCACGACATCCCAGCCAGCCCCAGGCCCATCAAGGCATAGGTGCTGGGCTCAGGCACGGCACTGAAATTGATGACGGCCTTCATGGCCCCCCAGCCTTCGGCGGCACTGTTCACCCCCCTCAAGGCTTCATAACCGGTGCTGCCCTGCCCGCCGGGTGCGGAAGGCCCCGTCAGGCCCAGGGCATTGGCGATGGCGTCGAAACCTGCTTGCGTGACTTTCAGGCCGTTGAGCACTGTCACCGCCTGGAAGCTGCCGTTCGCGGCATTCAGGGTGAAGCCTGCATCGTTCAGCGGCGTGAAGTTGCCCTCGTAGGCCGAACGCAACGCGCTGGCCGTGGGCAAGGCCGATGGCCCAGTCACGGAGGCGAAGGTGAACAAGGACAGGCCGGTATCGCGGGTCTCGAGTCCCGTGCCCGCGTTGCCCAGGAGATCGGCGCGGACGGTCTTGCTCACCAGGTCGATGTTCAGGTTGTTGAACTGGATGTTCCCGCCTTCAAGAATGCCCTCCAGGGGCGCTGCGGATTCCAGGGCCCCGCCCACGACACGGACATTGGTGATGTTGCCTGTGGCCGTGTCGGCCGTCAGGCTGACGACGTTGGCGTCGATCTGGACGTTGGCCCGAACGTCGTTCTTGGTGCGCACCCCGACAGGGCGGATGGTTTCAGTCACCGTGGAGCCGTCCACGCTGGTCAAGGCGACCTTGCCGACATTGATGGCGCCGACCAAGCCACCCACGGCCGTGCTTGGGATGCCGCCGATGGGGTCGTTCGTGCCATTGCTGAAATACAGACTCCCTGTGCTGGGCAGGAATCGGATGATCGGGCTTTGCCCCCCGTTGAGATCCACCACGGAGAAGGATGTGCCGACATCGATCGTGGCCAGGGCGGCGGCATTGACCACAGTCGTGGCCGCCAACAAGATGGCCACCGTCAACGACTTCAAAACTCGGTTCATTAAAAAATTTTGCTTTCTGAAAAATAACCCATGCGTTGGTCGAACGCGAACTCCACTGACTCTACCGACCTGACCAGCCATGAACATAGGGTTGACACTGAGCTGGTGCACGAGACCTCGCTTTTGGTGCAAGGAGTTCATCTGTTTGTAACAAAACTCTGGCTTCTTGACCGAAATGGCGGGCGTGGTGACGCGAACCATGTGCCCAGCAGCCGCCACGCGCCTCGGCGCACCGCACCGAGGCGCGCTGTGAATCACCCGCGCCGGCGGCGCGCCACCACGGCCATGCCCGCCAAGCCCAACACCGTGAGGGCATAAGTGGACGGTTCGGGTACGGAACTCAGGATGATGGTCGCCTTCATCGAGCCCCACCCTTCGGTCTTGTCGTTGACGGCCTTCAAGGTGTCATAACCGGTGCTGCCCTCAGTCAAGCCCAGGGCATCAGCAATCACGTTGAAGCCACCTTCGGTCACTTTGAGTCCGCTCAGGAACGTCGTGGCGCGGAGGTTGAGGCTGTAGTTTTGGCCGGAAAGATCGATCGTGAAACCAGCATCAGTCAAGGGTTTTGTGTTGCCATTTCCGGCGGCCAAAAGCGCCTGGATGGGCAGCGATGTGGGGCCGCTAACGCTGGAGATCGTCCACAAGGCCAGGTGCTTGCTGCTGGCTTCGTAGGGCGTGCCCGCGTTGTTCAACAGGTCGGCATAGACCGTCCTGTTCGCCAGATCGACCTGCAAGTTGTTGATCTGCAAGGTACCGCCCTCGAGGATCCCGGTCAGGGGCGCGGCCGTCTGCAAAGCCCCGCCTTTGACATCCACCAGCGTGATTGCGCCGGTGGTCGAGTCCACGGTGAGGCTGGTCACCGATGCATCGATTTGGACCTTGGCACGTTGATCGGTCTTGTATTTTGAGCCGATGGGGAGGATGGTTTCTGTCACGGTAGACCCATCGACGCTGGTCATCGCCACTTTGCCGATGTTGAGTGCGCCCACGAGGCCGCCCACCGACGCCGTCGGAACCCCATTGATGGAGTCGCCGGTGCCATTGCTGAAGTACAGGCTGCCCGTGCTGGGCAGCAGGTAGAGCGAGGCTGTCTGGCCGGAGCCCAAAGGATCGGTGATCCAGAGCTGATTGCCGACCTGGACCGTGCTAGTTGCGGCGAATGACGCGGCGCCTGATGACAGCAGTGCCGCGGCCATCACAAGTTTCAATGTGTGTTTCATGGAAAATCCTCCGGATTAAAGGTGAGGGTGCTGGGAATTAGCGCAGGCTGCCCCAACAGATTCAAGCGCCTTCGGTGTTTTCAGTTCGTCGAACCG
>CANBUA010000040.1 GCA_947372535.1 Burkholderiales bacterium
TGCCACCTGCTGCCCGAGCTGGCCAACCGCCACGGGCTGATCACCGGCGCCACGGGGACGGGCAAGACCATCACGCTGCAAACGCTGGCCGAGAACTTCTCGAAAATCGGTGTGCCAGTCTTCATGGCCGACATCAAGGGCGACCTCACTGGCATCTCTCAAAAGGGCAGCATCTCGCCCAAGCTGGCGGGCATTTTGAAAGAGCGCGCGCTGGAGACGCCGCTCTCGCAGGCCTGCCCAACCGCGCTGTGGGATGTCTTCGGCCAGCAGGGCCACCCGGTGCGCGCCACCGTGTCCGACATGGGGCCGTTGCTGCTCGCGCGCATGCTCAACCTGAACGACACGCAGGAGGGCGTGCTGCAACTGGTTTTCAAAATCGCCGACGACAACGGCCTGCTGCTGCTCGATCTGAAAGACCTGCGCGCCATGCTCCAGCACGTGGGGGAGAACGCCAGCCAGTTCACCACCGAGTACGGCAACATCAGCCCGGCCAGCGTGGGCGCCATCCAGCGCGGCCTGCTCCAGATCGATGAGCAAGGCGGCGACCAGTTCTTTGGCGAGCCCATGCTCGACATCCACGATTTCATGCAGACCACGGATGGTCAGGGCGTGATCAACATCCTGGCCGCCGACAAGCTGATGAACTCGCCGCGCCTGTATGCCACCTTCCTGCTGTGGATGCTGTCCGAGCTGTTCGAGGCCCTGCCCGAGGTGGGCGATCTGGACAAACCCAAGCTGGTGTTTTTCTTTGACGAGGCCCACCTGCTGTTCAAGGACGCGCCCGCCGCGCTGATCGAACGCATCGAGCTGGTCGTGCGCTTGGTGCGCTCCAAGGGCGTCGGCGTTTATTTCGTGACGCAGAACCCGCTGGACGTGCCCGATTCGGTGCTGGGCCAACTGGGCAACCGCGTGCAGCACGCCCTGCGCGCCTTCACCCCACGCGACCAGAAAGCCGTCAAATCAGCCGCCGAGACCATGCGAGCCAACCCCGGCCTGGACATCGCCACCGCGATCACCGAGCTGGCCGTGGGCGAGGCACTGATCAGCATGCTGGACGACAAAGGCCGCCCCGGTGTGACCCAACGCGTTTTCGTGTTGCCGCCAGGTAGTCAGATCGGGCCCATCACGCCCGAGCAGCGCCAGGCCTTGCTGAGCGGCTCGCTGGTGGCGGGCGTCTATGAAAAAACCGTGGACCGCGAATCGGCCTATGAGAGGATCAAAGGCCGGGCGGTGGCCTCACCCACCACGGTCCCTGCTGGCAGCGCCTCATCTTCAATTGGCAAAAGCATGCGCGAAGAAGCCACCGATGCGGTGCGTGGTGGCGCAGCTGACGTCGCCACAGGTGCCGCGACCCAAGCCAGCGGCGGCTGGTTGAGCGATCTGGCCGGCGGCTTGCTCAAGGGCAGCGGCCGCAAGGATTCGGTGCTGGAAACGGTTGCCAAATCGGCGGCGCGCAGCATCGGCTCGACCGTGGGCCGGGAAATCATTCGAGGGGTGTTGGGCTCGATCCTGGGCGGCAACAACCGCCGGCGTTGAGCTGATCAAGTCCCGGCGGTCAGTGATGTCCGTCGCTCTTGGCGATCTGCAATAAGCGGTTGATCTCACCCCGATGGTTGATGGTGTTGCGCCAGTGCCAGACGCCCACCATGAACATCGCCAGCGACACCACCACCCCGAAGGCGGTGATGGCGCCATAGGCCGACAGGCCTTGCTCGGTCAGGCCGCTGTAGAGCGCGCCCATCAAAAGGATGCAGGCCTGCTCGTTGAAGTTCTGCACGGCGATGGAGCGGCCCGAGCCCATCAGGCTGTGCCCGCGGTGCTGAAGCAGCGCGTTCATTGGCACGACCAGGAAGCCACCCAGGCCACCCAACACGATGAAAAAGGGAATGGCCACATGCAGGTCACGGATGGCGTTCATGAAGATGACCAGCAGGCCCATCAACACGCCCAGCGGGATCACCCGCACGGCCCAATCCAGGCGCATCCAGACGGACGCCACGATGGCGCCGACCGCCGTGCCAATGGCCACCACACCGACCAGCAGCGAGGCCTTGGTCGTGTCATAGCCCAAGGAGGCACCAGCCCAGGCCAGCACGATGTAGCGCAGGTTACCCGAAACGCCCCAGAACAAGGTCGTGGTCACCAAGGAGATCTGGCCCAGCTTGTCACGCCACAGGCGCACATTGCACTGCCAGAAATCACGCCACACCGAGATGGCATCGGCTGGAAATGCCTGCAGAGGCGTGGCCGTGCGCGGGATGCGCAAATTGAACAGCGCCGCCGCGATGTAGAGCAGCACCAGGCTGGAGATCGCCGCCTCGGGCGGGGTGTCCACATTGGTGTCGAACATCGGCAGGTCAAAAGCCAGCAAGTGCGGTGAGACCACAGGCCCCATCAATTGCCCACCCAGCACCACACCCAGGATGATCGAGGTGATGGTCAGCCCCTCGATCCAGCCATTGGCCTTGACCAGCTGTGATGATGGCAACAGCTCGGTGAGGATGCCGTATTTGGCCGGCGAATAAGCCGCGGCCCCCAATCCAACGATGGCATACGCCGCCAGGGGATGCGCCCCGAACAGCATGGCCAGACAGCCCACCACCTTGACGGCGTTGGACAGGAACATGACTTTGCCCTTGGGGATGGCGTCGGCGAAAGCACCCACGAAGGGTGCCAGCACCACGTAGAACAAGGCAAACATGGGCACGAGCGCGGCGCGCTCCCACTCATCGGCACCGGTGCTCTTGAGCAACTGCACAGCCGCCACGAACAAGGCGTTGTCGGCCAGCGAGCTGCAAAACTGCGCGGCCATGATGGTGTAAAAACCTTTTTTCATCCGGGGCGGGTTATAGCACGTCGGCCTCGTCATTCCGCGACCAAGACACGCTTGCATGGGGGTTGCGCGGCCCTGGCAAAATGCGCACATGCCCCGCACGCTTGAAGCCCTGATCCACACGGAAGCCCTGCAACACAACCTGGAACGAGCGCGTGAGTGCGCGCCGGACGCCCGCATCTGGGCGGTGGTCAAAGCCAATGGGTATGGCCATGGCATTGAGCGTGTGTTCGAGGGCTTGCACCGAACCGACGGCTTCGCCTTGCTCGACATTGCCGAGGCAGAGCGCCTGCGCCGACTCGACTGGCGCGGCCCCATCCTGCTGATCGAAGGCGCCTTCGATGCCCGAGACCTGGAGTGGTGCTCACGCCTGAACTTGTGGCACACCGTGCACCAAGAGCAGCAAATCGACTGGCTTGCCATCCACAAAACCGAGTGGCCCCACCGTGTCTTCCTCAAGATGAACTCGGGCATGAACCGTCTGGGTTTCACGCCGGATGCCTTCCGCAATGCCTGGGTGCGCCTATCGGCCTTACCCCAGGTCGAAGAGGTCTCGCTGATGACGCATTTCGCCGATGCCGATGATGACGTGGGCATCGGCCAGCAAAGCGCGATTTTCCTCAAGCACACGGCCGACCTGCCCGGCGAGCGCAGCCTGTGCAACAGCGCTGGCGTGCTGCGCCACGCCCACGACCCCGCCATCCGCGCCGATTGGGTGCGCCCCGGGGTCATGCTTTACGGCGCCTCACCCGATTACCCAGAGCACGATGCCGCCCACTGGGGTTTGCAGCCGGCCATGACCTTGCGCACCACCCTCATCGGCATCCAGCACCTGCAAGCTGGCGACACGGTGGGTTACGGCAGCCGATTCAAAGCCTCGGCGGCCATGCGCATTGGCGTGGTGGCCTGCGGCTATGCCGACGGCTACCCTCGCCATGCGACTGATGGCACACCCTTGCTGGTCGATGGCCAGCGCGTGAGCCTGGTCGGGCGCGTGTCCATGGACATGATCACGGTGGACCTCACCCAAGCCCCCCACGCCCGCATCGGCAGCGAAGTCACCCTCTGGGGCCAGGGCCCCGTGAAAGATGGCCAGCCCACCGTGCTGCCCATCGACGAAGTCGCCCGACATTGCGGCACCATCGGCTACGAGCTGATGTGCGCCGTCTCTCAACGCGTGAGCGTCGAAGTCCGCCACCCGCACCACCCTTGAATTGCCCACCATGGACATCGAAGCCCAACGCCACCAACTCCGCATGACGGTCCTCATGACGCCCGACATGGCCAACTTCTCGGGCAATGTCCACGGCGGGACCATCCTCAAGATGCTCGACCAGGTGGCCTATGCCTGCGCCAGCCGCTATGCGGGCTGCTACGTGGTCACCTTGTCGGTCGATCAGGTCACCTTCCGCCAGCCCATCCACGTGGGCGAGCTGGTGACCTTCCTGGCGTCGGTGAATTTCACTGGCACCTCGTCCATGGAGATCGGCGTCAAGGTGATCGCCGAGAACATCCGCTCGCAGGTGGTGCGCCATGCCAACAGCTGCTTCTTCACCATGGTGGCGGTGGACGATGACGGCACGCCCACGGCCGTGCCGCCTCTGACGCCGGCCACGGCTGAAGAACAACAACGCTTTGACGGCGCCAAAATGCGCCGCCAGCTGCGTCAGGAACTTGATCGGCGCTTTCAAGCCATCAAGGATGGGACCGCCTGACATGGCCAAGGAGAAAACGGTCTTCACCTGCAGCGAATGCGGCGGCATCAGTCCCAAGTGGCTGGGCAAGTGCCCGCATTGCAACGCCTGGAACACGCTGGAAGAAACGCGCGCCGAGACTGCGCCCAAGCACCGCATGCAAGCCCTGGCCAAGGGCCTGGCCGCGCCTCAGCCGGTCACCACCCTGTCGGACATCGAAGCGGGCGACGTGGCCCGCACGCCCACGGGCATTGATGAACTTGACCGCGTGCTGGGCGGCGGCATCGTCGCCGGCGGTGTGGTGCTGATCGGTGGTGATCCAGGCATCGGCAAATCGACCTTGCTGTTGCAGGCGCTCGATGCACTCTCGCACCACAAAAAAGTGCTCTACGTCACGGGCGAAGAAAGTGGCGCCCAGGTCGCCATGCGCGCCCATCGGCTGGGCCTGAGCGGCCAGGCCATCCGCGTGCAGGCCGAGATCCAGTTGGAAAACATCGCCGCCACCCTGGAGGCGGAAAAACCGGATTTTTGTGTGATCGACTCCATCCAGACGGTCTACAGCGAAGCCTTGACCTCGGCCCCCGGCTCGGTCGCCCAGGTGCGCGAATGCGCCGCCCACCTCACGCGCCTGGCCAAGTCCAGCGGCTGCGCCATGGTGCTGGTTGGGCATGTGACCAAGGAAGGCGCACTGGCAGGGCCGCGCGTGCTCGAACACATCGTCGACACCGTCTTGTATTTTGAAGGCGACACGCACAGCAGTTTCCGCCTGATCCGCGCCATCAAGAACCGCTTTGGCGCGGTCAACGAGATCGGCGTTTTCGCGATGACGGAAAAAGGCCTGAAGGGCGTCAGCAACCCCAGCGCCATCTTCCTGTCCACGCACAGCGAGCCCGTGCCCGGTTCCTGCGTGCTGGTGACGCTGGAAGGCACACGTCCTTTGCTGGTCGAGATCCAGGCCTTGGTCGACTCCGGCGGGCCCAGCCCCCGGCGTCTGAGCGTGGGCCTGGACCGCGACCGCCTGGCCATGCTCCTGGCCGTGCTGCACCGCCATGCAGGCATTGCTTGTGGCGATCAGGACGTGTTCGTCAATGCGGTGGGCGGTGTGCGCATCAGCGAGCCCGCCGCCGACCTGGCCGTGATGCTGGCCATCCAGAGCAGCATGCGCGGGCGGGCGCTGCCCAAGGGCTTCATCGCCTTTGGCGAGGTGGGCCTGGCGGGTGAAGTCCGCCCTGCCCCGCGTGGTCAGGACCGCCTGAAGGAAGCCGCCAAGCTGGGCTTCACGATGGCCGTGGTGCCCAGCGCCAATGCGCCCAAGAAGCCCATCGAAGGCCTGACCATCCACGCGGTGGACCGCATCGAGCAAGCCGTCACGCTGCTGCGCGATCTTTGATCAGCGCTTCAAGGTCTTGCGCAGGTTCAGGCCCATGAGCGTCAAGAGCCCGAAATAGCTCCCCGCAGCCCCGACCAGGCAAGCGGCCATCACCCCCACGCGCAACCAGGGCTGAGAGCGCCAGGCCAGCCAGTCGAAGTGGTGCCCCACCGCCCACAGGGCCGAACCGACCACCACCGTGGCCAACAACACCTTGGCGGAAAATGCGCCCCAGCCTGCTTCGGGGTGATAACGCCCCGCACGTCGCAGACCGATCAACAGCCACCCCGCATTGACCAGCGAGGCCAGCCCAATCGACAGCGCCAGCCCAGCCTGCGCCAAGAAGGGCACCAGCACCAGGTTGAGCAACTGCGTCAGCACCAACACGGCGATGCCGATGCGCACCGGCGTGCGGATGTTTTGCGTGGCATAAAAACCTGGCGCCAGGATCTTCACCCCGATCAAGCCCATCAGGCCAACGCCATAGCCCATGAGCGCCATCACGGTCTGATCCACGTCATGGCCAGTGAAGCGCCCGTAGTGGTAAAGCACGGCCACCAGCGGCTTGGCAAACACCAGCAAAGCCACCGCGGCGGGCAAGGCCAGAAGCAGCACCAGGCGCAAGCCCCAATCCAGCAGTGCCGAGAACTCGGCCATGTCGCCCTTGGCCTGGGCCTTGGACAACTGCGGCAGCAGCACGACCCCCAGCGCCACGCCCAGCATGGCAGTCGGGAACTCCATCAGGCGGTCGGCATAGGTCAGCCAGGACACAGCGCCAGCGCCCAGGTGGGAAGCGATCTGCGTGTTGGCAAGCAGGGACAGCTGAGCCACCGACACGCCCAGCAGCGCAGGCGCCATCTGCCGCAGGATACGATGCACGCCATCGTGCGTCCACGCCGCACGCAAGGCCGACCAGCTGGTGGCGATGCGCGGCACCATGCCCTGCTTGGCCAGCGCAGGCACCTGAACAGCCAACTGCACGAAACCACCGATCATCACGCCGATGGCCAGGGCCATCACCGGTGAAATGCCATGTGACGCCAGCACAGGCGCCAGGAACAAAGCCGCGCCAATCACGCACAGATTGAGCAAAACGGGCGTGGCAGCCGGCACCGCGAAATGCCCCCACGTGTTGAGGATGCCAGCACTCAGCGCCACCAGCGACATGCAGAAAATGTAGGGAAACATCCAGCGCGTCATGATCACGGCGGCATCGAAGCCCCCGCTTTCTTTCAGGCCAGAAGCCATCAGCCAAACCAGGCCAGGCGCGGCCAGGATGCCGAGCAGCGAGACCGCCAACAACACCCAGAACAGCACGCTGCCGACCGCATTGATCAGCCGATGCGTGGCCTCCTGGCCCTGGCGGGTGCGGCTTTCGGCCAGGATGGGCACGAAGGCCTGGGAAAACGCGCCTTCGGCAAACAGGCGACGCAGCAGATTGGGGATGCGAAAAGCGACCTGAAAAGCGTCGGTGGTCGCGCTGGCACCGAAGGCCGAAGCCACGAGCAGCTCACGAACCAGCCCCGTGATGCGCGATGCCAGCGTCAGCAAGGACACGGTGGAGGCAGATTTCAACAAGCTCATGGCCGGCATTATAGGAAGCGCCTGGTGAGGCTTGGCGCACGGCACTAGGCAAGGCCCAAATGGCGCGCTATAATCCAAGGCTTTTCCACCAACATGTCCTTGTGGGGTGCGAATTGGCCGTTTGCCTCAAGGCAGTGGCCAGGCATCTGCAGGGCAAAATGAAAACACCATGGCATCAGCATCGAAGCCCAAGAAGACCGTCCGCATTGCCTCTGGCCGCAAGCGCGTTCGTCAAGACATCAAACTGAACGCCGCCAACTCGGCCCTGCGTTCGAAGTTCCGCACCGCCGTCAAGGGCGTGCTCAAGGCTGTTCAAGCTGGCGACAAGTCCAAGGCGTCTGACGCCTTCAAGACGGCTCAAAGCGTGATCGATTCGATCGCCGACAAGGGCATCTTCCACAAGAACAAGGCCGCTCGCCACAAGAGCCGTCTGGCCGCCAAGGTCAAGGCACTCGCTGCCTGATTGTCATCGATCCAGCGTGCCTCAGGGCAGTCTGGATTGATCGAGGTGCAAGGCACAAAAAAAGGCTCGCCAATGGCGAGCCTTTTTCATGTCAGAACTGCTTGCGGCAGATCAGTTGATGGTGCCAGTGTCAGCAGGCGTGGTCGTCGTGGTTGTGGTCTTCTTCTTGAAGATGCTGAACAGCGCCAGGAAGAAGTTCAGGTTGAAGTTCAGGTTGATCACGGGAGCCACGGTAGTGCCGGCGCCAGAGACAGCGGCCACTTCATTGAGGTTCAAAACGCGCATGGTGTGTTTCCTTTTGATAGATGAAAAGCTTTTCGCTCACACCTCCCTATCTTGGACAACAATGGCCCAAGACTGACGTGCAAACGTTGCGGACTCTAATTGATCCGCACCACTTGTTTTGAGTCAAATTTGACAATCACGGGGCGCCTTGAAACCGAAAGATACAGGTGCATCAAAAACGACACCTCAGGGACGGAAATCGGGCAATAAGCACGCTTCCACCACCTGCAAATCATTGTCCTTGGCAAAGTTCATGACGAAATCCCAGGCCATGGGCTCAATTTTGCGGAGTTTCTCGTTGACGACGACGCATTTGACTTCGCCCATCGCGGTGGGGACGCAGTAAGGGGAGTAGCCAATGTTGGCGCCAACGCCGCCTCGGCCACCGCCGGGTCGGAAGCAAGACATGGCACCTGCCAGACGCTCGGCCCAGTCACTGGGCCGGAAAGTCCTGCCCTGCGAGGTGACGCCCTGAATGACGAACTCGCGAGGTTGAGCAGGAGAGATGGACGCGGCAGACTCTGCCGGTGCGGAAGTAGACACCTTGTTCGTTCCCAGGGACTGCGCAATGGGTGCATTGCCAGGTTGGACAAAAGTGGCCAGCGATTGTGTCGGCTCGCCACGAAGGCTCGACGGCGACTCGCAAGGGTGATGGCGAGCCTCTGTCGCTCCCGAGGATACAGGGTCAATGACTGTTTCCATCAGAGAAGGCCTCCATTGTCCATTGGCTGACTGCCTGTCGCAACATCGGTGCCAGATCCCTTGCATCGTGATGGGGCACCACCCTGTCTTATCGGCCAACTGCAACGCAGCTTGAATGCCACGCCCTTGAGGTGGCAACGTCATGGCTCATTCCTTACAATGCCACGGGCGCAGTGGACACGCACTGCGCCTTTTTCATTCGTTGACTTCACCCCGAGACCGACATGACTGCCCCCGCGATGCCCCATGTGATGCCCACCTACGCAAGACTGCCAGTTGCCATGTCTCATGGTCAGGGCTGCCGAGTCTGGGACACCGAAGGCCGAGAGTATCTGGATGGCCTCGGTGGCATCGCCGTCAACACCCTGGGCCACAACCACCCTGTGCTGGTACCTGCCCTGCAGCAGCAGTTAACGCAGATGATCCACTGCTGCAACTATTACCAGGTGCCCTTGCAAGAAGAGCTGGCCAACATGCTGGTCGAACGCTCTGGCCTGACCAATGTGTTTTTCTGCAACTCGGGCCTGGAAGCCAACGAGGCGGCGCTGAAGATCGCCCGCAAATACGGCCACGACAAAGGCATCGACTTGCCCGAAGTGGTCGTCTATGAAAAGGCCTTCCATGGCCGCTCGATCGCCACACTGTCTGCCACGGGCAACCCGAAGGTGCAGGAAGGCTTTGGGCCCCTGGTGCCCGGCTTCGTGAGGGTTCCGCTCAATGACATCGCCGCGCTCAACGACGTGGCCGCCACGCACCCCAAGGTCGTGGCCGTGTTCCTCGAAGTGATCCAGGGAGAAGGCGGCGTGATCCCCGCCCGCAACGAATACCTCCAGGCCGTGCGCAAGCTGTGCGACGAGCAAGGCTGGCTGCTCATGCTCGACGAAGTGCAATGTGGCATCGGCCGCACGGGCAAGTGGTTTGCGCACCAGTGGGCCGGCATCAAACCCGATGTCATGCCCCTGGCCAAGGGCCTGGGTTCGGGCGTGCCGGTCGGTGCAGTCGTGTGTGGCCCCAAGGCTGCCGATGTGCTCAAGGCCGGCAACCACGGCACGACGTTCGGCGGCAACCCGCTGGCGATGCGGGCAGGCGTTGAGACGCTCAAGATCATGGAAGCCGATGGCCTGATGGCCAGTGCCGAGCGCGTCGGAGGCCATCTCAAGGCCGCTTTGATCCGCGAGTTGGGCGCCTTGCCGGGCGTGACCGAGGTCCGTGGTCAGGGCCTGATGCTGGGCATCGAACTGGCCCAGCCTTGCGGCGTGCTGGTCAGCCGTGCCCTGGAAGCCGGTCTGCTGCTGAGCGTGACGGCCGACAAGGTCATCCGACTGGTGCCACCGCTGATCCTGACCGAACGTGAAGCAGATCAGATCGTGGCCATCCTGGTGCCGCTGGTCAAGCAATTCCTGAGCGAAACCAAGGCGACCTGATCCATCATGAAACCCGGCCACAGCCTGACCAAGCATTACTTGCAGTTCAAGGACCTGCGCGAACAGGAGTACACCTACCTGTTCGAGCGCGCCGCCATCATCAAGCGCCGCTTCAAGAATTACGAAAAGTACCAGCCCCTGGCCGACCGCACCCTGGCCATGATCTTCGAGAAGGCCTCGACGCGCACGCGCGTGAGCTTTGAGGCCGGCATGTACCAGATGGGCGGCTCGGTAGTGCACTTGACCACCGATGGCAGCCAGTTGGGCCGCAGCGAGCCCATCGAGGACAGCGCCAAGGTCATCTCGCGCATGGTCGATCTGGTGATGATCCGCACCTTCGAGCAGACCAAGCTGGTGAAATTCGCGGCCAACTCTCGCGTACCGGTGATCAACGGCCTGACCAACGAGTTCCACCCTTGCCAGATCTTGGCCGACATCTTCACCTACATCGAGCACCGCGGTTCAATCGCCGGCAAAGTCGTGGCCTGGGTAGGCGATGGCAACAACATGGCCAACACCTGGCTGCAGGCGGCCGAGGTACTGGGCTTCACGGTTCATGTGAGCACCCCTGGTGGCTACGAGATTGATCCAGAGGTCGCCGGCATTGGCAACCGGGGTTGCTACAAAGTTTTCAAGGACCCGATGGACGCTTGTCGTGGCGCCCACCTGGTGACCACCGATGTGTGGACCAGCATGGGCTTCGAGGCCGAAAACGAGGCCCGCAAGACGGCTTTTGCCGACTGGTGTGTGGACGCCGAGATGATGGCCGTGGCGGCGCCCGACGCCTTGTTCATGCACTGTCTGCCCGCCCACCGTGGTGAGGAAGTCGAAGCCGAGGTCATTGATGGTGCACAGTCCGTCGTCTGGGACGAGGCTGAGAACAGGCTGCACGTGCAAAAGGTGCTCATGGAGTACCTTTTGCTTGGCCGGATTGGCTGAAGTAGGTCGGGCCAGCCGTCTTCAAGCCAGGCCGTGAGCCGCCACGCCCGCATTCACCTTGAACACCGACACCACCCGCGTCAACTCGTCGGCCATCTCGCTCAAACTCTGCGCCGAGTTCGAGGTGGCCTTCACCAGTTCGGCATTGGCCTGAGTCTGCTCATCCAGCCGGTTGATGGCCAGGTTGATCTGCCCAATGCCATCGCTTTGCTCCGAACTTGAATGGGTGATCAGGTTGACCAGCTCAGAGACACGCTGCACCTGTACCACCACCTCGCCAATGGTCTGGCCCGTGCTGTCCACCAAATGGCTGCCCGCCTCGACCTGCGAGACACTGGAGGTGATCAACTGCTTGATCTCCCGCGCGGCGGCCGCACTGCGCTGCGCCAAGCTGCGCACCTCACCGGCCACCACAGCAAAACCCCTGCCCTGCTCACCGGCCCGTGCGGCTTCCACCGCCGCATTGAGCGCCAGGATGTTGGTCTGAAACGCGATGCCGTCGATCACGCCGATGATGTCGGTGATCTTGCGGCTGGAGCTCTGGATACCCGACATGGTCTCAACCACGCGCCCTACCGAGGAGCCGCCTTCGGCAGCCACTTTGGAGGCACTCATGGCCAGATCATTGGCCTGACGCGCATTGTCATTACTCGATCGGATCGTGCCCGCGATCTGCTCCACCGCAGCAGCCGTTTCCTGCAGACTGGCCGAGGCATGCTCGTTGCGGCCGCTCAAGGCCAGGTTGCCGTGCGAGATCTCGTCGGAAGCCGCCCTGATCGTCTGGGCTGACTGGCGCACCAGGGTCATCGACCGGGCCATGTGCTCAAGTGCTTCGCACAGCGCCTTGGTGGCCGGATCGCTTTGGTCGGCGCAGGTGACGTGAAGATTCACTGAACCATCAGCACCCCTGATGCGGCTGGCCAGATCACTGAGTTGCTCGGCCACTTTGAAATCCTGGGCAGATCGGTGCCCCAGGAACAGCAGGATGCCGGCCTCGGCAATCACATAGAGGGCATGCTCCACGACCTTGAGGAACCCAGGCTCGGTGAAACAAACTGGCCCCCAGCCCCAGGCCTGCATGTAGTTGAAGCTCAGGTGGTGCAGCGCGATGGTCACCGTGCCGACCAAGATGGGCAGCATGCGCCGGTAGACCACCAACACTGCCATGAAGGCAAAAACGCCAAAGTGGGCCTCGTTGTGCCCACGCGCCGTGTGAATCATCAAGCCCACCATGCCCATGCCCAGCATGGGCAAGGCCACTTGGCTGAGCAGACCTGCTTGGGATGCGCGGGCCGCGCCCAGGCCTGCCAGCATCAGAGCCAACCCGACCACGCTGGTCAACACCAGCCCGCCGTACTGGAACCCATAGCCCAAGGCGCCCAGGAACACCAGCCCGATGCTGGTGAGGATCACGCCGTCCTGCTCGGTTAGGAAGCTTGAAGAGGTTCGGGCAACAGATGTGTTCATCGACATGTCCATGAAGAACGGGCGCGATGTGCCCGTTCTGCTAGATATCGACAAACGCAGTCAGAACTTGTAGGCCAATCTGACACCGCCCCAGTGCCGACCGTGAACTGCGATCGGCGCAGCGGCTTCTTTGAGCATCACGAACTGCCCCCCGCCCATGTCGCGGCGGTAGGTCTGCAACAGGAACGGCCGCTCGTTGCGCGCAGAGGCTAAGCCCGTGCGGTCGTTGAAAATGCGGCGCCAGCGGCAGTTGGCCGTGTTGTAGATCACATCGCCAGGCTTTTGCGGCAGGCAATATTTCCTGTTGTGGGTCGGGATGTAGCCATTGCGGTCCACGCCGATGCAAAAGACCACGTTGGGCAGGGCATCGAGTGCGGCCTCCTGGACGGGCGGAAAACGGCCATCGGTGATGGCATTGAAGCGGGTGAGGCACTGCACAGGGCTGCTGCCGGCCACCTCTTTGTACTGCTCGTCGAACAGGTCGACCAAGGAGATCTGGCGGGTGTCGACCGCCTGGGTGAGCGCAGCAGACAGGCGCTCGGCCACCTGCTGGGCCAGCTCGATGTAAGGGGTATCGGCCGTTTTGATGCCGCAGGAGGCGATCACCTCCATGAGCTTTTCCGACACGTTCAGGACGGCTTCGCTGCCGGTCAAGGCCTGCCCCAGCGAGCGACGGGTGGACGCTACTTCCGCGGCCATGTCGACGGCTTGCTGGGAGATACCGCGTGAGACTTCCGTGCTTTGGTGCGCCGAGGTGCTCATGCGCTCGACACCTTGCTCCACCCGCTGCAAGGCAGCCTGAAAACCAGAGCCGTGCCCTTGCTCGGGCGTGCGGCTGATGTCGCGCTCCAGGGATTTGATGCGGGCATCGAGGTTGGCCACCGTGCTCATGATGCGCTTGGAGGTCTGCTCGACCTGGGTCGACAAATCCTTGACCGCATCGGCCACGACCGAGAAGCCACGACCTGCCTCACCCGCGCGCTTGGCTTCGACCGAGGCATTGAAAGCCACCAGCCGGGTCTGCAAGGCGATGCGGGTGATGTCTTGCGCCGCACTGGAGACTTCTTGCAAGGTCTCCACCACATCGGCCACTTCCTGCCCCACGGCATGAACGGCCGAGCGGGCTTCGGCCACGGACGTCAAGCTGGCGTCCGTGTGCCCGGTGATGCTGTCTTGTGAGGCCAGGATTTGCTGCAACTGGCTCATCAGCAATTCGAGGGCGCCGGCCTGGCGCGTGGCCACGGCGGCGCTGTCTTCCAGCAGGCCGCGCAAACGTGCGGCCTCCAAGCCCAGCCCGGAGGTGTCGCGTTGCAGTTGCTGCGCCAATCTGGTGACCGAGATGGCCACCACGGGCACGTCGGCCACATCCACCGCAGACACAGGTTCCGCAGGTTTCTTCTTCAGGAAGGGCAGCAACATGGGCTCACTCCGGCATCACCACTCGCGCAGTTTCACCCGCAATCGTGCGATGGACTGGCTGTGGAGCTGACAAACGCGGGATTCCGTCACGCCCAGCACGGCGGCGATTTCCTTGAGGTTCATGTCCTGCTCGTAGTACATGCTCATGACGTACTGCTCACGCTCGGGCAGGTTCTTGATGGCCTCGACCAAGGCCTGACGCATGCGATGGTCTTGCATCAGGCTCAAAGGGTCGTTGCCCTCGTCCGCCACGTGGCGGTCAAGGTAATCGCTGTCGCCCTCGTCGCCACTCATGTCTTCCAGGTAGATGAGCTGAGTGCCGCGCACCTTGCCGAGCATCTCCTGGTAACCCTGCAGGGTCATGCCCATTTCCTTGGCGATTTCGCTTTCCTGTGGCACGCGGCCCAGGCGCTGCTCAAGGCGGTGCACGGCCGATTCGATGTCGCGCTGCTGCTTGCGGGTGCCGCGGCTGAGCCAGTCGGCGCCGCGCAATTCGTCCAGCATGGCGCCCCGGATGCGTTGGGTGGCAAAGGTCTCAAACTGCACCCCCTGCCCCGCGTCGAACCGGCTCAGCGCGTCCGTCAGACCAATCATGCCGACCTGGATCAGGTCGTCGATCTCGACGTTGGCGGGCAGTTTGGCGATCATCTGATGCGCCAGGCGTCGGACCAGCGGACTGTACTGGCGGAGCATGGTGTTCAGTTCGAGATGACCTTTGGCGGTGTACATGTTTTGCTCCATGAACTGCATTCAGTTGAATACCGGTGTGCGGCGCGAGGGCAGCGCCGCCCCCGGTGACACCAGTTGGTCAAAGGCGTTGTCTCCCAAGGTATGCGGCAGAGCACATCGCAGCAGATCGGCTGCCATGCTGAGGAACGCATCG
This sequence comes from Burkholderiales bacterium, assembly GCA_947372535.1. Next base: position 15,063 of record CANBUA010000040.1, read on the forward strand.
GAGGGGTCTTGTGTGGCAGGCTCCATCGGGTTGATGAGCACCCAATCGCGCTGTGCCGCACCCAGGAAACTGTCGGCGCACTGGGCCAGGCGTTTGGCCACCTGAGCACCCATCGTCGAACCGGGACCTGCGCACACCACGAGATCGTGCGCCATCCACTGTGCGCGCTGGGCCATCACCTTGACGGCAGCATAGGCATGGGTGAGCCCTTCCGCTTTTTCGTCGGTGAAGACCAGCGGACACAGGTTGTGGCCTTTGGCCGGTTTGCCCAGCACCCGCACCAGTTCACTGGCCGAGGCATGGAGCACCACCACATCGACCTGCGGCGCTGCATCGGCCAGCACGTCGATGAAACTGCTGCTGCTGCCTTGCGCATCCACATGGCGCAATGGCAGGCCTTTGGCGGGCAGGTAACTGACATCATCGGACAAGGGTTCGATGTCTTCGCTGAGGTCGAAGAATGCCAATTCGGACGGTGCCCGCGCTCGCTCGCCGGCATCGACCACCAGGGTCTTGAGCCCGAAGCCTGCATAGGCCGCACACAGGCGCTCGAGCACCACGCCACCAAAGATGACTTGCGGGTTGGAGACGACCGGCACGAAGCGCAGGATGCGGTTGGGAAACATCTGCCGCAATCCGTGCGCCTGATCGACAGGCGGGCCGGAGGGGGTACGAGCAGTGGGTGATCTGGTCATCGGTGATGGACTCAATCAATCAATCAAACCTGTGGGTGGCTGTGGTGCGCGGGCATGTCGGCCAGGGCTGGGGTCGAGAACACCAGGCTGACTTCCGCCGGGTCGAGCCGGTACGCCGGGTTCAGGCAGGCGCGCAAGGCGCGGTGCACCAGCGACGCCGAGGTCAGCCTGTGCCAATCCTCCGGCACCCGCTGCCCATTGGCGATGCCAAGGATCTTCAATTTGTGACGAATTAACGTATCCAGCGCCGGACCGAGCTTGACGGCCTCGTCCAGCTTGGACAGGACCACGCCCATGCACTTGGAGGCCTGGTAAGCCACCATGACATCTTCGATGGCATCGCCCTGCGCCGCGGCGTTGATCACCAGCAGCTTCTTGATGCTGGGGTGCGAGAGCATTTCCAGCAGTTCGCGGGTGCGGGCATCGCGCTGGGGCATCCCGGCGGTGTCGATCAGGATCAGCTTCTTGCCCGAGAGCAACTCCAGCAAGTCCTCCAGCGCGGGCCGGTCGTGGGCGATGTGCACAGGCACGCCCAGGATGCGGCCGTAGGCGCGAAGCTGTTCGTGGGCACCCATCCGGTAGGCATCCAGCGTGATCAGGCCCAGGTTGTGCGCGCCATGCTTGGCGGCGAACAGGGCGGCCAGCTTGGCGGTCGTCGTGGTCTTGCCAACGCCGGTCGAGCCGATCAGAGCCAACACGCCGCTCTGGTCTTCCAGGTTGGCTTCGGTGTCGGCGGTGTTGAGGTTGCGTTGCAGCACCTGGGTGGCCCAGGCCAGCTCGTCGCTCTTGCCGCTGGCCACGTCGGTGGGCATGCCTTCGAGCATCTTGCGGATCAGCACGGGCGAGAAGCCGCCATCAAGCAGGCGCTGGGCCATCATGGCCTGGTTGGGCGAGCGTTGCAGCCGTTCGACGAAAGCGATCGTCTCGAAACGCTCTTTCATCATCTCGCGCATGGCGCGCAACTCACCGAGCATGTTGGCGTTGGCCGCTTGGGCTGCCACCAGGGCCTCGCGGGCGGCTTCGTCCACCAGGCCGCCGTGGGGCACGGTCGGCACGGGGCTCTTGGCCACCATCGAGCTCAAGGTCAGCTCGGCCGGATCGCTCCAGGATTGGCGCGAACGGTCCTCTTCCACGCGTTGGCGTTGGGCGGATTGGCCGCCACCGTTGGACTGGCGGGTGGGCATGGTGCGCACGTCGGCCGATTCGCGCTGGCGTTGTTGCTGCTGCTGTTGTTGCTGACGGGCTTCCAGGGCGATGCGCTCTTGCTCGGCCTGTTGGTCGCGGACCAGGCGCAGCGAAGGCTGGGAAAGATCGACCTCGGCATGCGCTTCTTCACGCACCGGGGCGGGACGGCTGGGCGCAATGCGCTGGCTCAGCTGCTCCTGCGGCGATTGCGCCATTTCGGGCTCCATGCGGGCCTTCAGGGCCGCCTGGCGACGCTTGAGCATGCGCTCGCGCACATATTCCTGGAAAGACAGCGTGCTCATGGCCAACTGGCGCACATCGTCCTGCACCGTGCTGGCCAGTGTGGCCACCGCACCGCGGCCGCCGTTGGCCTTGCTTGGCGCCTGCTCGGGCTCCACCTGGGCCTGCAAGCGACCGCCCAGCGCAGCTGCGGCTGGCTTGGGGGCCGGTTCTGCAGGCTCATGGTCCTCGGCAGGCATGCGCTCGATCGCCGCCATCCCGTCGGCACCCATTGCCATGATTTCGACCCCCCCCTCAGGGGCAGGCTTGGTTGACAGCACCACGGCCTCATCACCGAAGGCGAGTTTCACCTTCTGCATGGCCTCGCGTGAGGTTCGTCCAGTAAAGCGTTTGACGTTCATGCGTGGCCTCCAATCAGGGTACCGATGCGGATCGAATGCGTCTCAGGAATCTCGCTGTGCCCCAACACCTTCAGACGAGGCGCCGCACGCTTGAGCAAGCGGGCCACCGTCGGGCGAATGGAGTCGGGAACCAGCAAGCAGGCCGGGTGACCCATGTTCTCCTGACGCTGCGAGGCATCCGCGGCCTGGCGAGTCAGGTGATCGGCCACACCGGGATCCAACATCGGACCGCCGGGTGAGTTGAGCGCTTGCGTGAGCAGGCGCTCCAGGTCCGGTTCGATCGCGATCACGTCAAGCTCGCGAACCGGGCCGTAAATCTGTTGAACGATGGCGGGAGCCAGCCCGACACGGATGCGCCTGGCCAGTTCGGCCGCATCGTTGACCACGCCAGGCGATTGCGAGGTCTGTTCTGCCAGTGTCTCGATGATCGAACGCATGTCACGGATGTGAACGCCCTCTTCCAGCAAGAGCTGTAAAACCTTCTGGAGCGTTGCGATGCCGACCATCTTGGGTACCACGTCTTCGATGAGTTTGGGGGCCAATTTCGTCACATGCTCGACAAGCTGCTGGGTCTCTGTCCGGCCCAATAACTTGGCTGCATGCACTTGCATCAAGTGTGAAAGATGGGTGGCCACGACAGTCGAGGAATCAACGACGGTGTACCCGGCCATTTGCGCCGCTTCCCGCTGGCGTTCTTCCACCCAGATCGCGGGCAGGCCGAAAGCGGGGTCGGTGGCGGCTGTGCCAGTCAGGGGGTTGACCACGTGGCCGGGATTGATCGCCATCAGCATGCCGGGGAAGACCTCGCCTTCGCCCACCACGGCGCCGCGCAGGGTGACGCGGTACAGGCTGGGGCGCAACTCCAGGTTGTCCTTGATGTGCACGGCCGGCGGCAGGAAACCCACCTCCTGAGCGAACTTGCGGCGCACGCCCTTGATGCGGTTGAGCAGGTCGCCGCCACGGTCCTTGTCCACCAGCTGGATCAGTCGGTAGCCCACTTCCAGGCCCAGGGTGTCCACGGGCTGCAAATCCTCCCAGGTGGCCTCGCCGCTTGGGTTGGACTTGTCCATGACGGGCTCGACCGGTGCGGGCTTGTTTTTCTCGGCCTGGTCGCGCTCGTATGTTTTCCAGGCCAACCAGCCCATGCCGGCGGATGCCGGGCCAAAAATCAGCAAGGGCATGCCGGGCACCAGGCCCAGCAGACCGATCACGCCGCTGGCCACGCCCAGGGTGCGGGGGTTGCCGAACATCTGGCGCACCATCTGGGCGCCGACATCCTCGCCCTTGCCCACCCGGGACACCACCATCGCCGAGGCCACCGAGATCAGCAGCGCCGGGATCTGGGCCACCAGCGCATCACCGATGGCCAGCAGCACATAAGTGCTGGCGGCATCCGCAGCCGACAGGTCGTGCTGGCTCACCCCGATGATGAAACCGCCGCAGATGTTGATGAACAGGATCAGGATGCCGGCGACCGCGTCACCGCGCACGAATTTGGAGGCACCGTCCATGGAGCCGTGGAACTCGGCCTCGTCGGCGACCTCGACGCGGCGGCGCTTGGCCTCCTTTTCGTCGATCAGGCCGGCGTTCAGGTCGGCATCAATGGCCATCTGCTTGCCGGGCATGGCGTCCAGGGTGAAGCGCGCACCGACTTCGGCGATCCGTTCGGCGCCCTTGGTGATCACCACGAAATTGATGATGACCAATACTGCGAACACGATGATCCCGACTGCGAAATTGCCGCCAATCAGCACGTGTCCGAAAGACTCGATCACACGGCCGGCCGCGGCAGTGCCGGTATGCCCTTGCAGCAGCACCACCCGGGTCGAGGCCACGTTCAAGGCCAGCCGCAGCAGCGTCGTCAACAGCAGCACCGAGGGGAAGGCCGCAAAATCCAGGGGCCGCACCAGGGTGGCCGACACCATCATCACCATCAGCGCCAAGGCAATGTTGAAGGTGAACAGCACGTCCAGGGCGACCGCCGGCAGCGGCAGCACCATCATGACCAGCACCAGCAGCACCAGGACAGGCGCAGCCATGACCTGGAAGGCCTTGGCGTCCTGGGCGGAGACCGATTTCAGCTTGATGAGCCACTCGTTCATACGCTAGCTTCCGATGGGTCGATGTTGTCCAACAGGGCCTGCTGATGCAGCGGGTCCATGTCCTTGGGCACGTTCAGGTCGGGCATGTTGCCCGGCAGAGGAGCCTTGCCAGCCAGTGCCGCCTTGAGCTGGAACACATAGGCCAACACCTGCGCCACGGCGTTGTAGAGGGCAAACGGCACCTCCTGGTCCACCTCGCAGGCGGCGTAAAGGGCACGCGCCAAAGGAGGCGCTTCGAGCACCGGCACCTTGGCTTCGGTGGCGATGTCGCGGATCTTGTAGGCCAGCAGGTCCAGCCCCTTGGCGACCACGCGTGGCGCCCCCATGGAAGACTCGTCATATCGCAGCGCCACCGCATAGTGGGTGGGGTTCATGACGATCAGGTCGGCCTGGGGCACAGCGGCCAGCATGCGTTTTTTGGCCATCTCGCGCATGCGCTGCTTGATGCGCCCCTTGGCCTCCATGTTCCCCTCCATCTGCTTGAACTCGTCCTTGGCCTCCTGGTGCGTCATGCGCATCTTGTCCATGAACATCTTGCGTTGCATGGGCCAGTCAATCATGGCAAAAACGGCGATGATGCCCAGCATGGTCCACATCACCTGGCGAAAGGTTTCGCCCATGTCGTGCAGGGCGGCCGGCAGGGGCTGGGCCAGCAGTTGCACCAAATCGGGCCAGCGACGCCACAGCAGCCAGGCCCCGACGGCACCCATGATCAGGCCCATCAGGCTGGCCTTGAGGGCATCAAACAACTGGCGCTTGGAAAACACATTGGCGATGCCCGACAGCGGGTTGAGCTTGCTGAACTTGGGGAACATCACCTTCATGCTGAACAGCCAGCCGCCAGTCGCCACATTGGAGGCCACAGAGGCGACGGCGATGGCCGAACCCACGGGAATCACCATGGACAGGGCCAGTTTCGACCACACGGACAACGCCTGCACCATGGCATCGGGCTGACCGACGATGCGGGCGTCGAATTGCAAACCGGCCTGGAGCAGCGAGTGAAGCTTGTCCATCCACCAGGGCGTCAGGCTGATCAGCCCGGCGGTGGCGGCCAGCAGCACGAGAAAATGGCCCAGGTCCTTGGAGCGGACGACCTCCCCGTCCTCGCGCGCTTTTTTCAGCTTGCGCTCTGAGGCTGGTAAGGGCTTGTGGTCTTCGGACATGGGGCGTGGAGCGTGGGATGCAGATGCAAGAGGGCTTGGCTACATTGTTTGCATCCACGGCCAAAGCTTTAGCCGGATAAGCGGGGGCCAGGCGGTCAATTCGGTGCCGGTTTCAGTTGCTGCAATGACGCCTGAAGAGGAACGTGAAATACCTCACGCCTTGTGACCGAGTCGTTCTCCATTCATACCGTGGCAGCACGGCCACAGGCTCAACGCCCGTCGATGGGGCGAGGCATTTGAGCGCTTTACGGGGTGGCGCGGGGCGCGGGCCGGGCCGGGCCGGCATTCGGCGAGGCTTCTTTGTTGGCGGTCCCGCTACGCGGCACTGCCCTGCGGTGCTTGCGCCACCTTGCTGCGAGTACCGCAGAACAGTCCGTCGCGCAGCGGCGGACCGCCACCAAAGGAGCCCAGCCAGCCACCGGCTCCTCCTAGCCTCGCGCTCCAAAGCTGCCGAAGCCCCGCCCCTCAATCAATCCATCGAAGCCGGCACCACTGTCCACTGCTGACGAACGTGGGACTGCCCGTCCACGCTTTCCATGTGCACAGGGAAACCCCAAAGACGGGCCACGTGCTTGAGCACCTCACGAGTGCCATCGGCCAGGGGCCGATTGTTGTGCTGGGTGTGGCGCAAAGTCAGGGAACGATCCCCGCGCAGATTCACGCTCCAGACCTGGATGTTGGGCTCGCGCGAACCCAGGTCATATTGCCGCGACAGCGACTCACGCAAGGCACGATACCCCGCGTCGTCGTGAATGGCCGCCACCTCCATCTCCGAGTCATCCTCGTCGTCGTGGATGGCAAAGAGGCGGAAATCGCGCATCACCTTGGGACTGAGGAATTGCCCCACAAAGCTCTCGTCCTTGAAATTACGCATGGCGTAATCCAGGGTCTTGAGCCACGCATTTTCACTCGGGTCGGTGTGCTCGGCCGAGCCGGCAAAATCAGGGAACCAGCGGCGGTCTTCCTCCGTGGGCTTTTCGCAGATCCGCTTGAGGTCGGTGTACATCGCAAACCCCAGCGCGTAAGGATTGAGACCGCTGTAAGCGCGGTGTCCCACTGGCGGCTGAAACACCACGTTGGTGTGCGATTGAAGCCACTCGAGCATCATCCCGTCGCTCAGGTAGCCCTTGTCGTACATGGTGTTGAGCAAGGTGTAGTGCCAGAACGTGGCCCAACCCTCGTTCATCACCTGCGTCTGCCGCTGGGGGTAGAAATACTGCGCCACCTTGCGCACGATGCGCACGATCTCGCGCTGCCAAGGCTCCAGCAAAGGCGCGTTCTTCTCGATGAAGTACAGCAAGTTTTCCTGCGGCTCGGACGGGAAACGCCTGACGGTGTCTTCCTCGCTGCTGCGGTCCGCACGTCGCGGCAGGGTGCGCCACAAGTCGTTGACCTGCTGCTGCAGGTAGGCTTCGCGCTCCTCGCGACGGGCCAGTTCCTTTTCCAGGGAGAGCTTGCTGGGCCGACGGTACCGGTCCACGCCATGGCTCATGAGCGCGTGGCAGGAATCGAGCAACTCCTCGACCGCGTCGATGCCGTGGCGCTCTTCACAGGCGGCCACGTAGTTCTTGGCATAGACCAGGTAGTCGATGATGGAGGACGCGTCCGTCCACATGCGGAACAGGTAATTGCCCTTGAAGAAACTGTTGTGACCGTAGGCCGCATGCGCAATCACCAGGGCCTGCATGGCCATGGTGTTCTCCTCCATCAGGTAGCTGATGCAGGGGTTGGAATTGATGACGATCTCATAGGCCAGGCCCATGAAGCCACGACGGTAGTTCTTCTCGGTCGAGATGAACTCCTTGCCGTAGGACCAATGCCGGTAATTTACCGGCATGCCCACGCTGGCGTATGCGTCCATCATCTGCTCGGCAGTGATGACTTCAAGCTGATTCGGGTAGGTGTCCAGCCCGAAGCCCTCGGCTGTCTGGCGGATGACTTGGTGATACTGGTCGATCAGCTCGAAAGTCCAGTCCGAGGGGCCGGGCAACAGGTTGCTGGCAGCAGGTCCTTCGGGCGCGAGTTTCGATGGGTCCAGTTTGGCGTTCATGCGGCCACCCCTTCCTTCTTGAACAACTCTCTGAAGACCGGGTAGATCTGAGAGGCATCCAACACCTTTCGCATGGCGAAATTCTTGTTGGACTCGGACAGCGCGAGGTACTCGTCCCAC
>CANBUA010000041.1 GCA_947372535.1 Burkholderiales bacterium
CTGCAACTTCGCAGCCAGCATCCCGAACTGTTCAGCCAGGGCAACTACCAGCCGCTCAGTGTCGAAGGCCAGGCCGCGGCGCATGTCGTGAGCTACTTGCGCAGCTTCGAGAACCTGCATGTGATCACCATCGGCAGCCGCTTGCTGCATACCTTGAGTGGCGGCGAAGCAAAAGCGCTCTCGGGTGGCCAATGTTGGGGCGATGCGCGCGTGAGCCTGCCCGCGCAGGCGCCCACCGGCTGGCTGGATGTGCTCACGGGCCGCACCTGGATCGTGATCGATGCCCTGCCCTTGTCGGAGATCCTGTCGCAGTGGCCGCTGGCTGTGCTGATCGCCCAGGCGCCCGATACTGAGGCCTCGCCCCGGCATTCCGAATCGCCCTTGCACCACGCCGCCCCATGACCCGCGCCGACGCCTCATCATCCCCCTTGAAGATCCTGTTTGTCACGCCTGAATGCGCGCCCTGGGTCAAGACCGGCGGCCTGGGTGAGGTATCGGCCGCCTTGCCCAAATCGCTCACCGCTCTGGGCCACGATGTCAAGGTGCTCATGCCCGCCTACCGCAGCCTGCAAAGCATCGTCGCGCAGGGTCAAGTGTGCGCCACCATCCCCGCCAGCGGCCCTTGGCCCCCAGCCCGATTGATCCAGGCCAGCGCCGCGCTCAACGAGGCCAGCGGCTTCACCCTGCTATTGCTGGACTGCCCCGGGCTCTATGACTTGGCCGGCGGCCCCTATCAGAACGAGCACAGCCAGGACCACGGCGACAACGCCTTTCGCTTCGGCTTCTTCAGCCAGGTGGCCGCATGGTTGGGCAGCGATGCCAGCCCCTGGGCCGATTGGTGTCCCGACATCGTGCACTGCAATGACTGGCCCACCGGCCTGACACCCGCCTATTTGAGCCGCTTGCCCGGCCGGGCCGCCAGTGTCATGACCATCCACAACCTGGCCTTCCAGGGCCTGTTCCCGCTCGCATTGGCAGGCCAATTGGACATGCCGGGTGGTTGGCTGGACATCGACGGATTCGAATATTGGTCGCAACTGTCATTGATGAAAGGCGGCATCCAGTTCAGCGATGCCATCACCACCGTGAGCCCGACCTATGCGCGCGAGATCCAGGAGGAGCCATTGGGCTTTGGCCTGCAAGGTGTGCTGCGCGAACGGTCCGGGCAACTGCGCGGCATCCTCAACGGTGTGGACACCTCGGTCTGGAGCCCTGCCGTGGACCTCTTCATCCCGCAGGCCTACGATGCCTCGACGGTGGTAGATGGCAAACGCGCCAACAAGCGCGCGCTTCAAGCCCACTGTCACCTTGACCGTCAGCCCGATGCCATGCTGTTCGGCATGGTCAGCCGCATGACCGAGCAAAAAGGCGCCGACCTGGTCGTGAAAGCTGCGCCGGAGATCATCGCCAGGGGCGGCCAACTGGTGGTGCTGGGCAAAGGAGACCACACACTGGAAGAACCTTTGCAGGCGCTGGCTGCGCAACACCCCGGGCAGGTCCACGTCACCATTGGCTTCGATGAAAGCCTGGCGCATTTGATCGAAGCAGGCGCCGATTGCTTCCTGATGCCCTCGCGCTTCGAGCCCTGCGGCCTGAACCAGCTCTACAGCCTGCGCTACGGCACGCCGCCCATCGTGCACGCCACGGGTGGCCTGGCCGATTCGGTGGTGGATGAATCGCAAGATGCTGATGGCGCGACCGGCTTCGTGTTCTCGCCCGCCACGGTCGACGCACTGAGCGGTGCGATCCAGCGTGCCTTCGAGCGCTTTGGGCAAACTGCCCATTGGGCAGCCATGGTGCAGCGGGGCATGGCTCAGGTCGTGGACTGGTCGGCCAGCGCGCGCCAGTATGAGTCCTTGTACCGAGACCTACTGGCCCAGCACCCGGATAGCCGCCTAGCATGATCGGTCTTCCTAGACCTTGTCCAGCAGCTCCGGCAGGTCGGCCCATCAAGCCATCGTTTTTCCGGCGATCATCGCCCTCGGGTGGGGACTATTCTCCACAGACCGGGCACGCCAGCGACCAACATGCACCAACCCTTCAGCCAAGACAAGGCCACCGTCAAGGCCTTGCAGATGCTCTTGCTGGCCGTCGTCTATGGCGTGGCAGCCCGCTGGAGCTTGGAACTGGCGTTGGGCCAAAGCCATGCCTCGCCCATCTGGCCGCCGTCGGGCATCGCCCTGGCCGCGATGTGGCTGTGGGGACGCCGTGCCGCCCCGGGCATTTTCGCTGGCGCGCTGGCGGCCAACGCCATGGTTTTCGCGCATGTCCCGGCGATGTCCACGCTGACGATGTTCACCTCCGCCGCACTCATCGCTGTGGGCAATCTCGGGGAAGCAGTGCTTGGATCCCTGCTGTTGAGGCGCTTGGGACCGGGCCCCGTGCTGGGCTCTCCCGCCAGGGTGTACCTCTTTGCGGCCGTCACGCTGTGCGCATCGCTGTTGAGTGCCTGCCTGGGTGTCACCACCCTGCTCGCGCTCGGCATCATCTCGACGGACCTCGGCCCCACGGCCGGCCTCACATGGTGGCTGGGGGACGTGACCGGCATGCTGGTGGTCACGCCATTGCTGCTGCTCATACCTCATTTGCGCCATTGGCGGCCCAAGCCAGGTGCCATCAGCCATGCAGCACCAGCATTGGCCACCTTCCTGATGGCCACCCTGCTGCACCACACGGTGCTGGGAAGCCATCTGGCGCATGTGTCCAGCTTCGCGCTGATCGCGTGCATCATCCATGCCGCCTATCGACACGGGTCGCTGGGTGCCGCGCTCAGCACCATGGGGGTCGCCGCCCTCACCATTAGCCAAACGGTGGCGGGACACGGTCCTTTCGCCAAGGCCATCACCAACGATTCGCTGATCTCATTGGATGGTTTCCTGGCCTTGTGCACCCTGGCAGGCCTGCTGGTGGCCGCGTCCAACCGGCCCCCGTCACCAGATGGCTCGGCCGCCGACAACGACAGGGACGCTCGCCTACCCGTGTTCATCATGCTCGGGTGCCTGGGCCTGACGATGCTGGCGTGGCATGTCATCACGACAGACACCGAACGGCGTGCCCGAGAAAGGTTCGAGAACCTCGCCTTCAGCATTCAGACACGCATCATCGAACGCATGCAGACGTATGCGCTGGCATTGCGCGGCGGACGCGGCCTGTTCGACGCATCGCCCCAGGTATCGCGTGAGGCATGGCACACCTATGTCTCCTCGATGTCGATACAGCAGCAGTTTCCGGGCATCCAGGGATTGGGCTTCGCGCTGTACTTGACACCAGCTGAGCTGGCGTCACATGAAAGTGCCATGCGGGCACAAGGTTTGGAGCACTACCGTGTTCGTCCAGCCGGCCCGCGCCCGGCATACACATCCATCATCTATCTGGAGCCTTTGGACGAACGAAATCGGCGCGCATTGTCATATGACATGTTCTCAGAACCCACCCGTCGCGAAGCGATGTCACGAGCCCGGGACAGCGGTGACATGGCCATATCCAGCCCGGTCGTCTTGGTTCAGGACAAAGACAGCCCCTCTCAACCCGGCTTCCTGATGTACCTGCCCGTTTTCAAGCACGGACACGCTCGAGACACGGCGGCCCAGAGACAACGAGCCCTGATGGGATATGTCTATGCCCCTTTTCGGGTCAGCAGCCTGATGCGCGGCATCGTGCATCCGGATGAGTTGAGCATCATGTCGCTGAACTTGTTCGATGGCGCCGCAGCCGACAGGCACGCCCGGATGTATGGCAGTGGCCCTGAAGCCCCGCAGGCCTATCCTCAACAAATGTGGCAGACGCTGCCCATCGACATCGAAGGCCATCGCTGGACCATGCAGGTGGCCTCAACCCCCGTGTTCGAGCAGACCATCGACACCCAAAAAGCTCAGATCGCGCTCCTTGGTGGCATGTTGCTCAGCCTGCTGATGTTTTCTTTGGTGCGCGCACTGACTGGACACCGGGCAGATGCCATGGCGCAAGCCAAAGCCATGTGGCGCGAACGTGTCGCTGCGGAGACGCGCTTTCAGTCGCTGGCAGAAACCGCTGGCGACGGCATCATCGTGGCCACCGAGGACGGCCTCATCGAATTTTGCAACGGCGCGGCAGCGCGCATGCTGGGATACGAGGCAGGGTCGCTCATCGGCAGCGCCTTGCACACCCTGGTGCAGCCCGACTCGCGTCCGGCCTTCGACCAATGGCTGGCATGGCGGTTTCAAGCTCAAGCCAGGGAGGCGCCCCGGAAAGACAAGCTCCGCGAGCGCAAAGTCTTACGCAAGGATGGCAGCCTGCTGCCCGTTGAAGTCTCGATCAGCCTATGGGAAGCCGGTGGCCAACACCACATCGGGGGCGTGATCCGGGACGTGTCCCAACGAAAGGCCGCCCTGCAAGAGATCGAAAAAAGCCGGGCCGACTTGCGCAATGTGCTCAACCAAATGCCAGCGATGGTGGGCTCCTGGAGCAAGGACTTGCGCAACCGATTCTGCAATCCGGAGTATGTGGAATGGTTCGGCATCGACGTCGCGCAAGTTCACGGCATGCACATCCGGGAGGTACTGGGCGATGCGCTTTTCCAGGCCAACCTGCAGCACATCGACCGAGCCCTGGCTGGCCAGCTCGTGTCTTTCGAAAGGCAGATCACGCGCCCAGATGGTCGGACCCGTCACACCCAGTCTCACTACATCCCCGACTTCCAGGACGATCAGGTCAATGGCTTCTTCGTCCTGGTCTTCGACATCACGCCATTGAAGACGGCTCAACAAGCATTGTGGGACAACCTCAAGCTGCATGATGTCATTTTCAACCACGCGAGCGTCGGCATCGCCTTGGTCCGCCAGGGCCGATTCGAACGCATCAGCCCGGCATTCACCAGCCTGCTGGGCCATCCCATGGGTGACCTGGATGGCCATGAGGCCTCGATGATCTTCCCTGATGAGGCCGCATGGGCGAACTTCACCGCCCTCGCCGCTCGATCGCTGCCCGAGGGCAAGACCCTCGACCACGAACTGCAGTTGCTGCACACGAATGGTCAAACCCTTTGGTGCAGCCTGCTGGCCCGCGCGGTCGATCCTCGCGACGAATCCAGTGGGGTCATCTGGATCGTCCAGGACATTCGTGATCGCAAGCGCCGCGAAGCCTTGCTGGAACAGGCCCGGCAAGAAGCCGAAAGTGCGGCTCGTCTCAAGGCCGAGTTCCTGGCCAACATGAGCCACGAAATTCGAACCCCCATGAACGGCATCATCGGCATGACCGCCCTCACGCTGGAAAGCGATTTGATGCCCGATCAGCGCGAGAACCTGGTCATCGTCCAGGATTCAGCGCGCGCCTTGCTTATGCTCATGAACGACATCCTCGATGTTTCCAAGATGGAAGCCGGCAAGCTGGAACTGGAGCGGACCGATTTCAACCTGCGTGAGGCCCTCATCACCGCCCTGCATCCCCTGGCTGCCATGGCCGCCCGCAAAGGCCTTGAATTCGTGATCGATCTGGCGCCAGACTTGCCAGCGTGCTTGCGGGGCGATGCCACACGCCTGATGCAGGTCGTGAGCAATCTGTGCAGCAACGCCGTGAAGTTCACGCTGCAAGGCGAGATCGTCTGCAAGATCGATTTCGAATCACTCCGAGCCGATGACGGCATGCTGCATGTCGTCGTCGCTGACACGGGCCCCGGCATCTCGCCTCAAGCCCAGGACCGCATCTTCGAATCGTTTGTACAGGCTGACAGCTCCATCACCCGGCAGCACGGGGGGACGGGCCTGGGCCTGGCCATTTGCGCCCAGATCGCGCACTTGATGGACGGCAGCATCTCGGTGGACAGCACGCCCGGGTCAGGTGCCAGCTTTCAGTTCAAAGGCCGCTTTCAGACGGTGCCAGGCACAACGGACCCCTTGCAGCAAGCCGATGGTTTGCTGCTACAAGGCAAGGTGGTTTCCACCTGGTTGACGCATGAGTCGTCCAGGGCCGCTTTGCACCGGCAATTGCAATGGTGGGGCATGAAGCCAGTCGCCATGGCTTCAAGCCATCCCAAGCCGGAGGATCTGATCGGCGATGCCGTGATCATCGATGCCCCGTTGGCTGCCGCGCAGGCCTGGCTGAGCCCGGCGACTGCCCATGAGGCGCTGCATCGCAAGACCATTCTTCTCGCGTCCATCGGTGCCATGTACCCTGGCGACGCGACCTGCCATCGCCTTCGCAAGCCCCTGAATGCCACTGACCTTAGACAAACCTTGCTGGCCATCATCGACGACACGCGCCTGGCACCTGAGTCTGGCCCTGACCTTCCAGTCGTGCCCCTGGAGTCCGCCTCCGGCATGTCCGTGTTGTTGGCCGACGACCACCCCGCCAACCGTGCGCTGGCCAGGCGCATCCTGGAAAAGCGCGGCCACCAGGTCACGGAGGCGGCCAATGGCGTCATCGCGGTCAGCCTGGCTAAGGCGCATGCTTTCGACGTGATCCTGATGGACATCCAGATGCCCGAAATGGATGGCCTGAGCGCGACCCGCGAAATCCGCCTGTTCGAGGCGGCCCTGGGTCGTCACACCCGCATCGTTGCACTGACGGCCAACGCGCAAAAGGGCGAGCGGGAAAAGGTGCTCGCCCAGGGCATGGACGACCACCTGACCAAGCCCTTCGAGCCCAGGGAGTTGGCCCGGGTGGTCGAGGCCCGGAGCCATGATTGAAACTTGGACGTCAAAAGCGCCCAAAAAAGATCAATCGATGGAACCAGCGGTGGTCATGGACACCAGGGCTTCCCGCAAAGAGGCCCACCGTGCCAAAACGGACGGACCTTCGCCCTGGGCTGCCAGCTGCTCGATCGCAGCGGCCAAGTCGCCGGCCAAGGGGTAGCCCAGCGAACGCAGGACTGTCTTCAGGCTATGCCCGAGCCGACCCAAGCCAGCCACATCGGCAGAGCCATGTGCTTTGTCGCCCGCCTTGATGTCCTGGAAAAATTGAGCCGTGCACAAGGCCTTGTAGTCCTCATACATGGCGCGGTCGCCTTCGAAAAACAAGGCGATGGCCGATGCTTCATCGGCCGTCAAAGGCAAGGCGGCTGGCATCGACGGGGGCTTGCTCACACGGTGGCGTCAGCTTGAGCAAGCCGGGACATCGCCTCACCCAGCAACACTGGCAATTGCGCCACCATCTTGGGCTTGTGCACCACAGACACGCCCTCCAGCGCGAATGCATAGGGCTGACGCTGCGCCTCATCGAGCGAAGTCACCACGATCAACTGATGCCGACTGAACTGCGGATGTGTTCGCAAGCTGGTGATCAGTGTGGCGCCATCAATGCCCGGAAGCATGATGTCCACGATCAGGATGTGCGGTTGCCATTGACCGACCATGGCCAAGCCCACGATGCCGTCGTCGGCTATTTTCAATTTCACAGCAGGGAAATGCTGCTTGACCAGCAAGGACACCAGATTCTGAAAATGGGTGGAATCCTCGATCAGCAGCACCCGAGCCGCATCGGGCTGGAACGGCTGCATGGGCCCTCCCCAACTGGCGGCGACCGCCTGTGCCCGGGGTTTGCCCTTGGCGTTTGGGTGGCGCGCCAGCCACTGTTCAACCGAATCCTGGGTGATGCGGCGGTGCCCCCCGGCTGTCTTCCAGGCGTGCAACTCGCCCCGGTCAACCATCAATTGCACCGAGCGCACCGCCAGACCGAGCAAGCGCGCGGTTTCTATGGTGGTGTAGTGCCCCGTTTTGGATGCGGCAATTGATATTTGATCAGTGGCCATGCGTAACTTTGCCGAATTTGCCAGCATTTTCACATGAGAAAAATGATGTTTTCAACGCATTTCTCCCACCGCTAGTTCACAGCTGGACATCAGCACTTGCATGTCGATGAGGGTCAACACAAGGCTCGGTGATGGTTGCATTCATGAAAAACTCCTGAATCGCTTAAAGACATGGCGCTCAAGGCCCCAACCATCACAACTTGAACACGCTGACGACTTGGGCGAGGTTATCGGCCTGCCGCCTCAGACTTTCCGCCGCCGCCGCACTTTCTTCCACCAGAGCTGCGTTCTGCTGCGTGACCTCGTCGAGCTGGGTGACGGCCTGGCTGACCTGATCGATGCCCCCGCTTTGCTCAACCGTGGCACGAGAGATCTCGTCGATGAGCTGACTCACGCTCTTGACCTGGGCGACGATGTCATCCATGGAATGGCCGGCCTGGTCCACCTGGCGCTCGCCAATGCTCACCTTCTCCACGCTCTCAACAATCAGCGACTTGATTTCCTTGGCCGCGTTGGCCGAGCGTTGCGCCAGCGAACGCACTTCACTGGCCACCACCGCAAAGCCTCGTCCCTGCTCACCGGCCCGCGCGGCTTCCACCGCCGCGTTGAGCGCCAGAATATTGGTCTGGAAAGCGATGCCATCGATCACGCCGATGATGTCGACGATCTTTTTGGACGACGCGGCGATCTCTCGCATCGTGGACACCACTTGGTTGACGGCCAAGCCGCCCTTGGCCGCTGCGTTGGAGGCATCGCCAGCCAAGGAATTGGCCTGACTGGCGGTATCGGCGTTGTTTCGAACAGTGCTGCTCAGTTGCTCCATCGAGGCCGCCGTCTCCTGCAGATTGCTGGCCTGGCTTTCCGTCCGCTGGCTCAGGTCGGCATTGCCCATGGCGATCTGGGCCGAGCCTGTGGCGATGGAGTCCGAGGCACTACGCACTTGTCCGACGACCCGCGCCAGGTTGGCCTGCATGGCAGCCAGAGACGCCAGCACGCTGTCGGCCGGGGCGGTTTCGGCACCCGCGACTTGACTGAGATCGCCCGCAGCGACCCGCCGGGCGGCTTCATTGAGCGCGCCTGGCTCGGCACCCAGCGCACGGCCCAGGCTGCGTGTGATCAGCAGCCCTGCCACAGCGGCGCCCAGGAAGGCCACCGCGCAGCACACGATCAGAATCGTCCGCTGCGTGTTGTAGGCGTCCTGCGCATCCTCGATGAGCTTGACGGCATGGGACTCGGTGTAAGCCTTGTACGCGATCGATCCTTTGACCAGCGCTGCCAGCAAAGGGCGGCATTCCTCATTCATCTTGACAATGGCCTGGTCACGCTGCCCTGCCACGGCGAGCTGAACGATGGATCGGGCCACCGGACCATACTGATCCTCGACCCTGTTGATGTCTGCCACCAGTTTGCGCGCTTGCTCTGACACATCACTGGCCTTGTCGATCATCCCATTGAGTTGGGCCAAGCTCAGGCGAACTTTTTCGTCGGCTTCGCTGACGAGGCTCTTCTCGATCTGCAAGTCCGCCGGTTTGACCACCAAGACGAGATTTCTCGCTGCGATGGCCCGGGCATCCACGGCATATCGCACCTCGGCGGCCATGGAGGCGCGCGCATTGATGCCATGAACGTAGGACACAAAGCGATCGTTGGCCTGCTTCAAAGACGCCACGGACACTGCCGCAATGACCAAGACCAACACCGACAAGCCACCAAAGGCCATCAACAGCTTGGCCCTCACCGTCATGTTGTGGAAGTTCATCTCAAATCCTCTCATTGCCGCCAGGGAAGGCCTGGGCCACCGCCAGTCAATGTGCTGGGGATGACTCTTTTTCGACCTCTCGTATCATTTCTTAAGTGATAAGTGATACGCAAATGCAAAAAAAGCACTTGGTTCACACCAAGTGCTTTCAAAGAGGATGCGCTTGTTGTCAGCCTGGCCGGTGCGGCTGTTCACGCATGCGAAGGGACAGGTGAGCCACCAAGGCCAAGCTGCTGGCCACGAACTGTTCGTCGGTGAGGGGCTCCTGGCGAACACGTGAACGCTCTGGACGATGGCGGATCGACAGGCCATGGCGGTGAGCATGCTGTTGGTGTTGGCTGCCGGACGATTGTGCTTGGGTGTTCATCATGGGTATCAAAATCAAAAGTGGGCTTTCCGGCAACTGACCGATGGCGGCTGAAAACTGGCAAGCCCGCCACGATGCCTGAATGCTGAAAGAGCAAAAGCTCGAATTGCAGCGACTTTGCCGACATCCGGGCGCCATGTCGCCCAGCGGAATCCTTCATACCGTGTAGGACATTGCCGCGTCCTGCAGTCGGCCAGCCTTGGCAGCCACCCAAGTGCCTGAAAATCACGGTCCGGCCTCATGCCATTGGCCCGCCACGAGGATTCAGTACCGATGCCCCATCAGACCGCTTCAGAAACCGCGCATTTCCAACGCGTGCTCAACCGCCATTTGACGCTTCCACTGGCTGTGGGCGCCTTGAGTGCGGCTGTGTTCATTGGCCTCATCCTGTTCCTGCTGTCCCAACTGCGCTGGGTGGAGCACACCCAGCAGGTCATCAGCAATGCCAACGAGGTCAAGACCTTGATCATCGACCAGGAGACCGGCACGCGTGGCTTCCTGATCACTGGCGAAGAAAAATTCCTGGCGCCCTACAACCTGTCCAAGCCCAAACTGGCTGCAGCCATCGACAACCTCAAGCACTTGGTCAGGGACAACCCGCCACAGGTCGAACGGCTCGGACGCATTGAAGCGGTGCAAAAGCAATGGGATCAGTTTGCCCAGCGCATCCTCGAATTGCGCAGGGCACAAGGTGACTACCTGGCCATCATCCGCGCCGAGACCGGCAAGCAGTTGTTCGACGAAATCCGCCGCGAAAGCAGTGCCTTCGTCGATGTTGAAACCAAGCTCCTTCAAGAGCGCAACGATGCCGCCCGCAGCACCACCTTCTGGGTCATCGTGGGCTATGTGTCGCTGGTGCTGATCCTCAGCGGCATCATCGCCTACAGTGGCCGACGCCAAGTCCTCACCCTGTCCACCAGCTATGGCGATGCCTTGCGTCAGCACATCGAGAGCACCAAGGTGCTGCAGGAAAAAGCCTGGCTGCGCCTGGGTCAGACTCAACTGGCCGAAAAGCTCATTGGCCAGTTGACGCTGCCGATCCTCGGGCGCAACGTGCTGGATTTCATGGCGGACTACCTGGGCGTGGCCGTGGCGGCGCTCTATGTGCGCAACCAGTCCGGGCGCTTGCACCGCACGGCGGCCTATGGGTTCAGCCAAAACAAGGAGGAGGCCGATCAGACCTTCGACCTGGAGCATGGCTTGGTGGGCCAGGCCGCGCAGGACGGCAAGATCAAACAGGTGGACCACGTCCCCGACCACTATTTCCAGTTCACCACCGGGCTGAGCACCGGCGCGCCGACCAATGTGGTCATCGCGCCCATCAACAACGATGGCGTGGTCAACGGCGTGATCGAACTGGGCTTCATGCGCCCAGTGACCGAGCGCGACTTGGAACTGGTGCGCATCCTCGCCGCCAACATCGGCGCCTCCGTGGAGGCGGCCCAGTACCGCCAGCGTCTGCAAGACGCCCTGGAAGAAACCCACCAGCTCAACGAAGAGCTGCAAACCCAGCAAGAGGAGTTGCGCACGGCCAACGAGGAACTTGAAGAGCAGTCCCGCGTGCTGACCGAATCGCAGACCAACCTGGAACACCAGCAGGCCGAGCTGGAGCAGACCAATGTTCAGCTGACCGAACAGGCCATGGTGGTGGACCGCAAAAATGAAGCGCTCAAGGAGGCCCAGGAGCAACTGGAACTGCGCGCCGACGAACTGCAACGTGCCAGCCGCTACAAATCCGAGTTCCTGGCCAACATGTCGCACGAGCTGCGCACGCCGCTCAACAGCTCGCTCATCCTGGCCAAGCTGCTGTGGGATAACAAGCCCGGCAACCTCAACGACGAGCAGGTCAAGTTCGCCAAGACCATCTACGGCGCCGGCAACGACTTGCTCACCCTGATCAACGACATCCTGGACATCTCCAAGGTCGAAGCCGGCAAGCTGGAACTGGCGCCGCAATTCGTGTCAGTGAGCAACCTGGTCGAGTCCTTGAAGATGACCTTCGAGCCCCTGGCCAACGAGAAGCAACTGGCCTTCGAGATCAAGCTGGTCGATGCGCCGGCCTCCATCTTCACGGACCGCCAGCGCCTGGAGCAGATCCTCAAGAACCTGCTCTCCAACGCCATCAAGTTCACCGACAAGGGCAGCATCTCACTGACGGTAAGTGGGCGCCCGGATCAGGGCCAGGACCGCGTGGCCTTTGCCGTGTCCGACTCGGGCATCGGCATCGCCCCAGCCCAGCAGGAGGTGATCTTCGAGGCCTTCCGCCAGGCTGATGGCACCATCAACCGCCAGTACGGCGGCACCGGCCTGGGCCTGTCGATCTCCAAAGAGCTGGCCGGCCTGCTGGGCGGCGCGATCACCGTTGACAGCGAGCACGGCCAAGGCAGCACCTTCACCCTCGACCTGCCTGTGCGCTGGAGCGAAACGGCCGAGCCAGCCACCACGCCAGCCCAGCATCTGGCACCGGTGCAGCGCACCACCAGCCCCGCCCCGGCACCCGCCGCATTCTCAGCCCCTGCGCCTGCCCCCCTGCCTGCGCCAGAACACCTGCCCACCTTCGCCGATGACCGCCACGCGCTGATCCCGACGGGCCGGCTGGTGCTGGTCATCGAGGACGACATGGAGTTCGCCAGCATCCTCTTCGACCTGGCCCACGAAATGCGCTATCAGTGCCTGGTGGCCCATGGCGCATCTGAGGGCTTCCAGCTCGCCACACAACACCTGCCCAACGCCATCTTGCTGGACATCCGCCTGCCCGACGAGTCCGGCCTGACGGTGCTGCAACAGCTCAAGGACCATCCGCAGACCCGCCACATCCCCGTCCACATCGTGGCCGCCGAGGATGTCAAGGAAGTGGCCATGCACATGGGCGCCATCGGCTTTGCCATCAAGCCCACGACGCGTGAAGCGCTCAAGGAGGTGTTCGGCAAGCTGGAAGAGAAAGGCGCCAAGAAGGTCAAGCGCGTGCTGGTGGTCGAGGACGATGCCCGCCAGCGCGACAGCATCGTGCACCTCATCGGCGACGACGACATCGAGATCTCACCCGTCGAGCGTGGCGAACAGGCCCTGGCGCTGCTGCGCACCACCGTCTTCGACTGCATGGTCATCGATTTGAAACTGCCCGACATGGACGGCAGCGAATTGCTCGAGCGCATGACGCACGAAGACATCTGCTCCTTCCCGCCCGTCATCGTCTACACCGGCCGCAACCTCACCCGCCAGGAAGAGGCTGAGCTGAATAAGTACTCGCGCTCCATCATCATCAAGGGCGCGCGCTCGCCCGAGCGCCTGCTCGACGAGGTCACGCTTTTCCTGCACACGGTCGAGTCGCAACTGTCGGTCGAACGCCAGAGCATGCTCAAGACCGCGCGCAACCGCGACAAGGTGCTCGAAGGCCGCAAGGTGCTGCTGGTCGATGACGACGTGCGCAACATCTTCGCCTTGACCAGCGCACTGGAGCAGCGCGGCCTCATCGTCGAGGTGGGCCGCAATGGCTTCGAGGCCCTGGCCAAACTGGACTCGGTGGACGACATCGACCTGGTCCTCATGGACATCATGATGCCGGGCATGGACGGCCTGGAGGCCACGCGCCGCATCCGAAGCAACCCGCGCTTTGCCAAGCTGCCCGTGATCGCCATCACCGCCAAGGCCATGAAGGACGATCAGGAGCAATGCCGCCGCGCCGGCATCAACGACTACCTGGCCAAGCCGGTGGAGCTGGACCGCCTGTTCTCGCTGCTGCGGGTCTGGATGCCCAGCATGGAAAGGCTCTGAGCGCATGCCTCATGTCGACCTTGAATTGCGCCTGCTCATGGAGGCGATCTATGGCAAGTACAGCCACGATTTCAGAGACTATTCAGGCTCTTCGCAACGCCGGCGCGTGCTGCATGCCTTGCAGCAGCTGGATTGCGAGACCATCTCGGCGTTGCAATCGAAGGTGCTGCACGACCCCACGGCCTTCCAAAAGCTGCTGGACATCCTGACCATCCCCTTCAGCGAGATGTTCCGCGATCCCAGCTACTACCTGGCGCTGCGCCAGCACGTCATCCCCGTGCTGCGGACCTACCCTTCGCTCAAGATCTGGATCGCCGGGTGCAGCACGGGCGAGGAGGTCTACTCCATGGCCATCCTGCTGCGCGAGGAAGGCCTGCTCGAGCGCACCATGATCTACGCAACCGACATCAACCCGGCTTCGCTGGAGAAGGCACGCCAAGGCATCTTCCCGGCGGCCAGCGTGAAACTGTTCACGGCCAACTACCAGGCCTCCGGCGGCACGGCCGCGTTCTCCGATTACTACACGGCGGCCTACAACGCCGTGCGCTTTGACCGCACACTGTGCGACAACGTGACCTTCGCCGACCACAGCCTGGCCACCGACCACGTCTTCTCCGAAACCCACCTGGTGTGCTGCCGCAACGTGCTGATCTACTTCAAGCGCAACCTGCAAGACCGGGCTCTGGGCCTGTTCCACGAATCGCTGTGCCACCGCGGTTTCCTGGGGCTGGGCTCCAAGGAAAGCCTGGATTTCTCCTCGTACGCCGATCGATTCGACCCGGTGATCAAGGTCGAACGCATCTTCCGCAAGCGCTGATGGACGCCAGCATGCAGTCCCTGCCAGCCAGCCATCGAGACATCACCCCCGGCAGCATTCAGGCCGTGGTGATCGGCGCGTCGGCCGGTGGTGTCGAGGCTCTGCTCAAGATCCTGTCCGGTCTGCCGGCCTCTTTCGTCCAGCCCATCATCGTGGTCCTCCACCTGCCAGAAGACCGGCCCAGCCTGCTGCCCGACATCCTGGCCTACCGCCTGAACATGCGCGTCTACGAAGCCATGGACAAACAACCCATCGAAGCCTCCACGCTGTACGTGGCGCCATCCGGCTACCACCTCTCGGTCGAGAAGGACCACTCTCTCTCGCTCAGCGGCGAAGCAGCCGTCAACTACTCGCGCCCGTCCATCGATGTGCTGATGACCTCGGCCGCCGATGCCTACGGGCCCGCCCTGGCCGGCATCCTGCTGACCGGCGCCAATCACGACGGTGCTGCCGGCATGGCGCACATCAAGGCCAGAGGCGGCTGGACGGTTGTGCAAAACCCCGAACAAGCGCAGTCTTCAACCATGCCGCAGGCGGCCATCAAACGGCAGGCCCCCGACCTGATCCTCTCCCTGGATGACATCCACGCATTGCTGCTCAAGCTAGGACAAGCCCCATCATGACCGACGACCGCACGAAGCTGTTGATCGTGGACGACTTGCCGGAAAACCTGCTGGCACTGAAAGCCCTGATTCAACAAGATGATCACCTGATCTACCAGGCCGCCTCGGGCGATGAAGCGCTGGGGCTGCTGCTGGAGCACGATTTCGCGCTGGCCATCCTCGATGTGCAGATGCCGGGCATGAACGGCTTCGAGCTGGCCGAGCTGATGCGCGGTACCGAGAAGACGCGCCACATCCCCATCGTCTTTGTGACTGCTGCCAATCGCGACCGCAACCATGCCTTCAAGGGCTACGAGAACGGCGCCGTCGATTTCCTCTATAAGCCGCTGGATGCCTTTGCCGTCAAGAGCAAAGTCGGCGTCTTTGTCGACCTGCACCGTCAGCGTCAGCAAACCCAACGCCAATTGGCCGCCCTGGAAGAAAGCCGCCGTCAGCAGCAGGTCCTTTTGAACGAGTTGCAGGCCACGCAGCAGGAGTTGCAAAAAGCATTGCAGATGCGAGATGACTTCATGTCCCTGGTCGCGCATGAACTTCGCACGCCCTTGAGCGCCCTGTCGCTGGACATCCAGGTGCGGCAAAAGCACCTTGAAAAAGGCAACACCTCCGTGTTTGGGGCCGAACCGCTGTCGGGCATGTTTGCCAAGTACCGGCGTCAGACGCAAAGCATGACGCGCCTGATCGAGGACATGCTCGATGTCTCGCGCATCCGCAATGGCAAGCTCTCCATCCGCCCGGCCAACACCGACCTGCCACGCCTGATCGAGCGTGTGGTGGCCGACTTCCCGCGCCAGGAGCGCGACAGCGCCATCAGCCTGCACATCGACGACAGCGTGGCCGATGTGACGGGCCGCTGGGACGAGTTCCGCATCGAGCAGGTGCTGGTGAACTTGCTGAGCAACGCCATGCGCTATGGCGCCGGTCAGCCGGTCGATGTGCGCTTGACGGCATCGCCCGAGGCGGCCTGCATCAGCGTGAGAGACCGTGGCATCGGCATCGCCCCGGACGCCCAGCAGCGCATCTTCGAGCAGTTCGTGCGGGTGGCCGACCCGCTGGCACACACGGGGCTTGGCCTGGGCCTGTACATCACCAAGCAGCTGATTGACGCCCACGAAGGCTCGATCACGGTCGAGAGCCAACTCGGTGAGGGCTCGGTCTTCACCGTGACCTTGCCCCTGGGTCGCGCAGGCCCCTCAGCCAGCAGCCCCACTTGAGACCGGCGCAGGCGACAGCCAGCGCAGCAAGGTGGCATAAAGCCGGGTCAGGTCCACCGGCTTGGACAGGTGGTCGTTCATGCCTGCGGCCAGGCAGGCATCGCGGTCCTGGTTGAAGGCGTTGGCGGTCATGGCGATGATGGGTGTGGTGGCATGCCCGGGCAGCGCACGGATGCGGCGCGATGCCTCCAGGCCATCGACCTCGGGCATTTGCATGTCCATCAGAATCAAAGCATAGCGACCGCGCTGCGCCAGTTCCACGGCTTGTCTGCCGTTCTCGGCCACATCGACGCTCAGGCCCGCCGACATCAGCAGTTCGGTGGCCAGCACCTGGTTGATGCGGTTGTCCTCGGCCAGCAAGACCTTGGCGCCGGCGCAACGCGCCAGCAGAACCGCCATGGCATCGTCCATGCCCAATGGCTGGGACGCTGCCACGGTCCTGCCGCCCTCCGCCAGCCTGGCCGTGAACCAGAACTCGCTGCCCACGCCCAGTTCGCTGCTGACGCCCACCTCGCCGCCCATCAGCGCCGCCAGCCTCTGCGTGATCGACAGGCCCAGCCCGGTGCCTCCGAAACGGCGCGTGGTGGACGTGTCGGCCTGCACGAAGGCATTGAACAACTGCCCGAGCTGGTCAGGCGCGATGCCCATGCCGGTGTCCCGAACCGAAAACCGCACGACCAACTGGCCGGCTTCCCGCTGGACGAGCACCACGCCGACGGAAATGCTGCCATGTTCAGTGAACTTGACCGCATTGCCCAGCAGGTTGAGCAAGGCCTGCGACAGCCTTGTCGAATCGCCACGCAAGGCATCCGGCACGTGCTCGTCGACCTTGGCTACCACCACCAGGCCCTTGGCACTGGCCTGCTCGCGCACCAGCGAGCAGCTTCCCTGCACCACGGACGCCAGCGAGAAGTCACGGATTTCCAGGTCCAGCTTGCCCGCTTCGATCTTGGACAGGTCCAGGATGTCGTTGATCACCTGGAGCAGGTGGGTCGCGGCATCAGCCACCTGGCCCAATCGCTCGGCCTGCTTGGCATCGCGCGCGTCGCGCCGCATCAGGTGCGTGAGCCCGATGATGGCGTTCATGGGCGTGCGGATCTCGTGACTCATGTTGGCCAGGAAGGTGCCCTTGGCCCGGTTGGCGGCCTCGGCCGCTGCCCGGGCCTCCACCAACTCGGCCGTGCGCAGGGCCACGCGGTGCTCCAGGTCCGCATTCAAGGCGCGGATTTCCAGCTCGGCCAAGCGCCGCTGGCTGATGTCCACACTGAACAGCGCGATGCCCTCGGGTGTGGGCTGGATGTTCACCTCGAACCAGCCCTGGCTGCCATCGGGGAAGGTGTAAGCCGTCTCAAACTGCTGGGCCACACGGTTGTCCAACACCTGGCCGATCCGGGCAAAGACCTCGGTCTTTTCGATGCCCGGGTGACATTCCATCATGGTGCGCCCGATGAGTGGCTCCGCGCTCTGCCGGTTCTGCTGCTCACCAGCGGCGTTGATGTACCGGTAGCGCCAGTCGAAGCCGATGATCTGGCAAGCCTCGATCATGTTGTCCAGCGTGTGCCGATAGCGCTCCCCGCTCTGACGCATGGCTTCTTCGGCCTGCTTGCGATCGGTGATGTCGTAGAAAGTGATCAGCAAGTCGTCGTCAATGGCGATGCCCGAGGTCACCATGGTGCGTTGGGTGCCATCCTTGCAGGTGATCAGGTATTCCAACGGTTCGACATCGGTGCCTGCCGCCACCGCGCGGGCCACGGCGGCGGTGCGCCGCTCGATCACGGAGGCGCGGTAGCTCGGATCCGGGTAGGCCAGAGGCCACCAGTGGGCCAGGGTGGGCAGCTCCTCCAGGGTGTAGCCAAAGACTTGGACGAAGCGCGCATTCAGCTCGGTGAACTGGTCGTTCTTGTCAATCAGCGCCAACGGCAATGGCGCTTCGTGGATCAGCCGCCGGAAACGCCGCTCGCTTTTCCGCAGATTGGCATCGGCCAATTCGTGGCGTCTCACGGCGTCATCCAGCAGATCGCGCACCTGGGCCACTTCGGTGATGTCGGGCGGCGCCGCTCCAGGCAGAGGCACTTCGGCCAGTGAAGCCACCGCTCGACCCAGGCGGCGGCTGGCCATCTGGCCGCCCAGCACGCCCACCAAGGTGGCCCCGAGCACGGCGGCCAGCAGCTTGCCCGCCGCTGAGAGCAGTGATGCCCGATAGACCGCTCGTGGAATCTCGATGATCACCGACCAAGGGGATTCGAGCGACTTCACGACGAAGCGCTTGCTCGGATCGACCTCGGTGCGGGAATCGAGCCCGGCCGGCGCTCGACGGGCGATCAGGGCACCATGGCCATCGATCAATTGAACAGCCCAGCCTGCCGGCAAGGGCATCTGGTCAAGCTGTTTCTGGAACTGGCGGGCCTCGAAGACGCTGAGCATCAGGTAGCGCGTCCTCCCCTGCCGCAAGGCGGGCACGGCAATGGCGACCAAGGGTTCCTTGGCGATGGGCCCGACAAACACATCGCCTACAGCGGGTCGGCCGGTAGCCATCGCGGTCGGTGCCGCGGCATGCCCCTTGGGCCGGGGCAGCTGGGGCAAGGGTTGCCCGAAAGGCACCCGCGTGTTGAACAACATCTGCATCTGCGGGTCGGCCATGACGATGTGGCCGTCAAAGCTGGCACGAAAGCTTTGCGCTTCCTGGTAGAGATCGCCCCAGCGCGAGGCATCGTCCACCAGCGGCGATTGGGCCAGCATGCGCAGTGCCCCGACCCTGGCGCCGACTTCCAGGTCGATGGCCACCGCGAGTGTCTTGGCCAGCGCCGCGCCAGTGCGTTCGCGCTCGTCCTGCACCTGCTGGACCTGTCCGATGGCCAGGTAGGCAGCCAGCAACACCAACGGCCCGACGCACAGCCAGATCAGGCGCGTCAGGAATGTATTGAGCGGCAAAGGCAACATCAAGGCTGCCTGACCGGTGCCGAGCCGGACATGCGATCAGTCATGGTCATGGCCAGTTCCTGTCACGCGGTGCGCATGCATCGCTCCCTGCGCCTACCTTACACCGATTCTTTTGGCTGGAAAGGGTCAGTTGGCAGCGTGCCACGGGCTGCTGGTCTGACCGAGGCGCCGCCATGCCATCATTGGCGACATGAGCTTGACACCCCAGGAGCTGTCGCGGATATCCGCCGCCACGCTCGCCCATTACGACCAACAGGCCGAGCAATTCTGGCAAGGCACGCGAGACCATGACGTCAGCCAGAACATCGAGTCCTTGCTGGCGCACATCGAAGGGGCGGCCCCGTTCCATGTCCTGGATGTGGGCTGCGGCCCTGGCCGCGACCTGATGACTTTCACGCGGATGGGGCATGTGGCCGTGGGCCTGGAGGGCTCACCCAGCTTGGCAGCGATGGCACGCCGCCACAGTGGCTGCGAGGTGCTCGAACAGAGCTTCCTGGCGCTGGACCTGCCGTCGGGTCACTTCGACGGGGTGTTCGCCAATGCCTCCCTGTTTCATGTGCCCAGCCAGGAACTGCCGCGCGTGCTGAGCCAATTGCGGGCGGCGCTCAAGCCGGGTGGGGTGATGTTCAGCTCCAACCCGCGCGGCGCCGGCCAGGAGGGCTGGAGCGGCGGACGCTACGGGGCCTATCACGACATCGATGCCTGGCGGGCCTACATGACGGCAGCCGGTTTTGTGGAACTGACGCACTACTACCGCCCGGCAGGTCTGCCGCTGGCCCAGCAGCCTTGGCTGGCCAGCGTATGGCGCAAGCCCAGGGACTGAACCCACCATGAAGCCACCACGCCACGCCCCAAGCCAAGACGGCGCCGCCGACTGGTTCCTCATCGGCATGATCGCCGCCGTGGCCCTGGCCTCCCTGCTGCCGCAACTGGGCCGAACCGGCGGCACCCTGCACCTCGACCAAGTCGGCAACGTCGGCATCTTCATCGTCTTTTTCCTGCACGGCATGGGCCTGTCCACCGACAGCCTCAAGCAGGGTGCCTCGCGCTGGCGCCTGCACCTGCTCGTGCAGGCCTGCACCTTTGTGGCCTTTCCGCTGTGGTGGTGGCTGCTCAGCCGGCTCCTTGGCGATCACGTGCCGCACGACCTGCTGCTGGGTTTTTTCTACCTGGCCGTGCTGCCCTCGACGGTGTCCTCGTCCGTCACCATGACTGGCCTGGCGCGCGGCAACGTGGCCGCCGCCATTTTGAATGCCACCTTGTCGACCTTGCTGGGGGTGTTCCTCACACCGCTGCTGGCCAGCCTGGTCTTTGGGCAAACGGGCGGTGCGGGCCATGGCATGGACCTGGGCGAGACCATGCTCAAGGTGGCCCGCATGCTGCTGCTGCCCTTCGTGCTGGGCCAGGTGCTTCGGCCCTGGCTCGGTGAGTGGTTCAAGGGCATCAAGTCCAAGACCACGCTGGTGGACCGAGGCGTGATCCTGCTGCTGGTGTGGTGCTCGTTCAGCGATTCGGTGGCCGATGGGCTGTGGAGCAAGCACGGATTGGGATTGATAGGCATGACGCTGGTGGGCGCGGCCCTCTTCCTGTTTCCGATGCTGTGGTTCACGCAGCGCGTGGCCCGGGCGATGGGCTTCCCTGTGGAAGACGAGATCGTGGCGGTGTTCTGCGGCTCCAAGAAGACCCTGGCCTCGGGCGTGCCCATGGCACGCCTGCTCTTTGGCGGCGACCCGGCCCTGGGCGTGCTGGTGCTGCCCATCATGTTCTATCACCAGTTGCAACTCTTCGTGTGTTCACTGATGGCACGCCGTTATGCCGCGCGGCAACCGGTGTCGGAGCCTTGATGCACCGCTGAACGGGAAGGCCATGAGGCCCTCCCCGCCTTGTGGGATCTACGTACCAGCGCGGGCCACCATCTGGTCATACTCAATCCAAGTGCAGCGATGTTCACAAGGAGACGAGCATGCCCAAGACCCCCTTCTACAAATCGCTCTACCTCCAGGTGATCACCGCCATCATCCTGGGCGTGCTGCTGGGCCACTTCTACCCCGCCACGGGCGAGGCCATGAAACCACTGGGCGATGGCTTCATCAAGCTGATCAAGATGATCATCGCGCCCATCATCTTCTGCACGGTGGTGGTCGGCATCGCGGGGATGGAGGACATGAAGAAGGTCGGCAAAACCGGTGGTCTGGCGCTGCTCTACTTCGAGGTCGTCAGCACCGTCTCCCTGATCATCGGCCTGGTCATCGTCAACCTCGTGCAACCCGGCGCGGGCATGAACATCGACCCGCACAGCCTGGACACCAAGGGCATCGCGGCGTTCACCGGCCCCGGCAAGATGCAGAGCACGACCGATTTTTTGCTCAACATCATCCCCTCGACGGTGTTCGACGCTTTCGCCAAGGGCGAGATCCTGCAGGTGCTGCTGTTCGCGGTGCTTTTTGGTTTTGCGCTGCACAAGTTCGGCGGGCGCGGCACGCTGGTCTTCGACTTCATCGAGAAAAGCTCGCACGTGCTGTTCTCCATCGTCGGCATCATCATGAAAGTCGCCCCCATCGGCGCTTTCGGCGCCATGGCCTTCACCATCGGCAAATACGGCGCAGGCTCGCTGTGGTCGCTGGGCAAGCTCATGGGCACCTTCTACATCACCTGCCTGATCTTCATCTTCGTGGTGCTGGGGCTGATCGCCTTTTTCAACGGCTTTTCCATCCTCAAGTTCGTCAGATATATCAAGGAAGAGCTGCTGATTGTGCTGGGCACCTCCTCGTCTGAATCGGTGCTGCCGCGCATGATGGTCAAGATGGAAAACCTGGGCGCGCGCAAGTCGGTGGTCGGCCTGGTGATTCCCACCGGCTACTCCTTCAACTTGGACGGCACCTCCATCTACCTGACCATGGCCGCGATGTTCGTGGCTCAGGCCACCAACACGCCCATGACGCTGACCCAGCAATTGACACTGCTGGCCGTGTTGCTGCTGACCTCCAAGGGCGCGGCCGGTGTCACGGGCAGCGGCTTCATCGTGCTGGCGGCCACCTTGTCGGCCGTGGGCGGGGTGCCGGTGGCTGGCCTGGCGCTGATCCTGGGCATCGACCGCTTCATGTCTGAGGCGCGCGCCTTGACCAACCTCGTGGGCAACGGCGTGGCGACCATCGTGGTGGCCAACTGGACGGGCGATCTGGACAAGGATCGCCTGCGAAGGCAGCTCAATGGCGAGAACGATCTTGAAGCGCAGGAACCGGAAGCCGTGCTGGACAAAGTGGTCCAGCGCATGGATGTGTGACCGAATCCCGGATGATGGACCGCCCCCGGTCATCCCCTGCCCAGCATGGGCGAGCAATTGAGGTACAAACAGATTCCTCAAGCATCACCAGACATCGCCATGGTCGACAAAAGCCACACCGGATTACCAGACCAACTCAAATCCGGCATCGAGAGCCTCTCCGGCATGAGCATGGACCATGTGAAGGTCCACTACCACTCAAGCAAGCCCGCCCAGCTTCAGGCGCATGCCTACGCACAAGGGACCGACATCCACATCGGCCCCGGACAAGAGCGACACCTGCCGCATGAAGCCTGGCATGTCGTGCAGCAAAGACAAGGGCGCGTCAGCCCGACGGCACGAACCCACATCGGGCTCAGCAGCGACCCTGCCACGCTGGAGACCGAACGCACCTTGCTGGCCAAGCGCACGCC
>CANBUA010000042.1 GCA_947372535.1 Burkholderiales bacterium
AGCACGGCCTGGATGGCGCCCAGCAGGTGGCGCCCCACGATGGGGTAGTGCGCGGCGGTGACGCCCACCGAGGCGTGCTTGTGCACGATCCGCCCAATCACCGGTGCCAGGGCGGCCGGGTTGTCGATGTTGGCCGCATAGGCGAACACCGCGGCGGCCAGCGATTGTTGTTGCAGGCCATTGGCTTGGTTGGCCATGTTGAAGGTGTGGCGCAACTCCGGGTGGGCGGTGAACAAACCATCGTAGAAGTGACGGGTGATGGCCAGCCCGTGTTCGCGCAGCACGGGCACGCTGGCATCAATGTAGGGGCGCGAAGTGGTCGACAACATGGCAGTGATTCCTATAAGTGGTAATTTAAATGCAAGAAATAAGGCAAGGGCAATGACAAGGAAGAACAATGATTCTCAGGACAAGGGGGCGGTGTGCGTGAGTTGGCGGTGCATGCGGATGATGATGTCACCCGTCTTCTGGCCGGTCACATCGGCCAGGGTGTATTCATCCATGCGGTCGTAGAACGCTTTCAGCCCCTGCTCCAGCGCACCCGCCAAGCCGCAAGACCGGTTGAGCGGACAGGGGGGGGCGCCACAATCGATGAGGCGTTCGTGAGATTCCAGCGCGCGAAGCACTTGACCCAGGTGCAGATCGCGCGGTGCCACGGCCAGCCGCAAGCCACCATGCCGGCCACGCACGGCCGTCACCCAACCGAGCTTACTCAGCCGATTGGCGACCTTGACCAGGTGGTTGTGCGGCACGCCAAACTGCGTGGCGATCTCGCCGACTGTCACGGGCAGGGCGCGCTCATGCTGAGTCAGGTACATGAGGATGCGCAGGCCGAAATCGGTGAAGCGGTTGAGTTGCATGGTGGCCCGATTCTAAGATAAGTGGCATTGAAAATGCAACTTAAATCGGCGATCAGGCAGCCCTGGGCATGTCGATTGCCAAAGGGGGTGATGATGCTCACCATCCTCACCGTCAATCTGCACAAAGGCTTCGGCTGGTTCAACCGGCGCTTCGTCTTGCCGGAACTGCGCGAGGCGGTGCGCAGCGTCTCGGCCGATGTGGTCTTCTTGCAGGAGGTCATGGGCGAGCACGAGTTGCACGCCGCCCAGGTGCCCGACTGGCCCGAAGCACCCCACTACGAGTTCCTGGCCGACAGCCTGTGGAGCGATTTTGCCTATGGCCGCAACGCCGTCTACCCGCAAGGCCACCACGGGAACGCCTTGCTGTCGAAATTTCCGATCCTGCGTTTCGACAACCACGATGTGTCCGTTGATGGCGAGGGCGAAGGCCACGAGCGCCGCGGCCTGCTGCATTGCGTCTTGCAGATGCCCGGCGGTGAGCGCGACCTGCACGCGATCTGTGTGCACCTGGGTTTGCGAGAGGCCCATCGGCGAGCTCAGGTCAATGCCCTTTGCCACTTGATCGGCAGCCTGCCGGATGATGCGCCGGTCGTGGTCGCCGGTGACTTCAACGACTGGCAGCAACACGCCCACAAACTGCTCAACCGCTGCGCGGGCCTCAACGAAGTCTTCGTCCAGGCTCAGGGCGCCGCGGCCAAAACCTTCCCGGCGCGCTGGCCCATGCTGCGGCTGGATCGCATCTACGTGCGCGGTGCCACCGCTCAGCGCCCCATCGTGCTGCCTCGCAAGCCCTGGTCGCACCTGTCCGACCACGCCCCCCTCGTAGCGGAGATCTCCCTGTGAACTACCAAGACGATGACTGGATTGGCGGCAACCGCCTGCGTTTGCTGGAAAACGGCGAGGAGTTCTTCCCGGCCGTCTTCGCCGCCATTGAAAATGCCCGCCACGAGGTGCTGCTGGAAACCTTCATCCTGTTTGAAGACAAGGTGGGCCTGGCCTTGCATGCGGTCTTGCTGTCGGCGGCGCGGCGTGGCGTGCGCATCGACGTCACCATCGATGGCTTCGGATCACCGACGCTGTCCGCCCATTTTGTCAACACCTTGAAAGATGCCGGCGTGCGCCTGCATGTGTTCGATCCGCCGCCCAAGCTCTCGCGAAGGCTCCAGCCTTTCATGCGCCTGCACCGCAAGATCGTCGTGGTCGACAACGAGATCGGCTTCATCGGCGGCATCAATTATTCGGCCGATCATTTGGGTGACTTCGGCCCAGAGGCCAAGCAGGATTACGCGGTCGAGGCGCGCGGCCCCGTCGTCGCCAGCCTGCGCAGCGAAGCGCAACGCATCATCGCGCCAGCCCTGGGCGGGAAACACTGGTGGCATCGGCGCCAGGCCGAAGTGCCCGCCCCTCAAGAGCGCCCAGCCGAAGGCTCAGCACATGCCAAGGTCATCATCCGCGACAACTTCAAACACCGCGATGACATCGAGCGCCATTACCGCGCGGTGCTTCACGCCGCTCAGCGCGAAGTGATCATCGCCAATGCGTATTTCTTCCCGGGCTACCGCCTGCTGCGGGCCATGCAGCGTGCAGCGCAACGTGGCGTCCAAGTACACCTCATCCTGCAAGGCCAGCCGGACATCGCCTGGGCCGCCTTTGCCGCCCGCATGATCTACCACCGCCTCATCAAGGCCGGCGTGCACATCCATGAATACTGTGACCGGCCCATCCATGCCAAGGTGGCGCTGGCCGACGACGAATGGAGCACCGTGGGCTCCAGCAACCTCGACCCCTTGAGCCTGTCGCTGAACCTGGAAGCCAACCTGGCCATCCGTGACCGCACCTTCAACCAGCAACTGCGTGGCAAGCTCAACACGCTGATCGAGAAAAGCTGCAAGCAAGTCCGGCTGGAAGACACCGTGCGGCAGCGTTGGTGGTGGCGCATGGGCCTGGGCATGCTCGCCTTCCACGTGATGCGGCATTTCCCACGCTGGGCCTCTTGGCTGCCTGCCCGCAGGCCACGTTTGATGCCGGCCTCCGAGACCGGTCTGATCATCGAGGCGCCCTTGGACGCCGAGGCCCAGCCTTGGTCGTGGCGCCAGCCTGCATGGCCTGAGTCCCAGCCTGCCCACATGTTGATGGGGCAAGCCAAGTGAACACCACCGTCCTGCCCGCTCAAACTTCGCGTCAGCGCCGTTGGTCGCGTTGGGTGGGGCTGGTCTTCGGGCTGGGGGTCTTGGCCCTGCTGGGTTGGGCCGCCAGCAAGGTCGATTGGCCGGCGGTGTGGCAAGCCGTGCGCGAGTTGCCGCCGACGGCCTTGTTGGCTGCGCTCGGGTTGGCGGCCGTGAGCCACCTGGTCTGTGCCAGCTATGACCTGTTCGGCAAAGCTTGGACAAAGCATGGCCTGCCTTGGGGGCGGGTGATGCCCATCACCTTCGTCAGCTACGCCTTCAACCTCAGCTTGGGCTCGGTGGTCGGTGCGTTCGCGATCCGCTTTCGGCTGTATTCGCGGCTGGGCTTGCGCAATGAGCAGATCAGCCGCGTGTTGGCCTTGACCTTGACCACCAACTGGATGGGCTACGGCGTGCTGGCCGGTGGCGTTTTTTTGATGGGCTGGCTGACCCCGCCTGAAGACTGGCCGCTGAACGCGGGCACTTTGCGGTGGCTTGGTGCCGGGCTGTGGCTGGTGGTGGCGGTTTACCTGGGCTTGTGCGCCTGGGCCGGCCAGCGAAGCTTCAGTGTGCGGGGGCACCGCTTCAACATGCCGACCTTGCCCATGGCAGGCTTGCAACTGCTGCTGTCCAGCCTGAACTGGATGACGATGGCTGGCGTGATTTGGCTGCTGTTGCAGCAGGAGGTGCCTTACCCCATGGTGCTGACCGCCTTGCTGGCCGCGGCCATGGCTGGCGTTGCCACGCATGTACCAGCGGGCTTGGGGGTGCTGGAGGCCGTCTTCGTGGCCATCCTGGCGTCGGCCGCACCACACGCCGGCGTGCTGGCCGCCTTGCTGGCCTACCGCGCGATCTACTACCTGCTGCCGCTATTGGCGGCCACGGCGCTGTACTTCACGCTGGAGGC
Source organism: Burkholderiales bacterium (assembly GCA_947372535.1). The sequence goes on from CANBUA010000042.1 coordinate 3,933, forward strand.
CCGATGGGCCAAGGCGACCGAAGATGAGCGCCCCCTTGTGTCGGGCGCGCCTCAAAACGAAAACCCCTTGTGATCTCAGGTCGACAAGGGGGAAGTTAGGATCTGCGCTGCATTGATCATGGGACTTGCCGTGCCTCATTGATGCTCTGGTAATCAGCAGTTTCTATCGGCTACCTTGGGTGCTTTCATTCTTCAGGCACCGAGGCCCTGATGCTTGGTCACTCACCGGGCTTGAAGGCTTGTCAAAATCGGAGGTCAACGCGTCCCGGTGACTTCCACGTCGACCCGACGATCCGGCTGCAAACAGGCGATCAGTTGAGCCTGGCTGCCCTTGCAGTCATCCGGCTTGGTCAGTGGTGTCGATTCACCCTTGCCCAAAGCCGATATCTTGTTGGCCTCGATCCCGCCGACGCTGACCAAGTAAGCTTTGACCGCTTCCGCACGCCGCAGCGACAGCCGTTGGTTGTAGGCTGGCGAACCGAGCCGGTCCGTGTGCCCTTCGACGGTCACCACATCGAGTTGCGTGCCGTCGAGTTCCTTGGCCAACTTGCTCAGCGTGGCCCTGCCATCCTGCCCAATCTCTGACGCATCAAAAGCAAACAGCGAATCGGCCGAGAAGCTGACCCTTCGGCGCTCCGGCACTGCCACGGTCGGCTGTGCCACAGGCATGGGCGCTGTTGCGACGGGTGCGGGAGCAAGCGGCACGAAGGCCGGTGCCACCGCCATCTGGCGCGGCGCTGGGGACGGCGCTCGCCCGAATGGAAAGACCAGGCTGACCGAGTACACGTTGATGTCACCGTGATTGCCCACCGCATCGTTGATGCGGTATCGCTCGGCTTCGCCGCGCACCAACAGCGACGGGGTGATCTCATATTGGAGGCCAAGGCCCAGCTTGTAGTTGACCTCGCTCTTGCTGGGGTTGCCATTGACCACGCTGACCGCGCCGGTGCCATGGAAGGTGTCGCGGGCACGGGCGCCCTGCGCGCCGACCCGACCGATGACAGACAGCCGCTCGCCAAGTGGCCAAGCGCCCACCAGGTCAAGATTGACGCCTTGCAGTTTGATCTGCCCGTTGAGTGTGCCAGTCGGCACCGTGTTTGACGTGAAGCCAAACTTTCCAAGGCCAAAGAACCCTGCTTCAATGGCGAAGTAGCGGTTGAACTGGTAACCCCCGAACAGCTTATAGGCTGTGTCGGTGTCGTCGAGTGTCATGGAGCTGGTCGTCAGGCCCCCAGAGAGCAGGCCCGCCGTGATGCGCTGCTCGTCGATCGTGGCTTGTGATTGGCCGACAGACAAGCCGCCGTAATAGTAGGCCTTGCTGTCAGCGCCGTCTTGGGCGAAGGATGAGGCGGTGATCAGGGACGCCAGTCCGACCAGACTCAGGCGCAATGCATCGACAGGTTTCATCATGGACTTTCAAAATTGGGCACGGATGCTCATGGGGCGATGATCGTGGTGTTGACCATGGTCACGGATGCAGTCAGACCGATGGCGCGTCCGATCAAGGTGGTCTGCATGGTCTGACCAGCTGTCGAGATCGTGACCCCTGCTGGCGCGATGATGGTGCCCACCATGGTGCTGCCGTCTTCGATGCGGGCCGCACTGCCCACTTGCCAAAACACGTTCTTGGCTTGCGCGCCATTGATCAGCAGCACACGACGGGGGGTGGCACTCAGGCCCAAGGTCAATGCCGATGCGCTCTGGAAGACCCACACCGCATTGGCATCGCCTTGTGCGTCCAGCGTCAGGTCGCCCGTCGTGATGTCAAAGGTGCCGCCGGCCGAGGTGTATACCGCAGGCGGCAGCACCAAACCACCCAATTGACCGGCTGCAGGATCGCTGCCCGGTGGCATGGCAGCCAACTCGTCGTAAGCCAGTTGAGCATCAGCACGCGCTTGGGTGGCAATGCTCAAGGAGGTGGCTGTGCCAGGCGCGGGAGGTGCGCAGTAAATGTGGCCGTTGACGGCACCGATGTTCAGCGTCGTCTCCGTGTAGGCGCTGGAGGCGTCATGCAGGCCGGTGTTCAAGGTGCAGGCCGCAGTGGTCGCCAGATCGCCGTTGATCACGGTGTTGATGCCTTGATTGGTGACCCCTGCGGCGCCACCAAATGCGCCAAACGAAGCGATGGTGCGCAGATTGGCGCCACTCACGCAAGGTTGCGAGCTGGTGGTGAAGCCCCAATCACGGTCGCTGGCCAACGCGTTGCCCGCGAGATCCTTCACGCCAGTACTGCCGGCAGCGATTTTGACGGCAAAGACCTTGTTGCTGGCAAATCCCGACGATGCAGTGGGAACAAAGGTGGCGAGCTGGGTGGTGGCGTCATAGGACACGGTGCCCGGGACGGTGATGCCGTTGTCCGTCACGCGGAACGTTGACGAATTGATGGTGGCGGCATCCATGGTTTCGCTGAAAGTGGCGCTGACGATTTTGGTCGTGCAAATGCTGGCGAGGCCATTGAGCGGGCTGATCATGGCAACCGTGGGTGCCACGGCGTCGTTTCCTGCGGCTGTCGTGAAGGTCCAGATGTGGTTGCCTGCACCAGGAAGCAGCGCGGCATTGCCGGCCAGGCCATTGCCGGCCAAGTCAGTGGCCGCTGTGCTGATGGTGGCCGTGAACACGCTGCTGCCCGCCAAAGTAGAAGGCGTCGAGGGGGTGAAGGTCGCAATTCTGGCGGTGGCCGAGTAGCTCACCGTTCCTGCCACTGAAACGCCCAGCGTGGTGTTTGTCACCGTGAAGCTGGTGCCCGTGATCGTGGCCGGGTTCATGTTTTCACTGAAAGTGGCAGTCACCTTCCGGTTGCCGGGCACGCCGCTAGCGCCAGAGGCTGGCAGGGTCAGCGTCACGGTGGGTCGTGTCACATCGACGAGGGCGGCGGTGGTGAAGTCCCAAACGACATCATTGGCCAGTGCCAGGCCCACGCTGCTCTGTGCTGCGGTGGTGACGGTGGCCACGCACAGCGTGCTCGGTGGCAGTGCCTGAGCTGGCGTCAAGGTCGCTGTTTTGGTGACAGCGTCATATGTCACGGTCGCGGTGACGGGCGTACCAGCGGGGCACGCCAAGCTGAAGCTCGTTGGCGTGAGGGAGCTGGGCGCCATCTGGGTACTGAAGGTGACGGACACAGCGCCATTGGTGGGCACGCCCGTGACCGCGGGTGAGCTGGCCACTGGCAGGGTGAGCAATGGCGTTGGTCGCACCCCCACGCCTGGCGCGCCCAGGATGGGGTCGCGACCACCACCCCCGCAACCGGACAAGAGAGTGCCGAGCAAGACGGTGGCAATGCCGATCCGCGCTCCGAACATACGGTGCAATTCAATCATGGGAACTTCCTGCGGCAGGACCGCATTTATCTGCTGGTGCGAATGGCTAGGGCGCTTGTGAGGGAAGTAGCGCTCGGCGATTGGGCGCTGGCCAGAGGACTGCATTCAAGGCAGCCCATCCCTCATGCATTCAATGAAATGCGCCCGTGCCAAAAAGACCGACGAGGCCAATGACGATCAAGTAGATCGCGACAATCAAATTGAGCAACTTGGGCATCACCAGGATGAGAACCCCTGCCAAGATGGAAATCAGCGGCGTGAGGGTGAGGTGAAGATTCATGAGTTCCCAGTGTGGAATGATGGTGCGCAACGGCTCCACGTGCATCGAATGCCTGGACAAGCCCGAGGCATCGAGACCGCATGAGACGAAACTTGCGCAAAATTCATCATCGGTGACATGGCCGCATTTAAGAATCAGCCGAGGGGCCAACACACTGTAGGCATCGACCCACATCCTGGTGCAGGTCTGGTGCCTGGCTGTCTTGGCGGCCGGTCGGGCACCCCGCAGGGCCTCACATCGGCCAAGTTGCCTACAAATCGCCTACACGCCACACCAAAGCCGCAAAGCAAAAAGCCACCGCTAGGGTGGCTTTCGCTTCTAAGTGCTTGATGCACAAAGAGAATTTTGTGGTGGCGCTTCACGGACTCGAACCGCGGACCTGTGGATTATGATTCCATCGCTCTAACCAACTGAGCTAAAGCGCCATCGAGCCTCAAATTATATGCAATTTTTGCAGGCTCGTGCGCGAATCGCCTCAAAATTTTTGATGCGTGATGGCCTGGCGGCTGGCTGTTCTCCCGGCCCCTTGAAAACGCCCGCCAGCGCCCCATCTGCCACGCGCAACATCGTTCCCTGCAACCTTTGAGTGCCAGACAGACCACCATGGACCACAAACAAACCCATTCCTTCCAGGCCGAAGTCAAACAACTGCTGCACCTGGTCACGCACGCGCTGTATTCCAACAAGGAAATCTTCCTGCGCGAGCTGGTCTCCAACGCCTCGGACGCCTGCGACAAGCTGCGCTTCGAGGCCTTGGACAACAGCGCCCTCTATGAAGACGCGCCCAACCTGGAGGTGCGCATCCTGGTCGACAAGGAAAACCGCACGCTCACCATCCGCGACAACGGCATCGGCATGAGCACGCAAGAGGCCATCGACCACCTGGGCACCATCGCCAAGAGCGGCACCAAGGAGTTCATGGGCCGCCTGTCGGGTGATCAGCAGAAGGACGCGCAACTGATCGGCCAGTTCGGCGTGGGCTTTTACAGCGGCTACATCGTGGCTGACCGCATCACGGTCGAGTCCCGCCGCGCCGGCCTGCCCGCCGCTGAAGGCGTGCGCTGGAGCAGCGAAGGCACGGGCGATTTCGAGGTCGAAGCCATCGACAAGCCCACCCGCGGCACCGACATCGTCCTGCACCTCAAGGAAGAGGAGTCCGAGTTCCTGCAAGACTGGAAGCTACGCAGCATCATCGGCAAATACTCCGATCACATCTCCCTGCCCATCCTGATGCAAAAGGAAGAATGGGACGCCGAGAAGGGCGAGCAAGTCCTCAAAGATGAATGGGACACGGTCAATCAGGCCGCAGCCCTGTGGACACGCTCCAAGAGCGAGATCACGCCCGAGCAGTACGACGAGTTCTACAAGCAGATCAGCCACGACAGCGCCGCGCCGCTGGCCCACACGCACAACCGCGTCGAAGGCCGCAGTGAGTACACGCAGCTGCTGTACGTGCCCGCGCACGCGCCGCACGACCTGTGGAACCGCGACAAACGCGGCGGCCTCAAGCTCTACGTCAAACGCGTCTTCATCATGGACGATGCCGAGGCGTTGCTGCCGTCCTATCTGCGCTTCGTCAAGGGCGTGGTCGACAGCGCTGACCTGCCTTTGAACGTCTCGCGCGAGATTCTGCAAGAAAGCCGCGACGTCAAGGCCATCCGTGAAGGTTGCACCAAGCGCGTGCTGTCCATGCTGGAAGAGCTGGCCAACAATGAAGATGCTGCCAAGCGCGAGCAATACGCCAGCTTCTGGAAGGAGTTCGGCTCGGTGCTCAAAGAAGGCATTGGCGAGGATTTTGCCAACCGCGAACGCCTGGCCAAGCTCTACCGCTTTGCCTCCACGCATGCCGACGAGGGCGTGTCCCTGGCCGACTACGTCAGCCGCATGAAGGACGGCCAAGAGGTCATCTATGTCGTCACCGGCGAGACCCTGGCCGGCGCCAAGAGCAGCCCGCAGCTCGAGATCTTCAAGAAGAAGGGCATCGAGGTCCTGCTGCTGACCGACCGCGTCGACGAGTGGATGCTCTCGCACCTCTACGAGTTCGAAGGCAAGGCGCTTCAAAGCGTGGCCAAGGGCGCCGTGGACCTGGGCGGCTTGCAAGACGAGGAGGAAAAGAAGAAGGCCGAAGAAGCCGCTGAAAACCTCAAGCCGCTGCTCGACCGCCTCAAGGGCGCCCTGGGCGAGCGTGCCAAGGACGTGCGCGTGACCAGCCGCTTGGTCGATTCACCGGCCTGCCTGGTGGTCGAGGACAGCGATGTCAGCGGTCACTTGGCGCGCCTGCTCAAGCAAGCCGGCCAGGAGGCGCCTGTGTCTCTGCCCACACTGGAGATCAACCCGGAGCATGCCCTGGTCCGCAAGTTGGACACCAGTGATCATTTCGATGATTTGGCCAACATCCTCTTCGACCAGGCTTTGCTGGCCGAGGGTGGGCAACTGGATGATCCGGCGGCTTATGTGCGCCGCGTCAACGCCTTGCTGGCGGCCTGAGGCTGTCGGCCGACGGAGGACTTGATGTCCTCCGTTGATTGACCGCGCCGCTCAGGGCGCTTGGCGCTTCAAGACCGAGCTGAGGCCATGCGTGCCACGGCGGCCGCGAATTGCGCCGACTCCAACGGGGTCGGACCGGAATTGGCGGCCGTGTCGAAGCGGCTGTCGGTCGCGAAGAACGAATCTGAGGCGAAGGACGAGTCCTGAAAGCGCGAGGCGCGTTCAGCGCGGCGGTTGTTGAGCTTTTTGGCCAGTTCCTGACGGGCCAGCGCCAGCGGCGAAGTGTCCGAGAAGCCTGGCGTGGTGCTGGGCGATGCCGCCGTGTCGGAGTCGAAGGCGCCGCCCAGTGCCCAGGCGGCCAGCAGCGCCGGCTTGGGCCAATGTCCGGACATGCATCGCACATAGCGGATGCGACAAGTTTCCAGCACCGCCTCCTTGAGGCGCTGTGTGCGAGCCGAGCCGCCCTTGAGTGGTGTTTCGATGTCGATCACCGAGACCACTGTGCCATTGGGCGTGCAGATTGCGAAACTCACATTGGCGGCCTGCAGGCGGTGGAACCACAGCCGGGCTTCGCGCTCATTGGCCGATTGGCAAAAGCGCAGCACATTGATCTTGGCCAGCACCACATGTTGGGGCAGGGCGGCCTTGAGCTCGCGGTACAGCAGGCGTTCGTCCGTGCCGAACACTGGCCGGGCATTGAGCTTGAAGCTGGCAGGCCATCGCTTGGCCAAGCGCTGCTGGCGCTGCGACCACCATTGACCCACGCCAAAGCCCAGACTCAGGGCCGTGGCGGTTAACAAAATGGTGGGCAAGAGACCGTTCATACTTCCTTGGCGTTGATCCAGCTGCCTTTGGATCCTAGGGCTCAGAGGTCCCTAGGGCTATCCCTAATCGGGGGGAAGTCACCCCCCTGAAACGGTGTCCTGCGCCGGAATAGGGGACGCATCGGCCGATTGTGCCGCAGTGCAAAAAATCAAACTGTCTCGGTGTGTTACCGGTGTGTGTTGGTCGTTACTCACCAAGCGGTGCCAACCCGCCGCCACCAGTCCTTCAGGCGCAGGGCGTGCCGTTTGATCGCGAACACCAAATCGGCGTTGATGGCCAGCAGCGAGCCCTCCACATGGGTGGCCAAAGTGTCTTTGGGCAAGCTGAGCCAAGCTTCCGTGTCGCGTCCGTCGGCTTCCAGCTTCGCGCCGGCCCTCAGGGCGATGCGCAGCATGGGCCGGTTTTCCGTGAGCGCATGGATCATCAGGGCGCCGGCATGGTGATTGCGGGCATGCATGATGGCGTGTTCAAACAGGCGTTGGCCCAGGCCGCGACCGCGCGATTGCCGCAACACCGACACGCCAAACTCCATGCACACCACAGTGCGCCCCGCCGGGCTGGCGCCAGGCTGCAAGGTGGCCAGGTGGGCCACGGCCACCAACTGCAACTCGCGGTTGAAGATGCCGAACACCTCGTCGCGCTTGAAATCGATGGAGGCCGTGTAGAGCCGCAGTTGTTCCAACGAGACCTGGTTCCCAAAGCGCAAGTAGCGGTCGTGCTCGTCCAGGTGGAGCAGGTGGTCCAGGATCTGACGCCGATGACGGGCGTGCAGCGTGCGGATGGGCACCCAGGTCGAAGCCGGCCGGGGATGCGATGGCGTGGGCGGCGGGAGGCCGTGCATGCCGAACTTCTCGACCTGCGTCTCGGGCCTGGCGGTGACCATGGCTGGACCTTTCAGGGTGTCTAGGGTTTGCCCTAGGGTAGTCGGTGAGCCCATGTCCTGGCAAGGCAATGAGCTCATGAAAATGCGGGCGGGCCGTCAGGCCATTGCCAAAGAGGTGTCAAGCCTGCTATAGTCGCCGGCTTCCCGTCTTTTGACTGCCGGGAGTGCGTCTTCATGTTGTATCGGAGGCGCATGTCGCTTGCCGCGAGGCCACCAACCTCCAAGATCAGAAGTGGTACCAAGGCAGGTAGTCAGTCAGCTTTTCATCCTCACAAGGAATCCTCATGAAGACTTTCAGCGCCAAACCGGCCGAAGTGACGCACGAGTGGTTTGTGATCGACGCCACCGACAAGGTGCTCGGACGAGTAGCCAGCGAAGTTGCTCTCCGTTTGCGTGGTAAACACAAAGCCATTTACACCCCTCACGTTGACACCGGTGATTTCATCATCATCGTCAATGCTGAAAAAATCCGCGTGACAGGCACCAAGGCCACCGACAAGGTGTACTACCGCCACTCGGGCTTTCCTGGCGGCATCTACGCCACGAAGTTCAAGGACATGCAAGCCAAGCATCCTGGTCGCGCCATCGAGAAGGCCGTCAAGGGCATGCTGCCCAAGGGTCCCCTGGGCTACGCCATGATCAAGAAGCTCAAGGTGTATGCCGGTGGTGAGCATCCTCACACCGCTCAGCAACCCAAGACGCTCGTCATCTAAGGAACGATCATGGCCATTGGTAACTGGAATTACGGTACAGGTCGTCGCAAGTCGTCGGTCGCTCGCGTCTTCATCAAGAAGGGCACGGGCCAGATCGTCGTCAACGGTCGTCCTGTTGAAAACTACTTCGGTCGTCAGACCTCGATCATGATCGTCAAGCAGCCTTTGCTGCTGACGAGCAATGGCGAGACTTTCGACGTCAAGGTGAGCGTCAAGGGTGGCGGCGAGTCCGGCCAAGCTGGCGCTGTCCGTCACGGTGTGACGCGTGCCCTGATCGATTTCGACGCGAACCTCAAGCCTGAGCTGAGCCGCGCCGGTTTCGTCACGCGCGATGCCCGCGAAGTCGAACGCAAGAAGGTCGGTCTGCACGGCGCTCGTCGCAGGAAGCAGTTCAGCAAGCGCTGATCCATCGCCTTCATCTCGTGCGCTGTATGGCACGAGACACCAAAACCCGCCCTGGGCAACCAGCGCGGGTTTTTTCATGAGCAATTGATGATGGGGTCGGTGAGCCACGGCATCGTCCCGCCATGAAAAAGGGCGCCCATCAAGGGCGCCCTGGTTCGGGAGGTTGGCTTCTTCAGCGCAAGGATCAGAAGCTCAGGTTGTAGCGCACACCCACGGCGACCTGGCTGGCGGCCGTCGCGTCATGGTCTGGGTTCTGACGGTAGGCGGCGATGGCGGTCAGGTTGCTGGTCTTGGACAGCTGGGTGCTGTAGCGGGTTTCGGCCAGCCATTCACGGGCGGTGGGCTTGAGGTTGACCGTCCGGGTACCGTAGGTGGGGGTGCCGTCGGTTTCGCTCACGCTGTCGACCACGCTGTAGGTCATGCTGCCGGACTTGGCACGCAGGGGCGCGTTCAGTGTGAAGCTCAGGCGATCGCCAGTGCGCCAGGTGTTGGCCTTGACCAGGCCCATGCCCCAGGCATCAGCGCGGATGGCCGTGGCCGAGAGCAGCATGCCGCTGGCCGTGGGCGCGCTGGTGTGGGTGCTGGTGTAGGAGGCGGCAGCCGTCCATTGGCCGGTCAGGTTGAGCGCGCCGCTGACGGTCACGCCAGTGCTGCTGGTGTTCTGAGCCAGGCCCATCGCTTCACCGGAGTAGCCACCCAGCAGGCCTTGCTCGGCCATCTTGCCCATGGAGATGTTCAGGGCGTGATCGGCACCTTGGTGCATCAGTTCCAGGACGTTGACGTCAGCGTGAGCCTGGTCTTGCGCCTTGGAGCGGGCCAGGCCCATGCGAGCCGACCAGCCACCCACCAAGGAGGCCGTCATGGCGGCGAAGCGGTGATTGGGGGCAAAGCCCATCAGCGGGTTGGCCAGCACAGTTTCAGCACCGGACAAGCGGTTGGCCATGGTCGAGTCCATCAGGCCCAAGCCCATCATGGACAGGCCGCCGTCGCCGGCGACGATGCTGTGGCCCGAAGCCATGTGCAGGCTGACCATGGTGGCGGTGGCTTGTTCGTCCAGGCCGGGCAGCTTGCTGCTGTAGCTCCTGCCTTGGCTCAGCACCGAGCTGGGCTTGGATTGCAGGCTCATGAAGCGGCTGCCGTCGGGCAGGGCGACTTCGGCGGCGTCGAGCAGTCGGTCGGTGCGGCCCATGGCCGAGTCCACCGTCATCTGGCTGTGCGAAGAAAGCGCATCGCCGTCGTGGCTGGTGAAGTTGCGGCCGTACTCGTCGAAGATTTCAGTCGAGACGCCACCAAAAGCCTTGGGCGAGACCACCTTGGGCTGCACGGTGACCACGCCTTGGGTGGTCAAGGGGATGGTCACCGATGCGCCGGTGGCCAGTTTGTAGGTCAGGGCACCTTGAGCGGTCAAGGCGCGGGTCACGTTGAGCATGCCGCGGCCGTAGATCGCGTCGGTGCCCTTGGCACCGAGGTCATCGGTCGTGTTCAGCAAGATGGCGGCCACTTGGTTGGCCTTCAGGTAAGGCCAGTAGCCAGTGACCAGGGCGGCGGCGCCTGTCACGGCGGGGGCGGCCATCGAGGTGCCGCTCATGTAACCGTAACCGGTGCCCAGGGTGGAGTAAATGCTCACGCCAGGGGCCACCAGGTAGAAGTTGGCGGTGTCGCCAGCGCGGTTGGAGAAGGAGGCGATGTTCTTGTTGGCATCGACAGCGCCCACGGCGATGATGGTGCCGTTGGCCCAGGCTTCCTTGGCGTAACGTGCAGGCCAGCCGGGGTTGGCCAGGCCGCTGTTGCCGGCGGCGGCCACGACCACGGTGTTGTTGGTGGCGGCGACCCTGGACAGACCGGAGCTGCCGGTGGGGCCATCGGCGCCCAGGCTCAGGTTGATCACGCGGGCACCCTTGGCGTTGGCGTAGACCAGGCCGCGGTCGATGTCGCTGCTCTTGGCGGTGCCGGCGGCGGTGAAGACCTTGACGGGCAGCAGGGTCACACCAGGGGCGACGCCGACCATGCCCAGGCCGTCGCCGGAGGCGCCGACGATGCCTGCCACGTGGGTGCCGTGGCCCATGGTGTCGGTGACGTTCGTGCTGCCGTCCGTGGCGTTGTAGCCCGTCAGGATGCGGCTGCTGTTCTTGAATTCGAGGTTGCTGACGTTCAGGCCGGTGTCGAGCAGGCCGACGATCACACCCTTTCCGATGATGCCTTTGGCATGCACACCGCTGAGGCTCAGTTGAGTGGCCGTGGTGGACCGGGTGTATTCAGCCAGGGTGGGCACAAAGGAGACTTGCGCGCACACGGTGGCCGAAGCCAGGGCGAGGGAGGACAGGGCGAAAAAGACGGAAGTTTTCATCAGAGGGCTCACTTTGGTGGACAAACGTGGGCAACCTCTTGGCAGCCCGCTATTCCATAGCGAGCCGACGTGCAGCATGACGGTGCTGCTCGCCGGCAACCCCGCTACCTTGGTCATTCCACCGAAGTGGTCTGGCTTTAGGCCGGAGGCTTTGCGTCCCCTTCTTTCAAAGGGTTTGCCTATGTGCACTGGTTATCGGTGAGTGATCCGGCGGACTTGAGGACTGTTTCGTGATAACCATCACACCAGAATGTTCGACTTTGTAAGCACTTGAAACGGTCGTTGGGTGCCTACAATCGCGTCTCTTGAACGTGCGACGAAGAAGGACAAGTCATGATCAATGTGGGCATCGTGGGCGGCACTGGCTATACGGGCGTGGAGTTGCTGCGCCTGTTGTCACAGCACCCGTCCGTCAAACTCAAGGCCATCACCTCTCGCAAAGAGGCCGGCATGCCGGTGGCCGACATGTATCCGAGCCTGCGTGGCCATGTGGACCTGGCATTCGTCACGCCAGATGACGCCAAATTGACCGAATGCGACGTGGTGTTCTTCGCGACGCCCCACGGCGTGGCCATGGCCCAGGCGCGTGAGCTCTTGGATGCCGGCGTGAAGGTGATCGACCTGGCTGCCGATTTCAGATTGCGGGACGTGGCCGAATTCGAGCAGTGGTATGGCATGCCCCACAGCTGCCCGGACCTGCTGGAAGAATCCGTGTATGGCCTGCCCGAATTGAACCGCCAGGCCATCAAGCGGGCGCGCCTGATCGGCAACCCGGGCTGCTACCCGACCTCAGTGCAGCTGGGTTACGCCCCGCTGCTGAAGGCGGGCCTCATCGAGCCCACGGGCCTGATCGCCAATTGCGCCTCGGGCGTCTCCGGCGCAGGCCGCAAGGCCGAGGTGCATGCGCTGCTGGCCGAGGCCAGTGATAACTTCAAGGCCTACGGCGTCAAGGGACACCGCCATGGCCCCGAGATCAACCAGCAACTGCGCGTCATCGCGGGCAGGGCTGACGTCAATTGCCTGTTCGTGCCCCACTTGCTGCCGATCATTCGTGGCATCCATTCGACCCTGTATGCGCGTCTGAACAGCGCGGGCCAGGCGGCCGATCTCCAGTCGGTGTTCACCGAGTTTTACCGAGGGGAGCGTTTCGTGGACGTGATGCCGGCCGGCAGTGCGCCCGAGACGCGGAGCGTGCGCGCCAGCAACACCGTGCGTGTGGCGGTGCACCGGCCCCAGCCAGAGACCGTGATGGTCCTGGTGGTGGAGGACAACTTGACCAAGGGTGCTTCTGGCCAGGCCGTGCAGTGCATGAACCTGATGTGCGGGCTTGAGGAGCATGTGGGCTTGACCCAGGTGCCAGTGCTGCCCTGATGCGCTGGCGGCTGTTCCGGCGGCGCCTGTCCATCAGCGCGCCTAAGATGACGGTGCGCACCCACCTGCCCTGGCCTTTGCGCTGGGCGGTCGGTGCGGTGGCGCTGGGGTTCTCCGGCGCACTGGCGCTGTGGGCTTTCGAGTTCGGCAAGGGCCTCACCGGCTTGAACCATGAATCGCGCGAGGCGGCCACGGTGCTGGCGCGTGTGCAGGGCCAGTTGGATGAGGTCAAGCAGGACCGCGAGCGGGCCCAGTCGATCGCCAACACGGCCGACAGCTTGCTCAAGGCTGAACGCGCCACCCAGGCCCGGCTGACCGAGCAGGTCAAGGCCCTGGAGATGGAAAATCAGGCCCTCAAGGACGACCTGGGGTTTTTTGAGCGCCTGTTGCCTGCCTCCAGCGACGGTTTGTCCGTGCGCGGCTTGCAGGCCGAGTTGCCAGCGGCCGGTCAGTTGCGTTTTCAGATGCTGGTGATGCAAAAAGGTGGCCGCATTCAGCCCGAGTTCAAAGGCCATTACGAGGTGCTGCTCAGTGGCATGCTGAACGGCCAGCCCTGGACCATGCCGGCCCCCGCATTGCGAAATCCCTTGCAGGTCAAGCAATACCAACGGGTGGAAGGTGTGCTTCAATACCCTGCTTCAGCCATGGTCAAGCAAGTGGTTCTGCGGGTGTTGGATGAACGCGGTGCAGTGCAAGCCACCCAAAGTGTCAAGCTGTGAAATGCCCGTGAGCCCAGTTTGTTTCAAAGCATTGACGCCGGGCCCGTTTGATGTAAACCTTGCGCCCCTTGATGGCGACACAGGAGCTGACTCTCATGTTTGGATGGAAAAAGACCCCGCCCATTCGCACCCTCATCGGTGAGGGCACGGTGGTGCATGGCGAGTTACGCTTCGTCGATGGCCTGCGGATCGATGGCGAAGTGTTTGGCAACATCACCGCCTCATCGGACCGGCGCTCCATGCTGGTCATCAGCGAAAAAGCCAAGGTGACGGGCAAGGTGCACGCCGGCCATGTCATCATCAATGGCCTTGTCACCGGTCCGGTTGTATCGGATGACCTGTTGGAACTGCAGCCCAAAGCCCGTATCGTGGGCGATGTGAAGTACGAAGCCCTTGAAATGCACCAAGGTGCCACCATTGATGGTGAATTGCACCCGATGAAGTCTGAAGACAAACCAGCCTTGAAGCTGGCAGCCAACAACGGCTGATCGATCACTGTTATCTGTTTGCTTGCGATCCCTGGAGAATTGACATGAGTAGTGCCACTGCCGAACTGAGCCCGGTTGCCGATGTGGGCGACATGCCCCCCGTGCCCCTGGTGTTCACCGATGCCGCGGCGGCCAAGGTGGCCGATTTGGTGGCTGAAGAGGGCAACCCCGACCTCAAGCTGCGCGTGTTCGTGCAGGGTGGTGGCTGCTCCGGCTTCCAGTACGGCTTCACCTTCGACGAAATCGTCAATGAAGATGACACGCCCATGGAAAAGAACGGCGTGACCCTGCTGATCGATGCCATGAGCCTGCAATACCTGGCCGGCGCCGAGATCGACTACAAGGATGACCTTGAAGGCGCACAGTTCGTGATCCGCAACCCCAATGCGACGACCACCTGCGGCTGCGGATCGAGCTTCTCGGTCTGATCTGGTCTCTGGCGTTGGATGGAAAAGGGCCTTCGGGCCCTTTTTTCATGGCGCGCCATGAACGGTTTGCTCAACACATGTCCGACCTGCAAGGCCTGATCGATCTGACGGGCGATGAGTCCATGCCTCGCCAGCGTCGCCTCTATACCCAGCTGCGCACGGCCATCCTGGGGCAGCGCCTGTTGGCGGGGGCGGTGCTGCCAGCCAGCCGTTCGCTGGCGCAGGAGCTGGGCGTGGCACGCAATACCGTCATCCATGCCTATGAACAACTGGCGGCGGAGGGCTATGTGTGCACCAGCCGCCATGGCACGGTGGTGGCGGCCATCGGTGCGCGGCCTTCGGTGAGTGTCATGGCCGACGGTCCAGCGATGGGCTTGTCGCGGCGGGTGAGCGGCTACCGGCGCCCCTGCCTTTCATGCCGGGCATCCCTGCGCTGGAGGCCTTTCCCTGGCCCACCTGGCGTCGCTTGTTGGAGCAGGCCTTGCGTGAATGCTCGGCGCTGGACCTGAGCTATCGGCCTGCGGTGGGTGAGGTGGAGTTGCGCCAGGCGATCGCCACGCATGTGCGGGTAGCGCGTGGTGTTCGGTGCCACGCCGAGCAGGTGATCGTGACTGATGGCACCCAGCACAGCCTGAGCTTGTGTGCCCAGTTGCTGGCCGATGCAGGGCAGTGCGCTTGGATCGAGCACCCCGGTTATGGCGGCGCCAAGCTGGCTGCCGGGTTGGCCGAGGCCCTGCATGCCGGCGAGGTGCGAACTGCTAAAGTGCGCCAGCCATGAACACCCGCCTGACCCGCCTGCTGGGCATCGAACACCCCATCGTCTTGCCCGGCATGACCTATGTGGCCGTGCCCACCTTGGTGGGCGCCGTGAGCGAGTCCGGGGGGCTGGGCATCCTGGCCTCCGGTGCGCTCTCGCCCGAGGCTTGCCGTGACAGCATCCGCCAGGTCCGGGCCCTGACGGCCAAGCCCTTCGCGGTGGGCTGCAGCCTGCTCCTCCCCGGCGCCACCGAGTGCGCCGAGGTGGCCCTGCAAGAGCGGGTGCCCGTCATCAACATCTCCATGGGCAAGGGCGACTGGGTGATCGAACGAGCCCGCGCCTATGGCGGCAAGGTGATCGCCACGGTGTCCAACGAGAAGCACGCGCGCTCGGCCATCGACATGGGGGTCGACGGCTTGATCGTGACCGGGCATGAGGCGGCGGCGCATGGCGGCAACGTCACCTCGCTGGTGCTGATCCCCATCGTGCGGGACATGACCGAGCTGCCCATCATCGCGGCCGGCGGGTTTGCCGATGGTCGCGGTCTGATCGCGGCCCTGGCCCTGGGCGCCGATGCAGTGGCCATGGGCACGCGCTTCGCCTCCTCGCTGGAGAGCCCCGTGCATGCCGCGACCAAGCAGTTGATCGTGGACAAGCCGGCCGAGGACACCATCTACTCGAAGAACTTCGACACCTACCCTTGCCGCGTGATGAAGACACCGGGTGGCGAGCATTTCACGGCACGGCGGCTGAGCCCGCCGGTGGCGCTCAAGCGTTCCATCGAAGCGGCGCTGGAGATGGACCGCCCCTTGCGCGAACTGGCGCGCGATGCCATGAGCAAAGGCGCCGTCAACGCGGTGAAGATCGCGTATTTTGGTGCGGCGACCCTGGCCATGCGCAAAGCCATTCATGAGGCCGATCATGTACAAGGCGTGCAGTTGATCGGCCAGTCGCAAGGGCTGGTGCATGACGTGGCCAGCGTGGCCGAGATCATGCGGCGCGTGTTGCAAGAGGCCCGCGAGGTGAGGGCAGGCTTGCCAGGCTGAGCATCAGCTTCGCAGGCGCTTGACGCCTGCTTGCAATGCCTTCCAGAACGCCGCATCTTGCGAGTTAGCCATGTTGATGCGCATGAGCGTGGTGGGCTGGCGCTGCGCATGGAACAAGGCACCTGGCGCGATCAGCCAGCCGGCATCGAGCAGGTGGTGCGTCAGGCGCTCGGTGTCCACGCCGGTGTCCACCCAGCCGAACAGGCCTTGCGGCGGCAGCACGAAGCGGCACTGTGCGCTGCGCGCCAGCGAGATGCAGCGAGCGCGCGCGGCGTCGAGTTGCAGGATCAGCCGATCGGCATGGCGGCGCAACTGGCCCTGCTCCAGGCAATGTGCCACGGCCTGCTCCAGCAGCGGCGCCGAGCTCAAGGTCGTCAGCAGCTTGGTGTTGGTGATGCGCTCGACCAGTTCATGCGGCGCGGCGATGTAGCCCACGCGCCAGCCCGGCGCCAGGATCTTGGAGAAGCTGCCCACGGTGATCACGCGGCGCAACTCGTCCAACACGGCCAGGCGGGTGGCGTGCGTGGGGGCCAGGTAGGCGTAGATGTCGTCCTCCAGCACGTGGAAGTCATGGGCCTCGGCCAGGCGCAGCACCTGGTGGGCATGGCCGGGTGCCAGCATGGCGCTGGTCGGGTTGTGCAGCACCGACACGGTCACATAAAGCTTGGGCCGGTACTTCTGCGCCATGGCGGCCATCACCCCTAGATCGGGGCCGTCGGCACCGCGCGGGATGGGGATGACGTGCATGCCCAGGGCCGTCAGGCGCGCGAACTCCACGGCCCAGCCGGGCTCATCCACCATGACGGCATCGCCCGCCTGCATCAAGCTTCGCGAGACCAGGTCCAGCGCCTGCGTGGCGCCCACTGTGCTGATCACCTGACTGGCCTCGACCTTGAGGCCGTACTCGGCCAAGCGGTGGGTCATGGCGCGGCGAAAACGCTCGTCGCCTGCCGGGTTGCCGTATTGCAGGCTGAGCGCGGCCAGCTTGTCGCCCTGGGTGACGCGGCGCAGTGCCGCGCCCAGCATGCCTGCATCCAGCCAGGCCGGGGGCAGGGTGCCCAGGCCCGGCATGGGCTTGGCGTCGGGCTCGTGGAACATGCCGCGGATCAAGGTCGTCGCATCGATCGGCACGCTGGGCTGAAAGGGATGAGGCAGGGGACTGCTCGACGCGCTGCGGCTTTTGGGCGGACGGGCGGCATGGCGCACGAAGTAGCCACGCTGGCTGCGGGCTTCGACCAACCCCTGGGCTTGCAACTGGTCGTAGGCCGCGACCACGGTGTAGGCGCTGACACCATGGGTGCGGGCGCATTCGCGCACCGAGGGCAGGCGGGTGCCTGGCGCCATCAGGTGCTGCTCGATGCGCTGGGTGAAGCGCTGCACCAGTTGTTCGGTCAAGGTCTGACCGCTCTCGCGGCTCAGCGGCGGCGACAAAGGGGCTGACGGATGAGGTGTGATGGCATCGAGGGCTTGCATGTGCTGGTCCTGTCACCAGCACAGTCCGTTGAATGAACTGGTGATCTGTGTTGGTGCTGTGTTGGTGTTGCTGCGTACATTGCCACAGATGAACACCACTGCGCAAGTCCTCCCTGATCTCCGCTTCTCGCCCCGCCTGCTGGGCGTGCTGGCGGTACTGATGTTCGCCATGACGATCCCGATGACGCGGCTGGCCAATGGCAGCGTGGACCACCCGCAATTGCCGCCGCTGTTCGTGGCCTTGGGCCGGGGTGTTCTGGCCGGTTTGTTGGCGCTGGCCTACCTGATCGGCACCCGGGCGCCTTGGCCGCCCCGCGCATCGTGGCGCTGGATGGCTGGCGTGGTGGCCGGCGGCGTGCTGGCCTTTCCGGTGTGCATGGGCTGGGCTGTTCGCATCGTGCCGGCCTGGCATGCTTCGGTGATCACGGGTGTGCTGCCCTTGATCACGGCGGTGCTGGCCGCGTGGTGGATGGGGCATCGGCCACGCGCGGGCTTCTGGCTGGCCGGGGGCGCCGGGGTCTTGCTGGTGCTGGGCTTCGTGCTCGTGTCGGCTCACTCATCGAATGCGGCAGCGGCCTGGCAGCTCAGTGATGCCGTGCTGCTGGTGGGCATGGTGGGGGCTTCAGTCGCCTATGTGTCAGGGGCCAGGGCCGCGGCGCAGATGTCTTCGGCGCAGGTGACGTCCTGGGCGTTGGTGTGGGCCTTGCCGATCACGGTTTCGGGCGCCGCCTGGGTGTGGTCCGAATGGCAGCAGGATGCATCTTTGGGCAGTTGGCGTGCGGTCGATGCGAGTGTCTGGTGGGCCTTCGCTTATGTGGCCGTGGGATCGAGCTGGCTGGGCTTTTTTGCCTGGTACGCCGCCTTGGCCAGGGACCCCATGCGGGTCAGCCAGATCCAGTTGTTGCAGCCCTTTGCTGCCATGGCGCTGTCAGCGGCCTTGTTGGGCGAACAGGTCAGCCTTTGGGCGCCTGTCTTCGCGGCAGGAGTGGTGGTCACCGTCTGGTGGGGGCAGCGCATGGCTCGCCTTCAAAACACAGGAGACCGCACATGAGCGGCAACACCTGGCCTTTGGCCGAGCGGACGCGGGGCATGAATGCCTCGTTCATCCGGGAGATCCTCAAGACGACCGAGCAGCCAGGCGTGTTGTCGCTGGCCGGCGGCCTGCCCTCGCCCCAGAGCTTCCCAGTGCACGCGCTGGCGGCGGCCAGTGAGCGCCTGTGGCGCACACAGGCGCATCAGGCCTTGCAATACGCCAGCAGCGAAGGCCTGCCCGGTTTGCGGCAGTGGGTGGCCGAGCGCTTGTCGCATCAAGGCATGGCAGTGCAGGCGCAGCAGGTGTTGATCACCACGGGCTCGCAACAGGGGCTGGACCTGCTCGG
>CANBUA010000043.1 GCA_947372535.1 Burkholderiales bacterium
CGAAGTCTCTCGAAGGTGGAAGCTATGGCCGGCTCAAGCACCCGGCAGGGTGTGGGTGTTGCGCGACGTCGAAGAAGGCCACCACGGTGCGGTCGGCCGATGGGGCCAAGAGCTTTCCGAGCAAGCGGCCGTGGATGATCAGCCATTGAAGAGCTTCAGGCTTTTCGGCAATCGGCGATGCGCTATCTGGCGGCTGAACGTTCAATTCGACCAGCTGAACGCAAAGGCCATGCCCAGCAGCTCATGCCAGAGCCGACGCCTCCGCGGCAGTCCCGCGTTCAAAAGGAAAACGGCATGTTCTGCCCCCATGGCGGCCTGCCGCCGCTTGGGTGCTTTCCACACCTTGGCATGATGCCCACCATGCCCTGAATGGTGCCAGGATGCACAGGCCATCACCCGAGATAACCGGCTTCCGCGTTGAATGCCCCATGCTGATCGCAAGATGCCACGATGAACTGACAGCCTCGCTGACAAGCAGCGATGGGCAGCCCGTGAATGAGTAACCGAGAATTCATGCTTTTCAGTCTTCAGCCAATGCGCCGACGACTAAAAATATGCTGACGGATTTGGTGATTCACGCTGGCGCCAAGGGACATCTAACGTGACAGGTGCGCAACAGATACAGGATGTGCCATGAACATGCAGATTCACTCTCGCTCTACCTTGTCTGCAATGTATCGGCCGCCAGACGGCGCTACCCCGATTCGCACTTCTGGCGAGGCACAAAAAGTTGGCGGCGATTCTGCTGACAGGGTGACCATATCCAAAGATGCCCTGGCTCGTTTGGATGCAAGCCAAAATCTGAACCAATCACGCGTGTCTGCGGTTGGGCGCTACAGGGATGCAGTCATCCGGAATGCCGAAGCGGACGCTTCAGCCGCTGAAAAAATGGCCAGTGAGTTGGCTCACGACGTGAGTTACGCTCAAACAGGACCATTGGTTGATATTTCAAATCTCCCGAAAATCACCTACACATACACGGGCGAGCCTGTGACGAATGAAAATATGGCTGCATTCAAAAGTGAAGCGACAAAGGTAAGTTCAGGGCGCCTGGCGCTATACAACGAGGAAAAATCAAAAGGAACGCCAGATGCGCAGATCATCAAGAAGATATTCGACTACGACGATCGGCAAAGCGAGCAATACCAGAAAATAACGGGGACTTATGATTTTGTTCAGGACAAGCTTGCGAGTCGTGCTTTGGTCAGCACTTGAGTCCAAGTCCAGGGGTTGATCGATTTGGGTCTGACTTCGGCGCATCGCCAATCAAAAGCCCGGCGTCGGGCAGGCCTCTCGTGTGTCCACGAGCGGTTACGCCGAACCCAACCTCTGCGCTCCACGCGTCATTGATTCAGTGCCTTGTGCAATTGCGCATAGAAGTCCATGTCATGATTGAACTGGGCTTCCGAGATCAGGTTGCGAGAGCGATCCTGCTTGAGCCCCTCCATGATGTTGTTCACGGCGCCGGCATAGTCGTAGTTCGCGTCTGCATAAGGGTTGCGCCAGGCCGGGTCATCGGGCGCCACCACCGTCACCTGCCCCGTTGCGGGGTCCGGGTGCATGTTGGCCAAGCCCACCGACAGCATCATCTGCGCGGGGATGTCGCCAAACGAGCGGCCCTCGGTGGCTTGGGCCCAGGCGGCTTTGAATGACTCAGGCGCGTTGTTGGGCGGGAACGTGATGAAGTTGCCCGCCCCCACGCTGGTCAGGCCGTTGTTGTCGGTGTCCTGCTCGGCGCCAGGCTGGGCCAGCAGATTCGCGGCGCCTTCCTGATTGAGCGTGGCCACATCAATCGGCTGGGCCAGGCAGTGGGCCGCTTGGACGGCTGCCAACTCATCGCTGCTCAGCGTTGTGAGAAAGCGCTTCGGATCCGCCTGGGCTTGCGAAGATTCGGCCTTTTGCAGGACATCCCGGAAGGTGGCCTGCTGGGCATCGCTGACCTCGCGCTGCCGCATCATGCGCAGCGCCTCATCAGAGAAGCTGACCACCGTGCTCGACGTCTCGGCAGAGGGGCCAGGCGCGCGCGGCATGGCCTGGCCGGTTGCTGCCGAAGCAGACACATCACTGGCGCGAGCGACTGCGCTGTAGTGAGCCGTGGGGGCAGGTGACAGACGCATGAGGTCCTCACGGATGGGGTCAGACGAACTGCTCGTGTGCGGATGGTGCCGCTTGCGAGCAAGGCACATCCGACGAATTGCGCCCCCTATGCTCGCTTCATTGCAGCAAGGGCCATCGCGCATGTCCGACATGCTCTGAGGACGCGTCGTCACAAACAGCGAGCGGCACGACAAAAAGGCACCAGCGCGAGGGCACCATGTTCATCCAAGGGTTCAGCACAGCCGCCACGTCATATGCCACCACGAAATCCGTGAACAACGCAGCGGCGACATCGGCCTCGCGAACGAATGCGGGCAACACGGTTTCGGACACCAAGCTGACGCTGTCTGACCGCGCCCAGTCGCTTGCCGGGCTGACAGCTGATGACGTGCAGGCCAAGCTGGATGCCATCAAAGCCAAGCCAGCCACGCAGCGCTCAGAGGAAGACGGCGAATTTCTGCGCACCCATGACGAACGCTTGTCGCAGTTGACCGCCCCCGGCGCCAAGGCCTGGTCGGCCGACGACCTGGACTATGTGCAAAAGGCTGCGGGCATGGTCAACACCATGAGCAAGTTGTCACCCAGCGAGAAGCAGCTCTACGACGACCTGGTGTCTCAAGGCAAGACGGATGCAGCCAATGGCCTGGCCTTGGTGGCACTGTCGCGCATGGGCAATGAGCAAGTGAACCTGGGCAATGGCCAGACCTTTGATCCAAACACCACAGCGGTGACGCCCGACAACATCCGCCAGTTGTTCAGCCAGATGTTTGTCGATTCGGATGGATCGTCAGGGCGCGCGTTCGACGCCCTCGCCAGTGCGTTGGATGAGAAGGCATGACCATGATGACCATCGGCAGCGTGACAGCAGGATATCCAGGGCCATCGACATCCACATCGTCCTACGTGGGGGCGACCACAGCGCTGGCCACGGATGCTTCCACGGCAACCCATCCACATTCTTCTGATCAGGTGACACTGAGCGCACGCCCGACTGGCCAGTCGCTGCTGATGTCACGGGTGTTTCATGCGCCGTCGAACGCCACGGTACCGGTGGAGACCATCGACAACGCCAGCGCCATTGCATCCCATTTCTTGACCCTCCGTGATCGCGCGCAGTTGGCAGATCTTTACGACTACGCCTCGGCCAACGCCATCGACCTGGCTCACGTCGACGCATTGGCCTCGGACCTGGCGCGTTACCGCCAGATCGGTGGCGCACCCGTGGGGCAGCGCTGGGACATCGAAGGCCATGGCGTCGCTTATGTGTTTGTGGCGTCGGATGAGGCTGTGGCGAACAGGATCTTGTCTGGCTCCGCCATCCAGAACACGACACTGGATCGCGGGTTCATACAGAACCTGTTGGATCCGAATCAAAGCCCGACCCACGGAGCAGATTTCAAGTTCCTGGAAAAGGCCATGACCGTCTTGTCGCCTTCAGGCGATGACGGAGCCGCTGAGGCTGAGGCCTCGCAGGAGGGCGGTGACGCCTATTTCCAGAACGACACACCGTTTGGCGGCGGACCTCACAACGTCATCGTGAAAAGGATGTCGCTCGACGTGATGCTGGATCTCCAAACGGGGAAGCTGATCAGTGATCCATCGAAAGGCAACGGCGCCAACAAAGATGTGGCGGATGCAGGCCATACCGGCGCAACCGACGCCACTGCAACGACAAAAGAAGACCGTCTCTTGTTTTTGTTGAACGCCATGGCCGATCAGCGGCACAGGGCGTCGCCCACAATGCAAGCGACCCAGCCTCTGCACACGACGGCAGCCACGTTCTACGCCAAGCTTCAAGCCCTGAAGTAGCCCCCAAAGTTTCGCTGCTCCGCACGTGGCCGATGGCGCCAGCCTGGGCTACCCGTTCATTTCTCGCGGCCCGCAAGGCCCCCGAGCCCGGCCCGCCGCCCGTTCTGCCTTGCCCGCAAGGTAATTTCGGACAAACGCAAGGCTTTTGGGCTTGCGCGCCGGGTTCAGCAACCCGGCCCGCAAGGCGTTTTCACTGGCACGCCAGTCTTTTTGGCTGGGCCGCAAAGCTCCGAGGGCCGAGCGCAAGCCTATTCATCCCAAGTGCAAGCCCAATCACCTTGCGCGCCAAGCAAAAAGCCCGGCTAGCCGGGCTTTTGAAGTTGCGAGCCTGCCAACAGGTTCAAGCGGCCGGGCTTTTCGCCGCAGCGCTGCTGCGGCTGAACCGGGCCGACATGCCCTTGCGCAGCTCTTCCAGGCCCGAACCCTTGCCCAGCACCTTCAGCAGGGCGTAGCCCTCCAGCGAAGCGCTCATCACGTCGCTGCCCAGGGCCATCTCGGTGTCGTCCAGGCGGCCCAGCAGCTGGCGCAGGCGGGCGCCGCGCGAGCGCAGCACGTCCAGGGCGTGCAGATCGCGCTGGGCCTCGGCCAGGTCCACGCTGGCGTGCAGCATCTGGGGGTTCTGGGCCATCACCGTCAGGGCCTGGCGGCAGAAGGCTTCGGATTTATCACCCATCTTGTTGAGCGCGCGGCGCTCGTCGCTGCTCAGGTCCAGCAGCTGGCCGAACTGGGCCTCCAGCGCCTGGATGGCGCCGTCGATGGCCTGCAGGCTGTCGTCGTTCAGTTCAAGAGAGATCAGGTTCTGGCTCATGGTGTCCTCTGTGTTTAGGTTGTAGAGGGCTGCACCTTAGCCAGGCGGCGCGGTGGCGGCCATCCCCGCGAGGGGCGATTGCGCCAGCCTCTTGATCTTGGCCAGATGCGGCAACATGGCCAGGTACAGCGCCTCGGGCTCAACGGGCTTGGCGATGTAGCCATTCATGCCAGCAGCCAGGCAGCGGGCCCGGTCCTCGGCAAAGGCGTTGGCGGTCATGGCCAGAATCGGCACGTCGGACATGCCAGGCAAGCGCCGGATGGCGCGGGTCGCATCCAGGCCGTCCATGACGGGCATCTTCATGTCCATCAGGATCAGCGCATGGGCCGTGGTCTGCACACTCTTCAAGGCTTCCTCGCCATTGCTGACCACCTGCACTTGCAGGCCCACGCATTCCAGCAGGTTGCGCGCGAACTCCTGGCTGAGGGGATCGTCTTCCACCACCAGCACCTGTTGCCCAGACAGGCCCAGCGCCAGGATTTCCTGCATGGCCGACTGCATTGGCGTGTTCGAACAAGCCTGGACTTCGTTGATGGCGCGCCGCAGGCGGGCCGTCATCCAGAACGTGCTGCCCACGCCCGGTTCGCTGCTCACACCGGCATCGCCGCCCATCAGGGTCGCGAGCCGCCTGGCGATCACCAGGCCCAGGCCGGTACCACCATATTGCGGGTGTTGGAGCCATCCGCCTGCGAGAACACACGGAACAACTGGGTCTGCTGCTCTGCGCTCAGCCCAATGCCTTCATCGGCCACCTCGATGCGCACCAGCAGACTGAGCTCATCCTCTTCGCTGGCGGTGGCCCGCACCGAGATCCGCCCATGTTCGGAAAACTTGACGGCGTTGCCGACAAAGTTGATGAGGATCTGCTTCATGCGCAAGGCATCCCCGCACAACAGGCCCGACAGGCTTGAGGCCACCGTGCCGTCCATCTGCAGGCCCTTGGCATCGGCCATGGCCTCGTGCATGTGCAGGGTTTCAGCGATCGCTTGAGCCAATGAAAACGGCAAGTTCTCCAGGGTCATCTTGTCGGCATCGATCCGGGCCATGTCGAGCACATCGTTGATGATGGCCAGCAGATGCTGTGAGGCCTGGGTGCTCTTGTTGAGCCAATCGATCTGCCTGGGGTCGGTGGCGCGGAGCAAGGCCAGGTGTGTCATGCCCATGACGCCGTTCATGGGCGTGCGCAATTCATGGCTCATGTTGGCCAGGAACATGCTCTTGGCGCGGTTGGCGGCCTCTGCCGCATCCCTGGACTGGAGCAGCTCGGCCGTGCGCAGGAAGACCAGCTCTTCCAGGTGATGCCGGTATCGCTCCAGCTCGTCGACCAGCAGCTTGCGCGCGGTGTTGTCCGTGCCGTGCAGCAGGTAGCCAATGATCTTGCCCTGTGCATCGCACAGCGTGGTCACCGACACCACCGCAGGCAGGCGCCGACCATCCTTGCGCACATATGTCAGCTCATAGATGTCTTCGTCGCCCCGTGCGGCCTTGCAGACCAGGGCCTCGAATCCCGGCGCGATGGGGGTGCCAAATTCATCGGAGAGTGATTTGGCGCGCGTGATCAGCTCTTGCGGATCAGACAGATCGGCCGGTGTCATCTTGTTGAGCACCTCGGCCGCGGTGTAACCCAGCATCAGTTCAGCACCTGCGTTGAAGATCTGGATGACGCCCTGGGCATCCGTCGCGATGCTGGAGAAGTTGGTGCTGCAGAGAATGGCCTCCTGAAGCGCCAGCGCCAGCACCGTGGATTCCTGTGCGCTGACTTCGGTGAAGTGCCCGATGGTGAGCGCAGCAGGATCGACGGTCGTGCGTCCGGGTCGCTGCATGGTCATGTTCCGCCTCACATGACCTTGGAATGAGCTTCATGAGGTGACCATGGCCATGCTGCGGTCTCACCTCCAGTTGCTTATACGCGCATTGCGCAAGCGGTGCACGGCTTTCTGATGGGCGATCGCCCTCAGGGAAGCGGGGCAGGCGGAGGAGGGGCAATCGCCGTGTTCAACAGCACCACGGCCTGTTGCCCCACGCGCATCAGGCGCCCCCCGTGTTGGTCCACATGGCGTTGCGCTTCTTCATGCGTGCTGAACCAGTGGTTGGGGTAGCCCACCTGGGTGCGGACCATGTCGAAGTGCGCCAGATCGTCCACGGTCATCGTGGCCAGGCTGGCCCGGTAGGTTTCCCAGTTGTCGAAACCCGCTTCAACAGCGAGCAGGCGCAGCAGATGCTTGCGCTGGACGATGTGGCGCTGCCTGCGCAGCTCGGTCAGCGCGATGCCCTGCAGCACCTGCTGCAGCAGCAGCCTGCGCAGCACAGGCAAGGACAGGGACAAGGATTCGGACGCCGCGGCGCGGTGCAGGCGCTTGGCCTCGCGCAAGATGGCGGTGATGGCTTCGGGCGAAGCAAGGTGAGGGGTGTGCATACCAACTCCAGATGTCAGGCCTGCTCGCTGTGGGCCTAGGAGGGGGTATGCAAGCGCAGGGCTTGCGAGAGGAATTGGTGCTTGCGCTTTCGCGAGGGGGGCACCCAAGCATGCCCGCAGGCATTGTAGCGGGCCCGCGCGGGCAAGGCTCAGTCTTCGTCCGGCTCCCAGTCCTTCACCTCTTCAAACGGCGCAGCAGGGTCTTCGGCCTTCTGGAAGGCCGAGCCGATGGGCGCACCCAGGTGGGGAATGATGGACGGGTCGCAATTGGCCAGGAAGTTGAGCTCGTACTGGCCCTGCTTGCCCGCCTTCTCCATGTAGGCGTCGGTTTCCATGCCGGACAGGAAGCGCCAGCCGCTGTCTGTCTTGCCGATCGGGTCTTCGCGGTACATGAAGCGCACGGGCAGGCCTTCCACCGTGATGCGGTCGGTGGCGATGCAGGTGCCGGTGTCGGCCACCAGGGGGCGGATGTCTTCGGCGGTGAGTTTGAGCTTTTTGGCCACGGTGGCTTTCGCGAGAGATCGGGGGAGTGGCGGGATTCTACAAAGGTGGGTTGGCCGCGCCAAGGAAACGCGCCAGCCACACCGTGTGCCGGCCACAAGTCGGGTCTTCGGGCACAAAGGCCACCACCTCGAAGCCGTGCACCCCCAGCAGCGCGCGGTATTCATTGGGCGACAGGCTGGCGTGGAACAGGGGCTCGCCTTCGAAGTCGCCAATGGCCTCGCCTTCCGCCGGGCCGCTGGTGAACATCAGCATCGCGCCGGGGGCCGCGTGGGCCCCGAACACGGCAAACATCGCCCGCTGGGCCTCGGGGCTGAGGTGGAAGAAGCTGTTCCAGGCCAGCAGGCCCGCAAAGCGCCGGCCCAGGTGCAGGCTGCGCATGTCGGCCTGCACCCAGGTCTGATCAGGCTGCAGGCGGCGGGCATGGGCCAGCATCGCGGCCGAGCTGTCCACGCCCGTGACGCACAAGCCCTGTTGGGCCAGCCATTGCGCGATGGGCTGGCCGGTGCCACAGCCGATGTCCAGCACCTCGGCGCCAGCAGGGAAGCCCGCCTGCACGCCCGCCACAAATCGGCCCAGCCAGGCGGCCTCTTGCGTAGCCTGGGCGTTGCGGCGGCCCAGCCAGGTGTCGGCGTGGCGCTCGTACAGGCCGATGATGGTGTCGGCGAGCGGGTTGAGCGGGGGCACGCGCCAGATCACTTCAGGTTGGGGTTGGCCTGGCAGGGCTGCGGCAGTTGCGAGGGCCTGAGCCGCTCGCCGTTGGTGCAACGCCAGATCAGGTGCTTGTCTTCGCCCATCGAGGGCACCAGCAGCAAGTCGCCTTGGGGCAGAGCAACCGTCAGCACCATGTTCTTCGGGTTCAGGCTCAGCGCCGACTGGTCACGCAGGCGATCAGGCAAGCCCGCTGCGGCCAGCGTCTCCGGCACCTTCTGGTTCTGTTCGACGTAGCGCCCCAGTGCATCTTCCATGGGGCCCACCTCCTTCAACACGACGGTGATCCGGGCCTTGGTGACGTAGTCCTGGTAGGCCGGGATGGCCACGGCCGCGATCACGCCCACCATGTAGACCAGGATGAGCACGCCGGCCCCACCGCCCAGGCGGCCCGCGTAGGGCACGACGGCCGCCAGCAGGAAGGCCAGCGGGTTGCGCCGGGGGATGGCCCCCTCGTTGTTCATCACGCGGGCCACGCGCTTGATCAGCCACGGATAGGCCGCGGTCAGCTCATGGAAGGCCGCCCAGAAGCCGCTGGCGTAGGGCAGTTGCGTCTGCTGATAGGCCTGCAGGTTGATGCCCTGCCAGCGCTTCGAACCGGCCGCCAAGGCGGCCAGGGCCTGGGCGGCGGCCGCGGGCGACTGGCTGCAGGCGCGGCCATGCAGATCGCAGGTGGATTCACGGGCACGGGAATAGGCGCCGCCCAGCAGCGGCAGCCACAACACTGGCCAGCGCAGGAACTGGCCGCGCAGATGCTTCATGCGCAGGTGGCCCAGTTCATGCCCGATGTAGAACTGCACGCCGTCGGGGTGCGCCGCCATGGCATCGGCCACCTCGGAGAACAGCACCACGAACTCATGGCCCAGGAACTTGGTGGCAAAGGCATTGAGCGCGCCCTGGCCGTTGAGCACGAAGGCCTGGGGCCGCTTGGTGATGCCCAAGCGGGTGCAGCAGTGTTCAAACTGCGCGTACAGATCCGGGAACTGCTGGGGTGACAGCTCCACGCCATTGCCGCGGATGTGGGCGATGAGCGCGGACTGCGCAAAGGCATAAGCCAGAAAGCCGATCAGCAGGCCGATCAGCAAGCCGCCCATGGTGCCGATGAGCAAGCCCAGCCACACGATGACGCCCAGAACCAAAGTGATGCGCCCAAGCGTGCGCTCCTTGGGGTAAACCAAGTCGTTCAATGTCTTCTCCCTGATGGATGTGAGTTGGATGTGGATTTCTACTGTAACGGCAAGTGCTGGCAGCGCCCGTCAGGTCGACGCTGGAGGTGGCTGCACGAACCCTTCCGGGTACTGGGGCAAGCCATCATCCAGCGGCCACCAGCTGGCCTTGGACGCCACAAAGGCATGAAAGCCCAGCCTGGCTTGAACAGGCTCGGCCAGCAAGCCGGCGCGGATGCGCACCACGCCCGGCAGCGAGGCCCGTTCGCTGAAGATGGGCGAGCCGCAGACCGAGCAGAAGGCCCGCACCTTGCCTGGAGACGATTCATAGCGCCGCAGCAGGTTCAGTCCCGAGGTGAAGTTCAGGGCCGTGGCCTCGACAGGAATGTTCGTCGCAAACGGCCCGCCCTGGGCCTGACGGCATTGCGCGCAATGGCAGACCTGGATGGGCGCCAGTTCTCCGGCAATCGTGAAGCGGATGCCTTGACACAGGCAAGCGCCGTGGTGTTGGTGGGTCATGGTGAAGATGGGCCAAATTGATCAATTTGTTCGCCCTTTCATCATCCCTGAAGTTCTTTAGCCTTTTGGTGCAAAGGGCTGCGGGTGTCCGCGGCCCAACACTCAGGGGAACCCATGTCCATCCGGAACAGAACGGCGCTCGCGGCCGCCATTTGCGCCATCGTTTCAGCGTGCGGCGGTGGCAGCGACAAAAAGGACTTCACCACCACACCGGCAGAGATCGCATCCCACTTTTCGATCGACCCGGCTTCGGTCACCGTCAGCCACGCGACAGTGACCACGCCCATGACGCAATTCACCAACTGCAACCGCACAAGTGGCAGCTACGACGTCCTGGAAACGCCCAACACCATCGTCTACAACGCGGACACGGTGAGCGCCACCGATCTGGACAATGCTGCGCGCTACACCGAAGCAGCCATCGTGACCCACAGGACAACGTTCGGGCTGAGTGGCACGGTGGGCCTGGATGGCACCAACAAGATCAGGGTGTGTGTCACCAATCTGCACGTCGGCGGTGAAGCCCGCGTGAATGATTTTCTCGTCGAGATCAACACGTATCCCGACAAGAACGCCATCCTGGCCAGCCTCATCAAGCATGAATTGATGCACGCTGTGGAGCGCATTGCATTGGGGTGCTCGACGTACTACGCCTTCGAGGCATGGATGATGGAGGGCATGGCCCTGCACGAAGGCTGGCAAGACCTGCCCAAGAAGTCAGACCTGAGCAGCCTGCAGGCCTTGTTCACAAATGGCGCCGTGCCCATGGACGACACCTACGCGCTTGTCCGATTGAATCTGGCGAAATACCCCGCCTATCGTCTGGCCTACGACACCATGCTTGGTGAGCTGGGGAAGACCGATGTCGACATCTACAACTTCTTGAAGGCGTATCACTCGCAACATGGTTGCCCAAGCGGCGACTCGACATCCAACTGGAAGACCGAATTCGATGCCTACTTCCCCGGCGCCAACCTGCGCGGCACAGGCGCCCTGGGTTCGGGCTTCTGGAGCGCGGCGGTCAAATACGCGCAGTAGATCGCCCCATGGCGCCTCAGTTCTGCCGGCTGCAACGCCCCTGCTTTTCAAACCAGTAGGCCACATTGCCCACCACCACGATGCTGCCCGACACCACGGCGCTGGCTACCGCCGTGGCCCCGATGAAGACCAGCATGGCGCCGCACTCCTGGCCGCGGCAACTGGCGATGGCGCCCACCTGCACGGCTTGCAGTTCCAGATGCCGCGCGCTGATGTGGCAATCGCGGTCGTAGACCTCGGTGCTCACGGGCACCATCAGGCAGCCCGGCAAGCAGGCCAGCAGGATGAGCCCTGGCAACAAAGTCGGCTTGTCCATCTTCCACCTCCCATATGGCGAAAACACTTTACAGCGACAAGTCGTGACAATTTGTTTCCTGCGGCACCACACGCTGCCAAGTAACCATTCAGCGCAGGCTTCGGCCGGCCGAAAAGCCAGGGGTAATGCGCGGATCCCAACGTCTGTTCCCCTCTCCCTGTCCGCGCATGGGTTCGCTGAAGGAAGTACCGTGTTGCTCAATTTGAAAATCGGCCAGAAGCTGGGCCTGGGTTTTGGCCTGTTGCTGGCCCTGCTGGCCGTGCTGGCCGGCGCTTCAGCCCTGCAGATGAGCCGCCTTGCAGACGATTCGGACTATTTCGCCATCAACCTGGTGCCGTCTTACGAAGTGCAGAACACCATTGCCCTGGGACTGAACTCCTTGCGGCGCTATGAATTCCGGCACGTCATGGTGAGCGACGCCGAAGGCAAACGGCAAACCGAAGCCAACATCGACAAGACCAGAAAGCTCATGGCGACCGCGTTTGATCGCTACGAAAAGGAGCTGGTGTCCGACGACGAAGACCTCCGGGACCTGAAAGCCGCACGCAGCCTGGTGGGCGCTTATGAAGCGCAAATGGACCTGGTCCGTGAGGTTTCTCACCAAGGCATCGACAACTCCGAGCAAAAGGCCGTGGCCGACGTGATGATCTTGGGCCCATCCTTCCAGGCCTTTGGCGCCGCGGAAGCGGCTGTGCGCACCTGGTGGGACTACAACGTCAAGCTGGCCCGACAGCAGACGGTCGACTCCCGCAGCACCTACAACACGGCCAAGATCACCATGTTGACCCTGGTGCTCGTGGCCTTTGGCCTGGGCATCGGCGCGGCCGTGGCCATCACCCGATCCATCGTCCTCCCGCTCCAGCAGGCCGTGCACATCGCGACCACGGTGGCCCAGGGCGATCTGAGCTCGCACATCGAAGTGAAAGGCCGGGACGAGACGGCCCAGCTGCTGGGCGCCCTGGTCCAGATGAATGACCGGCTGGCCGACATCGTGGGGCAGGTTCGTGCCGGCAGCGACAGCATCGCCACAGGCTCCAGCCAGATCGCCACGGGCAACGCCGACCTGAGCCAGCGCACCGAAGAGCAGGCCAGCAACCTGCAGCAGACCGCCGCCTCGATGGAGCAGCTGGCCAGCACCGTGAACCTCAATGCCGACACGGCCAAGCACGCCAATCAACTGGCGGCGGGCGCGTCGGCAGCGGCCACCAAGGGCGGCCTGGTGGTGGCAGAGGTGGTGAACACCATGCAGGAGATCGCCTCCTCGTCCAAGAAGATCGCCGACATCATTGGCGTGATCGACGGCATCGCCTTCCAGACCAACATCCTGGCGTTGAACGCCGCCGTGGAAGCCGCACGAGCCGGTGAACAGGGCCGCGGCTTTGCCGTGGTGGCCAGCGAGGTGCGCAGCCTGGCCAGCCGCTCGGCCGATGCCGCCAAGGAGATCAAGACCCTGATCAACGCCAGCGTGGAGCGTGTGGAAGTGGGCGCCCGGCAGGTCAATGAGGCCGGCCTGTCGGTGGGCGAGATCGTCAGCCAGGTCAAGCGCGTGAGCGACCTGATCAATGAGATCTCCAGCGCCACCTCGGAACAGACCTCGGGCATCGCCCAGGTGGGCAATGCGGTCAACCAGCTCGATCAGGTGACCCAGCAGAACGCCGCCCTGGTGGAAGAAAGCGCGGCCGCCGCAGAAAGCCTGCGCCACCAGGCCTCCAGGTTGACCGAAGTGGTGGCGGTGTTCAAGTTGCGTTGAGTGCCGCGCCGCCCGGGTCGGGCTGCGCCTGAAACGCGCTGGGGGTCAGCCCCGTCCACTGCTTGAAGGCACGGGTGAAGTTGGCCGGGTCGGCGTAGCCCAGCCGGGCCGCCACCTGTTGCACGTCCATGCCGGGCTGGCGCAACAAGGATTTGGCATCCCGCGCGCGGGCCCTGTGCTGCAGCATCAGGAATGTGACGCACTCGGCCTGCAGGTGCCGCCGCAACGTGCGTGGGCTCAGGTTCAGGCGTTGCGCCACCTCATCCAGGCTGGGGTAGCCTTGCTCGCGCCAGGCCAGCTGCTGTTGCACCTGGCTGGACACCGTGGAACCGTTCATCGCAAACCAGGCCGCTTCGCGCTCGCACTGCGCCACAGCCACCCTCAGGTTCACCGCGTTGGCCATGGGCATGGGCACATCCAGCAGGGCCAACGGAAAGCGGAACTGGTTGGCCGGCATGCCCCATTGCACACGGCCCAGGCGGGCGCGCACCTTGTCGGCATACCGGGGCGCGGCAAAATCAAACCAGATCTCGCAGGCGGGCAAGGCGGTCGACGGCATCACCATGGCACTGCGGTAGAGGCTGGCCATGGTGGCCTCCAGCACGGTCGCACGGTCCACATCGGCCACCACCGGCAAGGTGTGGAACTCCAGCGCGCAGGCGTCACGGTCTTGATGCAGGGCCAGGGTCAGGCCCATGCCATACATCACCCAGAAGCGCTGGCACAGCCCCAGCGCATCGCGCAGCGTGGCACACGACAGAACGGCCAGGCCCAAGCTGCCGAACGAGGTGGGCGGCAAGCGCCAACCTTGCTCCAGACCAATGCCCACATCGCCCACCAGATCGCGCACAGCATGCACCAGCCGCTCGTAGCGCGGCATGTCCAGCACCTGGGCTGCCGCCAGATCGCGCGCACTCAGGCCAGCTCGGCGCAACACCTCCTGCACGGACGCGCCGTGCTCGGACACCACCTCCAGATAGGTGTGCGCAAACACCACGGGCACCACCGTTTGAGGCGCCATGGAAGGATCGGTTCGATATCGAGGAGTTGGCGGAACGAGGGGCTTCATGGCGGCATGCTGACCCGCGCGATGATAGACGGCGCCGCCAGGTTGTGGCCTGAAATGACAAGCATTTCGTCCACCGCCGGCCTCACGCCCGCGGCGCTTCGTGTCCACAATGGCCGCCATCCCCCGCCCCGCCTGCCAAGCCCACACCATGACACCGTCCACCACCTACCTCAGTGCCACCCAATGGATGCAGGCCCTGCGCACCGGCCAGGTCAGCGCACGCGAAGCGCTGGAATTGCACATCGCCCGCGTCGATGCGCTCAACCCCAAACTCAATGCCGTGGTGGCCCTGAACCTGGAAGGCGCCCGGCAACGCGCCGACGAGGCCGACCAGGCACGCCAGCGCGGTGAAGACTGGGGCCCCTTGCACGGCTTGCCCATGACCATCAAGGACACCTGGGAAGTACCGGGCATGCCCTGCACAGCCGGTGCCGTTCAATACAAGGCCCATCGCCCTCGGCAAGCGGCATGGGCCGTGCAGCGCCTGCGGAATGCGGGCGCCGTGGTCTTCGGCAAGACCAATGTGCCGTTTCAGGCCATGGACATCCAGTCTTTCAACGAGGTGTATGGCACCACCCACAACCCCTGGGATCAGAAGCTCACGCCCGGCGGCTCATCGGGCGGTGCAGCCGCGGCCCTGGCAGCGGGCATGACGCCGCTGGAGCTGGGCAGCGACGTCGGCGGCTCGATCCGCATCCCGGCGCACTTTTGCGGGGTGTATGGCCACAAGTCCACCTACGGGCTCATCCCCATGCGCGGGCACATCCCGGGCGAGCCCGGCACCCTGTCCGAGCCGCCCCTGTGCGTGGCCGGGCCCCTGGCCCGTTCGGCAGAAGACCTTCGCCTCGTGCTGGACCTGCTGGCCGGCCCCACGCCCGATCACCAAGGTGGCTGGCAAGTGGCCCTGCCCAAGGCCAGGCACGACAAGCTGGCGACCTTCCGCGTGCTGATGTGGATCGATGACTCGGACTGCCCCATTGATTCACGCATGACGGCCGTGTACCGGCAGCTGGGCCAGCGGCTGGAAGCGGCCGGTGCACAGGTGAGCTGGGGCTCGCCTTTGGGCATGGGGCTCAAGGACTTCTACCCCTGCTACACCGCGCAGATGGGTTGCCTGCTGGGCGCCGTGCTGAGCAGCGCAGACCGCCGACGCATGGGCATGGTCAGCCCGTTCGGCAAGCGCACGGCAGGGCTGCTCAAATCTCTGGGCCAGGTGGTCAGCCTGCCCAAGCACGTGGACCGCTTTGTGGCCGGCCTGAACATGGGCCATGGCGACTGGCTGGCCCTGGCCGAGGAGGGTCTGCGCTTGCGCGAAGCCTTCGAAGCCGCCTTCACCACCCATGACGTGATCCTGGCCCCGCCCACCCTGGGCACGGCCTTCCCCCATGACCACGGCTTGTTCGCCAATCGCAAGTTGAAGGTCGATGGCCAGACACGCCACTACGGCGACCAGATGATGTGGATCGCCCCCGCCACCCTCATGGGCCTGCCGGCCACCTCGGCGCCCGTAGGGCCCACGGCCGATGGCGCGCCGGTGAACGTGCAGATCATTGGCGCGCCCTACGCCGACAAGACCACCATCGCCTTCGCGGCCCTGCTGAGCACGGTGCAAGGTGGCTTTGTCGCGCCGCCCTGCTGATCGCCCCTCAAGGCCGGCGCATGGGTGCCGATATGCCACCCACGCAGTGGTCTCGGCCTCCTTGATGCCGGGTGATCCCTGCCACAAGGGACACCGCATGTACAGCTTGCGCACATTGAGCATTGGCGCCCGATTGGGCCTGGGCTTTGCCCTGTTGATCGCCGCCTTGGCGCTGTCCGGCGCCTTCAACGCCTGGCGGCTGACGGCGGTGAACGCCGAGGTCCAGTACCTTCTGGAAGACCGCATGGTCAAGGTGGAGCAACTCACCCAGATCAAGGACAACACCAACGTCATCGCGCGCAGCCTGCGCAACATGGCCTTGCTGCAGAGCCCGGAAGACATCGGCAAAGAGCGGCAGCGCATCCAGGAAGCGCGCGCCAAGAATGACGCGATCTATGAGGCGCTGGACAAGACCATCCACAGCCAGGATGGGCGCGAGCACATGCAAACCACCCTTGAAGCGCGCAAGGCCTATTCGGTGGTGCTGGACGAAGCCATCAAGATGGCCTCGGACGGCCAGCGCGACGCAATGGGCAGCTTGTTGCTCACCCGGCTCCGCCCCGTGCAAAGCGCCTATTTCAAAAGCATGGACGACCTGCGCGCCTTGCAGGCCGAGAAGATGCACCAGGCCGGCAAGACGGTGGAAGAGATGACCACCACGGTGCTGTGGGCGTCGGTCGGTCTGGCCGCCGCCGCCGCTGCGCTGGGGGCCTTGCTGTCGGTGGCCATCACCCGCTCCATCACCGTGCCCATCGCCCAGGCCATGGAAGTGGCCAAGGCCGTCGCACAGGGCCACCTGAACACGCGCATCCATGCCGATGGCCACGATGAGCCTGGTCAGTTGCTGCGCTCACTCAAGGACATGAGCGACAGCCTGGCCCGCATCGTGGGCCAGGTGCGCCACAGCAGCGACTCGATCGCCACCGGCTCCAGCCAGATCGCGTCCGGCAACGTCGACTTGTCTCACCGGACCGAAGTGCAAGCGGCCAACCTGCAGCAAACCGTGGCCTCCATGTCTCAACTGGCCTCCACCGTCACCCACAACGCCGACACCGCCCGCAGCGCCACCCAGCTGGCGGCATCGGCCAGCGCTTCCGCCAGCAAGGGCGGCGAAGTCGTGGCCCAGGTGGTGAGCACCATGGAAGGCATCAGCCACAGCTCCAGGAAGATCGGCGACATCATTGGCGTGATCGATGGCATCGCCTTCCAGACCAACATCCTCGCGCTGAACGCCGCCGTGGAAGCGGCGCGGGCCGGCGAGCAAGGCCGGGGCTTTGCCGTGGTGGCCAGTGAGGTGCGCATGCTGGCCCACCGGTCCGCTGAAGCCGCCAAGGAAATCAAGTCGCTCATCAGCCAGAGCGTGGACCAGGTGGAAGCCGGCTCCGTGCTGGTGCACAGCGC
Organism: Burkholderiales bacterium; assembly: GCA_947372535.1. Next base: position 17,241 of record CANBUA010000043.1, read on the forward strand.
GGGCGACACCATGGACGACATCGTCACCCAGGTCAAGCGGGTGTCCGACCTGATCGGCGAGATCAGCTCGGCCACACAGGAACAGACCCAGGGCATCCAGCAGGTGAGCAGCGCCGCCGGGCAGCTGGACCAGGTGACCCAGCAAAACGCCGCCCTGGTGGAAGAATCGGCCGCCGCGGCAGGCAGCCTCCAGCATCAGGCGGCTCAGCTGGCCGAGATGGTCAGCGTGTTCAAGCTCTGAAGCGCGCCTCGATGGCCTGAGACCAGCGCAGGCCGTGCTGGTGCGCAAACTTGGCGGCGGGCCAGTGCGGTCAGCGCCATCGAATGCCGGACAGCGGCGCGAACGGTGTTTTCATGACGGGCGTGCGGTGCGAGGACAATGGCCATCATGCACCGCATCCCCGACCACGAATACGAGATCACGGCCATCCGGGCCCAGGGTGCCGGGGGCCAGAACGTGAACAAGGTGTCCAGCGCCATCCACCTGCGCTTCGACATCGCCGCTTCATCCCTGCACGAGGACGTCAAGGCCCGCCTGCTGGCCCTCAATGACCGCCGCATCACCACCGAAGGCGTGCTGGTCATCAAGGCCCAGACCCATCGCAGCCAGGACATGAACCGCGCCGAAGCCGTGCACCGCCTGCACGAGCTGGTGCGCAGCGTGGCCCATGCGCCGCGCGTGCGCCGGGCCACGCGGCCCACCCTGGCCTCCAAGAAGCGCCGGCTGGAAGGCAAGCGCATCCGGTCCGAGGTCAAGGCCTCGCGCAGCGGCTCCGGCGATTGAGCCCGGCCCATCACGGGCCTTTGCGGGCAAACGTCAAATGCACATTTTGCGCACCACATGTAAAATGTGAGCTCCGCAGCCTCTGGCATCGACATGGCCAAGCGCCCCCACCCGCCCGCCGAGCCCTCGGCCAACACCTCCGCAAGCCCCGATCTTCGGGGCGTGGCCCATGCGCTGGCCTTGCCCCTGGCGCGCCTGGCCATGGCCCATGGCCTGCCGTGTGAGGCCGTGGTGCAGGCGGTGGAACACGCCTTCGTCGAAGCCGCCCAGGCCGCCCTGAAGGACAGCGGCCTGCCCGCCCACCGCCAGGTCAGCCGCATTGCCACGGCCACGGGCATGGGGCGGCGCGAAGTGGCACGCGTCATCGACGCCCAGCATGAACCGGCGCCCGAGGCCCCACCGCCCACCTGGGCCAGCGAAGTCTTCACCCGCTGGGTGAGCGACCGCAGCCTGCGCACCGCCCGCGGCCAGCTCAAACCCCTGCCCCGCACCGGCGATCACCCCAGCTTCGAGAGCCTGGCCCGCAGCGTGACCCAGCACGTGCATCCGCGCAGCTTGCTCGATGAACTGTGCCGCCTCAAGCTGGCCGAACACGATCCGCTGCGCGATACCGTGCACCTGCTCAGCGACACCTTCGTACCCCAAGGCGACCAGGCGCACATGCTGGACCTGCTGCGCGACAACGTGGGCGCCCACATGCAGGGCGCGGTGGACAACGTGCTGGGCGACGGCAGCCGGCCCCACCACGACCAGGCCGTGGTGGGCGACGAGCTGTCGGATGAATCGCTGGACATCCTGCGCGCCCATGTCGACAAGCTCTGGCAGCAGACCCTGAGCGACACCGTCAACCTCATGGCGCGCTGCATCAGCGACGACCGCGAAGCCGGCCGCCCGGCCAGGCGGCGCATGCGCATCGGCCTGTACACCTGGGAAGACAACATGCCGCCCGACACCTGATCCACCGGGCCGACCAGCCAAAGGCCAGCACCACGCGCCCATAAAAAGACAATGCAGAGAGGAAGCTCATGAACACCGCACACCGGCAGGCCGCAGCGCCATGCCCGTTTCCGCACACCGCCCCAACCACCATGATGCCCACGATGGCCTGGCGCCTGCACACCTGCGCAGCCGCCGTGGCCCTGTGGCTGTCTGCATGTGGCGGCGGCGCGGATGGCCCCGACCAGATGGCCGGCGTGAGCAGTGGCGGCACGGGCAGCGTGGGCGGCGGCAAGCCCACGCTGGTGGTGGGTCGGGTGTCGGCCATGGGCCTGATCGTCAACGATGTGCATGTGGACACCGACGCCAGCACCGTCGTCACCGACACCTCCGACCAGGCCCACCCCACCGCCGTCAGCTTGAGCAGCCTGCTGCCCGGCACCAATGTGGTCGTCGATGGCGGCACCACGGTCAAGCAGTCCGATGGCATGCACAGCGTGGCCAAAACCATTGCGCTGCACGGCCTCTTGCTGGGCGCCGTGCAATCCGTGAACACCACCGCCCGCAGCCTGCAGATCATGGACCACACCGTGGCGCTGCACCCCCAGACCCAGATCGATCCCACCTGGGTGAACGGTCTGGCCAGCATCCAGCCCGGCGACACGGTCGAGGTGTACGGCTGGCAGGACACCGCCCAGCAGCGCTACGTGGCCACCCGCCTGGCCAAACGCGACGCCGCCACCCCCCCGCGCCTGACCGGCACGCTGGCCGCCCTGGACCTGACCCTGGGCCAATGCCAGGTGGGCACGCAGCAGATCAAGTTTGCCTGGCCCAAGGACAGCGCCCTGGTCAACGGCCAGTGGGTGGTGGGCGGCCTCTACCCCCTGCCGCCCAACGCCCAGGGCCAATGGCAGGCCCTGACCATGGACCTGGTCCAGCCCCTGGCCACCGACCGCGCCCAGATCAGCGTCGACGGCCTGATCAACCGCATCCAGGCCAACGGCCTGGTCGATGTGCAAGGCTGGCCCGTGCAGCTGCCCGCGCAAGGCTGCACGGCCTGCACCGGCCTCCAGCTGGGCGACCATGTCCGCGTGGTGGGCGCCCTGCAGGCCGGCACGGTGCTGGCCACGGAGCTGGTGCGGCAGCCCTGATGGGCCGGGCTGCACCGACGCGCACCGCAGGCCGCAGTGGACAATTGCCCCCATGGACGACACCCTGGATCAACTCCGCCAAGGCCGCCTGCGTGGCGCCCGCCGCCTGGATCTGTCTTGCGGCCTGCGCAACTTCCCGCCCGAGATCTTCGACCTGGCCGACACCCTGGAGGTGCTCAACCTCACGGGCAACCAGCTGAGTGAACTGCCCGAGGAGCTGGGCCGCTTGAGGCGACTCAAGATCCTGTTCTGCAGCGACAACGCCTTCACCCACCTGCCCGAAAGCCTGGGCACATGCCCCCAGTTGGCCATGGTGGGCTTCAAGCACAACCACATCAGCCAGGTCAGCGCCGCCAGCCTGCCCCGCGCGGCCCACTGGCTGATCCTCACCGACAACGCCATCGCCGAGCTGCCCGACGAGATCGGTGACTGCCGCCGCCTGCGCAAGCTCATGCTGGCCGGCAACCAGCTCACGCGTCTGCCGGACACCCTGCGGCACTGTCGTGAACTGGAGTTGCTGCGCATCTCCGACAACCGCCTGGGCGCCCTGCCCGACTGGCTGCTCCAGCTGCCCCGCCTGGCCTGGCTGGCCTACGCCGGCAACCCCTTGAGCGAAGCCGACGCTGCACAGGCCATGCAGGCCGCTGCCCGCCACACCATCGACTGGGCTGATCTGCGCATCGGGCCCCTGCTGGGCGAAGGCGCCTCGGGCCGCATCCATGCCGCCACCTGGTACCGCGATGGCCAGGCCACCGAAGTGGCGCTCAAGCTGTTCAAGGGTGACAAGACCAGCGACGGCCTGCCCGAAAGCGAACTGGCCGCCAGCCTGGCCGCCGGCCTGCACCCGCACCTGATCGGCGCCCATGGCCTGCTGAGTGGCCACCCCCAAGGCAGCCTGGGCCTGGTGATGCCTCGCATCGCCACCGATGCCCAACCCCTGGCTGGCCCGCCCAGCTTCGACACCTGCACCCGCGACGTCTACCCAGAGGGACTGCAGCTGAGCCCCGCCCAGGTGCTGGCCATCGCCCACGCCGTGGCCGACGCCACCGCGCACCTGCATGCCCAGGGCCTGTTGCATGGCGACCTGTACGCCCACAACACCCTGTGGAGCCCGCGCGGCGACTGCCTGCTGGGCGATTTTGGCGCCGCGGCTTTCCTGCCCCAGGCTCGGCCGGACGTAGCCCAAGCGCTGATGGCGCTGGAGGTCCGCGCCTTCGGCTGCCTTCTCGAAGAGCTGCTGCAACACGGCCCCAGCGCCACGGATCCGGCCCTGCAAAGCCTGCAAGCCTTGTGCGAACGCTGCCTGCACCCCGACCCCGCCACCCGGCCCACCCTGGCCGAGGTGAGCACCACATTGGCCACCCTGGCTTCCTACAATGGCCAGGCGACAAGCACGCCCCCTGAACACTGAGAAAGCACAACCATGAAAGCCATCTGGAACGGCGCCACCCTGGCCGACAGCAACGACACCGTCGTGCTCGAAGGCAACCACTACTTCCCCGCCGAATCGGTGAACCGCAACTACCTGCTGAGCAGCAACCACCGCACCTCGTGTTCGTTCAAGGGCCAGGCTCAATACCACGACGTCTTTGTGGATGGCAACGTCAACCCCAATGCCGCCTGGTACTACGCCGATCCCAAGGAAGGCTATGAAGCCATCCGCGGCCATGTGGCCTTCTACAAGGGCGTGCAGATCGTCGACTGAGCCGCACCGCAACGGCCCGCTGCAACCTACGTCAAACAACGTATTGGGCTTGCGCGCCCGGGTTTCCAGAATCGGAGGGCTTGAACCCCTTTGAACAGGAGCCCGACATGATGCACGGTGATATCTCCAGCAGCGACGACATGGTCGGCGTTGCGGTCGTCAACTACAAGATGCCTCGCTTGCACACCAAGGCAGAGGTGCTGGAGAACGCGCACAAGATCCGACACATGATCGAGGGCATGAAGCTGGGCCTGCCCGGCCTCGATCTGGTCATCTTTCCGGAGTACAGCACCCACGGGATCATGTACGACCCCAAGGAGATGATGGACACGGCCGCCACCATCCCCGGCGAAGAGACCGACATCTTCGCCATGGCCTGTCGCAACGCCAAGGTCTGGGGCGTGTTCTCGCTCACCGGCGAGCGCCACGAAGAGCACCCCCACAAGGTGCCCTACAACACGCTGATCCTGATGAACCCCGAGGGCGAGATCGTCCAGAAGTACCGCAAGATCATGCCGTGGACGCCCATCGAAGGCTGGTACCCGGGCGACAAGACCTATGTGTCCGACGGCCCCAAGGGGCTGAAGGTCAGCCTCATCATTTGCGATGATGGCAACTACCCCGAGATCTGGCGTGACTGCGCCATGAAGGGCGCCGAACTGATCGTGCGTTGCCAGGGCTACATGTACCCGGCCAAAGATCAGCAGGTGCTCATGGCCAAAGCCATGGCCTGGGCCAACAACAGCTATGTGGCCGTGGCCAATGCCGCCGGCTGGGACGGCGTGTACTCCTACTTCGGCCACTCGGCCCTCATCGGCTTTGACGGCCGCACGCTGGGTGAATGCGGCGAAGA
>CANBUA010000044.1 GCA_947372535.1 Burkholderiales bacterium
CATGATCGAAGAAGCCACCAGCGACTACGACCGTGAAAAGATGCAAGAGCGCGTGGCCAAGCTGGCCGGCGGTGTGGCCGTCATCAAGGTCGGTGCTGCCACCGAAGTCGAGATGAAGGAAAAGAAGGCCCGCGTGGAAGACGCCCTGCACGCCACCCGCGCTGCAGTGGAAGAAGGCATCGTGGCCGGTGGTGGCGTGGCCCTGCTGCGCGCCCGTCAGGCTGCTGGTGTGATCAAGGGTGACAACCCCGATCAGGACGCCGGCATCAAGCTGATCCTGAAGGCCATCGAAGCCCCCCTGCGCGAAATCGTGGGCAACGCCGGTGGCGAACCGTCGGTGGTGATCAACGCCGTGCTGGGCTCGTCGGGCAACCACGGCTTCAACGCCGCCAACGACACCTACGGTGACATGATCGAAATGGGCATCCTGGACCCCACGAAGGTCACCCGCACCGCACTGCAGAACGCCGCTTCCGTGGCTTCGCTGATGCTGACCACCGAATGCATGGTCGCTGAATCCCCCAAGGATGATGCACCTGCTGGCGGTGGCCACGACATGGGTGGCATGGGCGGCATGGGCGGCATGGGCATGTAAGCCAGCCGGCCTCGCGCCTAATGAAAAGGCCGCCAGCGATGGCGGCCTTTTTTCATGGGCGCGGAGAACGCGTTTTGCCGTGTCGGCATAAAAAATGCGCACGGACCAGCGTGCGCATGAAAAGGTTCCTGCAATGGAACTGGGGCAGCCGGCAAGCCGCCCCAAGGGTCAGGCGCGGCCTTCGCGCACCAGTTTGTCATGGCGCTCGGTGTCTTCCTTCACGTGCTTGTTCACGTAGTAAAGGAAATAGCCAAGTCCGAAGAGCATGGCGACAATCGACAGCCCGCTGAGGATGCCGTAGTCGGTGGTCATGAAATCAATCCAGGCTTGCATGGTGGGGCTCCTTCAAATCAGGTCTCAACCCGTACTTGACGCCTGATTGGCCGGCCACGTGCTGACGCAGATCAAACCGCACAGGCAATGAAAAATGGCGCCCGGAAAGGACGCCATTTTTTTGCGCAAGCGCAATCCGAGCGGCGGGCCCGGGGCCCGATTCACACCCGGCTCAAGGCCTGACCCACGGTGTTGCGCAGGTGGTCCATCAGGTGGCCGGCGATCGATTTGAGCGGCAGGATCTCGTTGATCGCGCCGGCGGCAATGGCCTCGCGCGGCATGCCGAACACCACGCAGCTGGCTTCGTCCTGGGCCACGCAATAGGCGCCGGCGTCGCGCATCAGCTTCATGGCCTTGGCACCGTCGGCGCCCATGCCCGTGAGCATGATGCCGATGGCGTTGGGGCCCACGACGCGGGCTGCTGATTGGAACAGCACCTCGACGCTGGGCTTGTGGCGGTTGACCGGGTCGCCGTCCTGCACGCGGGCGATGTAGTTGGCGCCTGATTTTTCAACGGTGAGGTGCATGCCGCCCGGGGCGATGTAGGCGTGGCCGGGCAGGATGCGTTCGCCATCGCGGGCTTCCTGAACGCGGATCTTGCACAGGCCGTCCAGGCGGGCCGCGTAGTTGCGGGTGAAGCCCGGGGGCATGTGCTGGGTGATGACCACGGCGGGCGAATCCGGGGGCAGGGCGGTCAGCACTTCCTTGGTGGCTTCGGTGCCGCCGGTGCTGGCACCGATGAAGATGAGCTTCTCGGTGGACAACCTGCCCAGGCTGCTCAATGTGACGGCCGGCGCGGGCGCGCGAGGGCTGCCGTCCGTGGCGCTGGCAGGCGCAGGGGTGGCACCAGGCAAGCGATGGATGTGGGCCTTGGCCGCGATGCGGACCTTTTCGGTGATGTCATCGGCCAGCTGGCGCAGCCCGTCGGCCACGCCGATCTTGGGCTTGGCCACGAAGTCGATGGCGCCCAGCTCCAGGGCCTTGAGTGTGACGTCGGCGCCGCGCTCGGTCAGCGTGGACACCATCACCACCGGCATGGGGCGCAGGCGCATCAGCTTGGACAGGAAGTCGATGCCGTCCATGCGGGGCATTTCCACGTCCAGGGTGATCACATCCGGGTTGAGGTTGCGGATCATCTCGCGGGCCTGGATGGGGTCGGCCGCCGCGCCGATGCATTGCATGTCGGGCTGGCGGTTGATGATCTCGGTGAGCATGCTGCGCACCAATGCCGAGTCGTCCACCACCACGACAGTGATTTTGCTCATGTCTCTCTCCTGGGTCAAAACAAGTCAATGGAGCCGGCGCCGGAGCTGGTCGGCACGGGCTTCTGGGCGGCCGCGCGGTCTTGCTGGACGATGGCTTCGGGATTGCTGGCAGCCAGGCGCTTGACCATGGCCTTGCCACTGGCGGGCAGGAAACAGACCTTGCGCGGGTAGATGTCCAGGACATCCTTGGACACGACGGGGATGCGCTCGGTCTTGAGGTAGTCCATGACGAACTCGGTGTTGCGCTCGCCCACGTTGATGGAGCTCATGCCGCTGATGACCGCGCCGCCGCCGAAGACCTTGGCTTCCATGGTCATGCGGTTGGCGCCCATTTTCATCATCTCGTTGATGAGCAGTTCCATGGCGAACGAGCCGTAACGCCCGCTGTCTGCGCCGCTGCCGCCGTTGTCGGGCAGCATGAAGTGGTTCATGCCGCCGATGCGGGCATTGCGGTCCCACAGGCACACGGCGATGCAGGAGCCCAGCGTGGTCATGATGAGCATGTCTTCGTTGAACACGAAGTACTCGCCGGGCAGCACCTTGACGGCTTCCGACTGGAAGTGCGCGTCATAGAAGAAGAACGAGGCTTCACCTGGCTTGGGTATGCGCGCCTTGAGCCGGGCCAGCCGTTCCGTGCGGGGGCCCATCTGGGCCGTGGGCATGGGCGACACCGCTGCACCCGGCGCCTTGGGCGGTGGGCGCTTGGGGGCGCCCGTGGAGAGGGGAGTGATCATGTGCGGTCCTCGGGGCGGGCGTCAGACGCGGTCGTAGATGGTCTTGCCGCGCAGCAGGAACAGATCGCGCGACTCGGTGAAGTTTTCGGAATGACCCACGAAGAGCTTGCCCTTGGGCTTCATCACCGCATGGATGTGCTCCAGGACCTTGCGCTGCGTGGGACCATCGAAATAGATCATCACGTTGCGGCAAAACACGATGTCGAAGCCCTCGCCCAGTTGCCAGCTGGGGCTCATCAGGTTGAAGGGCTTGAATTCGATCATCCGCGCCAGCTCCGGTTTGATGCGGATGCTGCCGTCATTGCCGCCTTTGCCCTTGAGGAAGTAGTTGCGCAGGCGCGTGGGGTTGAGGCCGCGTGCCGATGCCTCGTACACGCCGCGCGAGGCCGTGGCCAGCACGTGGGTGTCGATGTCGGTGGACAGGATCTTGACCGGCGCGTGCAGGCCCAGGGTCTCTGCGCAGGTGATGGCCAGAGAGTAGGGCTCTTCGCCCGTGGAGGCGGCGCAGCACCAGATGCGGGTGCTCTGGGGGCCTCGCTCTTTCAACCATTCGGTCAGTGCCAGGAAGTGGTGCTCTTCGCGGAAGAAGCTGGTCAGGTTGGTGGTGAGGCAGTTGACGAACTCCTGCCACTCCTGAGACTGGGCGCCGGATTCCAGATCGCGCAAATACGCTTCGAAGCTGTTGTGCCCCGTCTCACGCAGGCGGCGCGACAGGCGGCTGTAAACCATGGCCTGCTTGCCTTCGTGCAGGCTGATGCCGGCGCGCTCATAGATGAGGGCGCGCACCTTGGCGAAGTCGCGAGCCTGGAACTCGAACTCGCGGTCGCCGACGGGCGACGGGTTGGGGCTGGCAAAGGTGTTCATGCAGGGTGCGGACGGTGGCCAGGCAAGTACAACGGAGGCACACAGGTTCTGTCGGCCCGGAAGGGGGCACTCCTGCATATCGACCAATGTGCGCTGAGCCTTGAGGCGTTCCTGATGTCACGGATGCGGCTTGGACGCGACACCCCGGGACGGCGAAGGAAGCATCGGGCGACTTGAAGGGTGCAACGGGCACTATTCACGGCTTGAACGTTCGGGTGGCTGCTAGACTGGTTTTCAGCCGACTTCTGCCCACTGCCTCACGGATGTCGAGGAGCAAGCCATCGCCGCCCCCGAATTTGTGCCCCCTGCCGAATTGCGTCTGGATACAGCGCTGAGCCTGCTCTCGCAGGCCGGGTGGGCGTCGCCGCAGGGTGTGCCTCCAGGCTCGCCCGCGTGGCTGCAGTCGGTGATCGACGGGCTGTGCGATGTGTCCAGCCGCGATGCGCTCACCGGACTGGCCAACCGCCGCCAGTTCGAAGCGGCCATCGCCCGCGAAGTCGATCGCGTGGCCCGCGTCGGCGAACCGGCCCTGCTGCTCGTGGCTGACATCGATCATTTCAAGAAGGTCAACGACACCTGGGGCCATGCCGCGGGTGACGAGGTCATCAAGGCCGTGGCCGACTGCCTGCAGGACTGCGTTCGCCCCATGGACCTGGTGGCCCGTGTGGGGGGCGAAGAGTTCGCCATCATCCTGCCCAATTGCCCGCCCGCCTTCGGACAGACGGTGTCCGAGCGGATCCGCCTGAAGGTGGCCATGCGGCCCGTGGTGACCATCGGTGGTCAGAACCTGACGGTCACCGTGAGCATCGGCGGGGCCTTCGCGCCCCAATGGGTGCGCTCTTCGGCCACCCTGTGGGGTGAGCGGGCCGATCAACAGCTGTACCGTGCCAAGACCGAAGGCCGCAACCGCACCTGCCTGGAGATGCCGCCGCTCACCGTGGTCAGTGCCGAAGAGAAAGGCCTCCTCTTTGGTGCACTTGGCACGACTGGCATCGAATTCGACTCAGGTCGGAGCGACGACCTGCCGACAATCACCGGATGATGGTCACCATGTCTGCACCCGAAACTTCCTCTCCCGCTGCGTCGGTCCGCATCGCCCGCACTGTGGCCATCACCAGTGGCAAGGGCGGCGTGGGCAAGACCTTTTTCAGCGCCAACCTGGCCGCTGCCATGGCGCGCCAGGGTCTGAAGGTGCTGGTGCTGGACGCCGACCTGGGCCTGGCCAACCTGGACGTGGTGCTGAACCTGTATCCCAAGATCACGCTGCACGATGTGTTCACCGGCAAAGCCGAACTGGACGAGGCCATCCTGGCCGCGCCGGGTGGTTTTTCGGTGCTGCTGGCCGGTTCGGGGCTGGTGGAGTATTCCCGCCTGACGGGCGAGGTGCGTGAGCAGCTGGTCAACATCTTTGAGGCCGTCAAGCCGCGTTTCGATGTGATCCTGATCGACACCGGGGCTGGTATCTCCGATGTGGTGTTGTACGCGGTGTCCATGGCCCACGAGGTGATCGTGGTGGCCACGCCCGAGCCCACGTCCATGACCGATGCCTACGCCACCATCAAGGTGCTGGCCTCACAACAGGCGCGCGAACAGCTGCATGTGGTGGTCAACCAGGTGAGCCGTGTGGGCGATGGCCGCACCATCTGCGCGCAGCTGCAACAGGTGGTGGACCGTTTTGTCCAGGGCCCCACCGGCGTGTCGCCCAAGCTCACGTACCTGGGCGATGTGCCACTGGATTCCTGTGTGCGCGAAGCCGTGCAGAAGCGCCAACTCCTGCTGGAGCTGCATCCAGGCAGCGCCGCGGCCCAGGGTGTGGTCCAGGTGGCCACGCGCCTGCTGGCCCGAAACCAGACCTGACAGACCTGAGGCCACAGTCAGGATTGGACATGCCCTACAGTTCAGGGCATGGCTGATGTTCCTGCTTCTTCCCCTGCTGACGACGACGCGACCGATGACCCGAGCGCGCCCACGGCCTATGAGCTGCTGGGCGGCGATGCCCGTGTGCGGGCCCTGGTGGATCGCTTCTATGACCTGATGGACCTGGAGCCGGCCTACGAGGCCTTGCGCGCTGTGCATGGGCCGACGCTGGACGATGCGCGCGACAAGCTCTACTGGTTCCTGTCGGGCTGGCTGGGTGGCCCCAACCATTTCATCGAGCGATTTGGCCACCCTCGGCTCAAGGCCCGCCACATGCCCTTTCACATCGGCATCAAGGAGCGTGACCAGTGGCTGGCGTGCATGATGCAGGCGATGAACGAGCTGGCGGTGGACGGGCCATTGGCGGCCCGGCTGCACCATGCCTTCTTCCAGACGGCGGACTGGATGCGCAACACCAACGGTTGATCAAGCTGATCAGCCCAACAAGGGCGGCGCGTTCTTCTGAGTGGATTGCAGCAGCACCACCAGGGCGCCCACGCCGCCTTCATCGGCCCGGGCCTGCACAAAGGCCAGCACACGGTCGCTTTGCACCAGCCAACGCTTGCACTTGTCGCGCAGCACGGGTTGCTTGCCGGGCGAACCCAACCCCTTGCCGTGCACGATGCGCACACAGCGCCAGCCCTTGAGCTGGGCTTCGCGCAAAAAGCCGCTGGTGCGCTCGCGGGCTTCATCCGAGCGCAAGCCGTGCAGATCCAGCTCGCCTTGCAGGGCCCAGACGCCGCGGCGCAGCTTGCGCACCACATCAATCCCCAGCTCCGGCCGGCGCCAGGACAGGGATTCATCGGTTTCGAGCAGGCTTTCGACGTCGAAGTCGTCGGACAGGGATTCGTGCAGCACGGCCTGCTCATCCTGCTGGCGGCGCGTGGGCACCGGGGCAGGCTTGGCCACCTGGTGTTCGACGCGACCGCTGTCGCCCATGGGGTGAACCTGGCCGACCAGCGTCTTGAACAGCGCGGCATCGCCCTCGCGTGCGCGTTCCGCCGCTTCGCGTCTGGCGCGTTCAGCCTCTTCCTGGGCGCGGCGCGCGGCCGCCTCCTTGGCCGCTTGGCCCAAGGCGCGTTTGAGGTCACCGAAGTCGTGCAGCGTGACGGCGGTGGATGGCTTCTTGGCGGAAGGCTTGGATTGGCTCACAGACTTGAGCCTACATCAAGAATCAGAGCAATCCGCGCTCCGCAAAGGACATGGCGCCGGTGTGGGCGACCACCAGGTGATCGAGCACGCGCACGTCGATCAGCTGCAGGCTGCTGCGCAGCGTCTGAGTCAGCAGCTCATCCGCCCTGGAGGGCTCCAAGGTGCCCGAGGGGTGGTTGTGGGCCAGGATCACGCTGGCGGCATTGAGCTCCAGGCAGCGTTTGACCACCTCGCGCGGGTAGACGCTGGTTTGCGTCAGCGTGCCCCGGAACAGCTCTTCGCAGACGATGAGCCGGTGCTGGGCGTCCATGAACAGCACGGCGAACACCTCGTGGGGCAGGGCGCCCAGGCGCAGCTGCACGTAATCCTTCACCATCTGGGGCGAGTTGAACACGGGCTGGGTGCGCAGCTCGCCGCACAGGCCGCGGCGGGCGATCTCCATCACGGCCAGCAGCTCGGCCCGCTTGGCGGGGCCCAGGCCTTTCACCTGGCGCAACTGGCCCGGTGCGGCGTGCAGCAAGCCGGAGATGCCACCCAGCTGGCCCAGCATCTGTTCGGCCATCTGCAGCACGCCCAGGCCCTTCATCCCGGTGCGCAGCAACAGGGCCAGCAGTTCGGCATCGGCCAGGGCGGCCGGCCCCAGGCTCAGCAGCTTTTCTCGGGGCCGCAAGGCGGCCGGCAGATCTTTCATCGGGGCGATTCCCTGTTTGGGTGTTCTCAAACCTAAAATTGTGGTTTTGCCCCTTAGCGTTGCCCATCCTTCCGATGGGTGGCCACCCCCTCATGAGCGATGCGCCCGCCACCGTCACCCACGGTTCCTTCCTGACCCTGCACTACCGCCTGGCTGGCCCGGACGGGGCTGACCTGGTCAACACCTTCGACGACAAGCCCGCCACGCTGTCGGTGGGCTCGGGCGAGATGTCGCCGTCCCTGGAGGCCCGGCTGATCGGCCTGGTGGAAGGCTCCCGCACCGTCCTGAACCTGGAGCCGGGCGAGGCCTTTGGCCAGCGCAGCCCCGACATGCTGCAGCGCGTGGCGATGAAGCTGATGCGCGAGCTGGGCGATCCGGATGAAACCTGGGACGTGGGCGATGTGGTGCAGTTCCCCACGCCCGATGGTCAGGGCGGTTTTGCGGGCGTGCTGCGCGAGCTGGATCCAGCCGGTGAGTGGGCGCTGTTCGACTTCAACCACCCGCTGGCGGGCCAGCCGGTCACCTTTGAAGTGCAACTGATCGGGGTGTTGTGAGCATGCCGGGCACCACCGTCAACGAGGTGCTGCTGGCCGAGCCGCGCGGTTTCTGCGCTGGCGTGGACCGCGCCATCGAGATCGTCGAGCGTGCGCTGGCCCAGTTTGGCGCGCCCATTTATGTGCGCCACGAGATCGTGCACAACACCTATGTGGTCAATGACCTCAAGGCCAAGGGCGCCATCTTCATCGAAGAGCTGGCCGATGTGCCGCCGGGCGCCACGCTGATCTTCAGCGCCCACGGCGTCAGCCAGGATGTGCGCCGCGAAGCCGATGCCCGTGGCTTCAAGGTGTATGACGCCACCTGCCCCCTGGTGACCAAGGTGCACATCGAGGTGGCCAAGCTGCGCCGCGAGGGCTACGAGTTCATCATGATCGGCCACAAGGGCCACCCCGAGGTCGAAGGCACCATGGGGCAGCTGTCCGATGGCATCTACCTCGTTGAAGACGAAGACGACGTCGAGCGCGTGCAGGTGATCGACCCGACACGCCTGGCCGTGGTCACGCAGACCACGCTCAGCGTGGACGACGCGGCCGCCATCCAGGCGGCCATCAAGCGCCGCTTCCCGCAGGTGCGCGAGCCCAAGCAACAGGACATCTGCTACGCCACCCAGAACCGCCAGGACGCCATCAAGATCATGGCGCCTCAGGTGGATGTGGTGGTGGTGGTGGGCAGCCCCACCAGCTCCAACAGCAACCGCCTGCGCGAGCTGGCCGAGCGCCTGGGCACGCCGGCCTACATGGTCGATTGCCCCGAAGATTTGCAGGAAGCCTGGTTCGACCAGTGCCCCCGCGTGGGCCTCACCGCCGGCGCCTCGGCGCCTGACGTGCTGGTGCAGCGTGTGATCGCCCGCCTGCGGGATCTGGGCGCCATCTCCGTGCGCAGCATGCAGGGCGTGGAAGAACATGTGCGCTTCCCGCTGCCCAAGGGACTGGGCGGCACCGGCCTCGATCGCCCCTTGCCCACCGAGCGCAGCGCCGGCTGAGCTTCATCCCTTTTTCAAGATTCAAGAACACACACCATGCTCGACATCGCCCTGCTGCGCAAAGACCTGGACGCCACCGTGGCCCGCCTGTCCAAGCGCAAATCGCCCCAGCCCTTCCTCGATGTAGACCGCTTCAAGGCGCTGGAAACCGAACGCAAGACCCTGCAGTCGCGCACCGAAGAGCTGCAGGCCCAGCGCAACAGCCTGTCCAAGCAGATCGGCATGCTCAAGGGCAAAGGCGAAGACACCACGGCCGTGATGGCCCAGGTGGCCGGCATGGGCGAAGAGCAGAAGGCCGGCGCCGACCGCCTGGAAGTGATCCAGATCGAGCTGCAGGCCCTGTTGATGTCGGTGCCCAACCTGCCGCAAGATGGCGTGCCCGAAGGCCTGGATGAATCGGGCAACCTGGAAGTGCGCCGCTGGGGCACGCCCCAGACCTATGCCTTCGAAGTGAAGGACCACGTGGACCTGGGCGAGAAGCTGGGCCTGGAGTTCGACATCGGCGCCAAGCTGTCGGGCTCGCGCTTCACCTTCATGAAGGGCCAGATTGCCCGCCTGCACCGCGCCCTGGCCGCCTTCATGCTGGACACCCAGACGCAGGAGCACGGCTACACGGAGTGCTACACGCCTTACCTGGTGCAGGCCAAGGCCCTGATGGGCACGGGCCAGCTGCCCAAGTTCGAACAGGATCTGTTCCACGTCACCTCGGGCGATGGCGAGGCCTCGGACAACAAGTGGTACCTGATCCCCACGTCGGAAGTGACGCTGACCAACTCGGTGGCCGACAGCATCCTGCCGCTGGAGCAGTTGCCCATCAAGCTCACGGGCCACACGCCCTGCTTCCGCTCGGAAGCCGGCAGCGCCGGTCGCGACACCCGCGGCATGATCCGCCAGCACCAGTTCGACAAGGTCGAGATGGTGCAGATCACCACGCCCGAGCAGAGCAACGCCGCGCTCGAAGAGATGGTGGGCCACGCCGAAGCCATCCTGCAGAAGCTGGAACTGCCGTACCGCGTGATGGCCCTGTGCACCGGCGACATGGGCTTTGGCGCCGCGCGCACCTATGACCTGGAGGTGTGGCTGCCCGCGCAGGACACGTACCGCGAGATCAGCTCGTGCTCGAACTGCGAGGCCTTCCAGTCGCGCCGCATGCAGGCGCGCTTTCGCAATGCCCAGGGTAAGCCGGAACTGGTGCACACGCTCAATGGCTCGGGCCTGGCGGTGGGTCGCACCCTGGTGGCGGTGCTGGAGAACCACCAGCAGGCCGACGGCAGCATCCGCGTGCCGGCGGCGTTGCGCCCGTATCTGGGTGGGCTGGAACTGCTCACCCCCTGATAGGGGCTGAAAAGTCCTGCTATACTGCTGGGCTCAGCCGATGAGACCCCGGCGCGCCTAAGTTTTCAGGAGAGGTGGCAGAGTGGTCGAATGTACCTGACTCGAAATCAGGCGTACGGTTTCCCCGTACCGTGGGTTCGAATCCCACCCTCTCCGCCAACGACAGATAAGCCCCGAAATCCTAGTCAAATCAATGACTTGCGGTTCTGGGGCTTTCTTATTCTCCCCCACGCCTTTCCCCCACGTTGGGTGCTCCCGTGCGCATGTAGGCCAGCAGGCCCGCGCCGCATCGGGGATAGACTTCCTTCATGCCGATAAAAATGGGGGGTCAAGGTGAGTGGATGGCTGCGCGTCTGGACGGTTCTTTCGGTTGGCCTCACGTTGGCTGCCCTAGTGTTTGGCCTTTCCACTGCGAGGGTGCCCAATGAGGGCTTATCTGGGTTTGCCAATCCTGCGGATGTTGCCGAGCTTCTGAAGCAGATGGAGGCGCCCGGGTGCGCCAAATTCCAAACGATGGCCCCGGGGCAGTTCTTCAATCCGGTTGATGTGGGCCTCGGCCTCTCGCATCGGGCTGTGAGCCTGAATGAGTCCATCCAGTGCGGCCGGTTGATCGACTACCGGAATACAACCACGGCGGGGCAGCCGCCTGCAGTTGGACGTGAGCCGCTCTTGGCGGAGGTGGATTCGTTCCGCAGGCAGTATCAAGCGGAGCGAAGCATGTATTGGCAACTGGTGTTCGGGGGGCCGGTTGTCACCTTCGTGGCTTCCTGGGCGGTGTTCTTTGCGGTGCGCCCTGTGGTGCGCTGGGTGCGTGCCGGGTTCCTCACCAGCTAGTAGTGCCTGAGTAAAAAACAGATGCTCCCGAGGGAACACCTGTTCAAGCCTGGGTCAGTCCCAGGGCGCCACGTCAGGCCCGTCCAGGCCATCAAGGTCTGTGTCCAGCTCATCGGGTAGGCAGACTACAGGGCCCGGGGAGGGCTTTGCGGGCCCCTTGGCGGCCTTCCGTGCTGCTCGGGTTGCCTGGGCCTTCTCCAGCATCTTGGCCTTGTCCATGGCATCTCTGGTTGCCTCCTTGAGGATGGCCCTTGCTTGCTTGTGTGCCTCGGCTATTTCGGCGGCCAGTTCCCTGCGAATCTCTCGCCTGACCTCGGCCTTGATCCTGTCCATGGCCGTGGCCCGTAGGTCCGCCTCAAGGTCCTTGCTCCGCTGCACGCATGCTGCACACTTGTTGGTCAAGGTGAGCCGCAGGTATCCGTGCCGGTCAGACACACGACAGGGGACCATGCCCCGGTAGACCGTCAGCCCCAGGGCCTTGGCTTGAGACCGCAGCATGGGCGGGTCGTCTCCACTGGGTGTCGGGAGGCTGCCCATGAGACCGTCCACGGAAGTGGGGCTACTCATGGATGACCTCCCCAGGTCAGGGGCAGACACAAGGGCAGATGAACCGCCATGACCACCCAGGGATGGTGAAACCAGAGTGGTGATAACCAATCAGGGAAACCTGATCTATGGTCTATGGGCGGAGCCCCACACAGGTGGGCGCCTTGTGCTGCCCTGGGTTTCGGAAGGCCCCCCATGGGGGCGTCCACGTTCGTGGTGGTGCCCATGGCCATGCTTCCGCCCCCCAGGGGGGTTGTCCGGTGAATGTACTGGTCACGCTGTGGCACCTGGGACTCCACTTCTATAGGTTAGAAATTGAAATGGGGCATCGCTGGGCGGGGCGTTGGCTGCAATCACATGTGCCAGGGCAGCCTTAGACGCGACTCGGGCAGCAGCTGCATAACAAGCAGCGTGCTGACGGGAGTACCGGCCGCCTGTCAGGTCCCACACCGCATCCACTGAGATGGTCTCGCACATGCCTAAGATGAGATGAACAAGTGACTTCCTAAGTGGGCGGGTTGAGGTGTCCCCTGGACTCTTGAGCCATACGACACCGGACAGGATGTCATCCAGCCACGGGAAGTCTTCGCAGGCATCCCGCAGGGTGCTCACGGGGGACAGGTGCTCCCTCACCGCATTGTTATCGTGGGCCTTGGTAGCGTTAGCCATTCGCGTTGCCCTGTGTCGGTGGTTGCTCGCCGAACATCGCGGAAACACGGGCCATAGCTTCTCTCTCTTCCGCAGCTCGCATGTCCCGGACACTGGCCGCATGCACGCGCATCGGTTCATTGAGTCCGAACACCAGGAACAACAGACGGTCCATTGAGAGCGGCGTAAGGTTGATGTACTCCGCCCGTGTGTCCCCGAAGTTGCTTCTGAAGTACCGTTCACCCGCTTCAATATGGCTGCCGAAGAAGTCAATCTGACTCCGCCGTGCGGTGTATTCCTTCCAGGCCAGCCCCCGTGGACGCAAGGCGTTGAGCTGTTCCACTTTGTACTTGCCCCTGGGGAAGGCCAGGGCCGCTTCAATGTCAGCGGAGGATGGCCGGGATGCGGTTGGCGTTGTCATGGTTGCGGCTTTCGTGTTTTTCGGTGAGTCGTTGGTGGTCGAGGATCAGGAAGGCGAAGGCTTCATTGAGGGTGAGGCGTTCGCCGGTCTCGGCTTCGTGCTTGCGCTGTGTGTCCTTCAAATGGTTGAAGGCGCACACGGGGATGGGGATGGTTCGGATTACGGCCGGGCCGGGGTGCTGATGTGTCATGGGTTCGTTGCTCGTTGGTGGTCAGTGGGGGCGCGGTACAGGCCAGAACGGCCAGTCCAGTTCTTCGCGGAGGATCTGGTCCACCTCCGTGGTGGCCGGGGCCTGTGTCGGTTGCTGCTCGGGGGCTTCGTGGTTCGTGGTCATGGCGGGGTTTCGGGTCAAGGTGGACGGGCCAATGCGCAGCGCAGGGCCCCCGATGGATAGGGGCACTGGCTGGCAGATAGGACGGGAGGGAGGCCCTGGGTGGTGCCTCACGGCATGGCCCAGGTATCAGGGCAGGGGGCCTACTGGCCGGCCACCGTGAGGCGTGCCTTCCAAGTGGGGAGACCCTTGAGTACAGACGCACGGAGGTCGAGAGCACGGGTGTCCTCGGTTCGCTGTCCTTGGTGGTTGGTGAAGAAGGTCTTCAGCTCTTGCTGGAAGGCCCCGTTGTTCCCTGCTGCCAGGGCGGCCCATGCCTTCTTGAAGTCCTGGGGCTTGTTGGTCTGGTAGGCGATGTCCACCATGACGGCCTTCTGGGGGATGGAGAGCTTGTCCCACAGGCCCGCCTGGGTGGACTCAGCAGCGGCCTTCACCTGGGGCTCCAGGCGCTTGACCGAGAGCTGGGTCAGCCACTTGGCCTGATCCGGGGTGAGGCCTGCACGGCCCTCCTTGATGTCCTTCAGGCGCTCAGGTGCAACGCCCACGGCCTTCAGGTCTGCATCGACCGTAGCCGAGTTGCCCTTCAGGTTGTAGCCCATGCCGATGTTGGAGCCAGCCCCACGGGCCGGGTCAGCGTAGGCGCCCAGGGCCATGCCCTCACGGACGGTGGCCAGGGAGGCAGCGAGGCTCAGGTGGCTAGACAGGGGCACACCACCCTTACCGTCCAGGAGGTCCATGGCTGCACGAGAGGTGGTCCCCCTATCCAGCTTGGTGCCACCACGGGCGGCCAGGAAGGTGTCCCGATTGGTGGGCTCCCCCAGGCTGACCACGGGGTGGGACCCGAGGTTGTCCTGTGCAGCCTTGGAGCGCTGCGCCTCCAGCATGTCCACATCGGTGGACGACAGGTAGCCCGAGGACTTGCCCTTGGACAGGAGCACAGGGTCAATCATCCCGGTAGGCTTGCCATCGCGGAGGTTCATCACCACAGCGCGGAGCTGCTTGGCTTCCTCGGGTTGAAGGTGGGTCTTCATGTCATAGCGGCGGGTCACCTCCTGAATCGACACGAAGGGGATCACCCCTGGCAGGGCCTTCTCTGAAGAACCATTGACCACCTTGATGGCGTACATGCCTGTGTCGGCAATGGGGCTGTAGCGAAGCCAGGAACCATCAGGGAAGTCCCCCTTCTTCTGAAGACCTTCCACCAGTGATTGGGTCAGGTCCGAGAAGGCTTCAGAGGTGCGGTCACCCCCTTGACCCGCAGGCACCCGCACGGCCCTACGGGTGGTCGAGTCCATGACCCAGTTGTCCCGGGCCATCTTCTCAGCCTTGGCAATCACGTCCTCTTGGGACAGGTAGGGGCTGGTCCGCATCAGCTCGCGGGCCTTCTGAGAGACCCACCCGCCCACCTCGGTGTCGTTCTGAGGGCGGCCATTGAGGCCCAGGGCGCCGCCCCAGAGGCGGCCCCAGGTGGACCCAGAGACTGCAGCCTGGGCCACAGCTTCCACCCTGGCGGCGAACTCGGGCTTCTCGGCCTCCTTGGCGCCTTGGGCTTTCGCCTCGGGGCTGTTGGCCATGTAAGCGTTCTCGTAGGCGGTCTTGGGGTCCCGTCCGAAGTCAGCCACCTGCGCGTTGTAGGTGCGCAGGATGTCGTCAGCATCACCCTTGAAGTACAGGTCACGGTACTGGGGAGCACCGCCGAGGGCCTTGTACAGGGCAGCCGTGGCCTGGAAGCCAGCGGAGGGCCCCTCAGGGTTCGGCATGGAGGTTACCGAGGTCCCGAACAGGCGGGTCAGGGCATCCACAGGGACCGAGGCATGCGCCTTGGAGTGGGCGCCGATGATGGCCTCAGACAGGGCCTGCACGGTGGACTGGCGGTCCTTCTCGGGGACGTTGGCGCCGCCAGAGAACACCTTCCAGGCGGCCGTGATGGTGGGGCCCATCTTGGCCTCCAGCACCTTATTCTGCACCTCGGGGTCATAGCGGCCCAGCATGCCGGCCTCAAAGGCTTCCATGGCCTCATTGGTCAGGGCCTTCGTGGCCAGCTTGTCCCGCGCTTGGTTCACGTAGGAGGCCCCCTGCTCGGCGGTCAGGCTGTTCTTGCCCACGTAGTCCTTGACGAAGGCGTCAGTGACAGCCTCGGGGGTCTCATCGACCATACGGTCCAGCTTCACGCGGGTGTCATAGCGGTCGCCCTCGGTGGCCTCGTGGATGGCCTGCTCGCGGGCGCGGGTTGCTTGCGCCTTGGCCACATCCATCTCGTTGGACAGGGAGGGCGCCAGGGAGCGCAGGGTCACCCCCGCATCGTTCGGGATGTCCAGCACGTCGAACAGTTCAGGCTTGCCGCCCACACCTTCACTCACGGTGCGCAGGCGGGCCACCAGGGCGCCCACCGATGTCGCAGGGTCCACCTGGATCTGTGCCCCTTGGTCCACCAGCCAGTGGCCCTTCTGCAGGATCTGCTCGGGGGTCATGTCGGAGCGGATGTCCGTGGCCAGGGTCATCATGGTGCCCTTGGCTTCCTGGGTGTGCTTGTCCAGGAGGCGCTTGGAGTCGGACGACAGGATGCGCTGTTCGGTCTCGTCCAGGTGGCGGCCCATGGTGTCCACTTGGTCAGCGTCCTGCAGACCCGCGAGGGCCTTCTGGCGCTGCTCGGCCATGAACCCCTTGGCGTCGAAGCCGGGGAGGTCCTTGGTGGCGAGGTACTGGGATTCGATGTCCTGGGTGGTCTGTAGGGCAGCCCGCTGGGTGACCAAGTTGCGGTAGGCCCCCTTGTAGACGCCATCGAAGGCGGGGGGCAGGCCCTCGGCCACGGGCACCGTGTCGCCTGTCAGGGCATCACGGGGGTTCTCAGTGCGGGCGGAGGCAACCTTGGCCCTGTCCACAGCGTCCTCGCGGCCCTGCTGCATGTAGGCGTTGGAGAACTGTTGGAGGGCCGGGTTGAGGGTCTGGAGCCCCTGCACGAGGCCCATCAGGTCGGGATTGACGGCAGCGGCTGCAGAGCTGTGCTCATTCACGCGGGCTACCGCCTGGGTGCGTGGGGACTGCAGCGTAGGCCGCAGCTCGGGACGCGGGGTCAGGGCTTGGTTGTCGTTCATTGGTTTCGGCTTTCGTGGGTTTCGGTGGCACAGCGCGGGGAGCGTGTGGCCCATTGGCTGGCGTGGCGGGATGCCTGCCAGTTGAGCTAGAACCCGGGTTTACGGGGCGATTCCAGGGGCGGCCAGGAGCGCATGCCTCGCTGCGGCTGCATCTGCGTAGCGATGTCACCGGGGAAAAATGCCCAGGCGCTGCATGTCACACCACACGGCGAACCGCACGTCCAGCCAGCGGGCGAAGAACACGGCCAGCTTGGGATGCGCCCAGGTGCCACCGTTGCGGCCCGTGATGGCTTGCACAAACACACGCTGATTGGCGTGAGTTTCACGGGACAGCAGACTCAATTCACCCATGTACTGGCGGGTGTCTGCGTTGTCCATGAAGTCTTGCAGCCGCTTCCCGAAGGACTGGGCAGCGGTGGTCATGTTGAACCAGCCGTCCTGGCGGAACTGGAAGGAGCGGCCTTGGTGGGTGAGGGTGATTGCTGTGGTGGTCATGGTGTGTCGCCGGGTGGGCGTGGACACCAAGGTGTGACGGAAACGGAGGGCCTCGAACCCTCCGTCCACAATGCAAAAGGCCCCCACGGGGTGAACCGAAGGGACCAACGAACATGGGAGAATGGAGAATGAAAAAGGGCGGACCGAAGCCCGCCCCCTGCTCAAATTGTGAGCTAGCCAGCCGATTAGCGTTTGCTGTTCGGCGTCGTCTTCACCGGAGTCCAGGTATTACCCGGCTTCGTGGTGGGAGGCATGGGCCGATGGTCGGGAACCGTCGAGTAGTTCGGGACCTTGCCACCGCCGGGCTTCACCTCTTGAAAGATGCCGCCACCAGTGCCGGTGTTCTGACCGGGCTTCAGATTTGCTGCCATTGGGTTCTCCGTAAAAAGCAGCTATTCCCGACGTGAGAAACCCTAGGCCGTGCATTCAAGGGCTTTCCGAACATTTCTGTTTGGCGTACCCTAAAAACACTGCTCTCGTGCAGGATTGGCAAAGCCCAGCGGGAAACCCTGGATCTAGCCTCGGGGCCCTCCTGTTGGCGCAGGGGGGCACCTATCTCGCCTTAGCACTCCCAACCGCTGAGTGCTAACGACACTGTATCTGGTGAGCCCTGGGGTTTCAAGCACTACTAATAGTGTTTGGACTGAGTTCTTGGGGTCTTTCTGCAGCGCAGCGTGATACTGGATGAATCAACAGTTATAATCGTAGGCTGTGCTTTAAGCAGGGCACATGCGGATTGATGTTTGTTGATGCGGATTGGTGCGCATTTCGGCTGCTAGCAGCCCTTGTCATCGTTGGCACCGTTGTATAACTGCATCAGGTCTGCGCTTTTTGCGCATCCACCACCCGCTTTATGGTCGAACGACTAGCCCCGGTGGCGGCAACGACCTCTGACCAAGACATGCCCTTGTCCAGCATGTGGGCAATCACGGCATGCCGCTCGGTGTCCGCCCTTCTGCCCCGGTACAGCCCCGCTTCCTTCGCCTTCTCGATACCCTGCGCCTGTCGCCTGCGGCGGTCCGTGTAGTCCTTGCGTGCCACGGCGGCCAGCATGTCCAACAACATGCGGTTCACCGCGTCTAGGATGGCCTGCGTTGTGTCGTCCAGTTCCCCGGCTTTGGCTGCCTGCCAGGACGTGGGCAGATCCAGGGCCACCACGCGGATACGCTTCTCCGCCAGCCGGGCCTTCAAGGTCTCCCAGTCACCCGAGGTGAGGCGGGACAGGCGGTCCACTTGCTCCACTAACAGCACGTCCCCAGGGCTTGCGTCTTTAATCAAGCGGAACAGTTCGGGGCGGTTTAGCGTGGCTCCCGATTCATTCTCGGTGTACCACGCTGCCACCTTCAGGCCTCGGGCATCTGCGAAGTCTTCCAGGTCCTGCCGTGCGCGGGTGGCGTCTTGTTCATCGGTGGAGGCGCGGAGATAGGCGCGAACGAAGGTCATGGTGCATGCGGTTCCGTTTAGATGGTTCGCATGATAGTGGTTCCGTTTGAGTTGTCAATCAACGGAAAGCGAACCGCGTTGCAGATAGTTCACTTAGGTATACCCAAACGAAATCAGGGTTTGTGCTGGTGAACCGTTTCACCATGACACGGCGGGCAGTCCTCGGCACGATGCGAAGAGACACAGGCAACCCGGCACGCGCCATGAAATTCCGCAAGAAGACCTAGCGGCGCACCGCGCAGATCATGTGCAACCAGTGCCTAGCACGCCTGCTCCGCAGTTCAAGCCCCCGCTTTCCCCGGCCTAAATCAGGACCTGCAACGAAATGGGAAAAAGGGGGGTTGAACTTCTAGGCTGTGGCGGCAGCATCAGCGCATCAATTCCCCAAAGAGGACTTATGACATCCCTCGCTTTCCTTCCTGCCGCCTTCCGCGCACTCAACGACAACCCAATTGCTGCGGTGGCGCTGGTAAGCGTGATTGCAATGATCTTGGTTGTCACTACTGTGGTGCTCCTGGTTCGGGCGCTGGTGCGTGCGAAATGACGAAGGGCCGCGAAGGCCCCCCAGGTGACCCACGCAGGGCCTGCACGTTGCACCTCGGGGGCGCGGGTCAGCTCATCAGCGGTGCGCCCCAGGTGGACCACGCCCAGATGATCAGAGCGGCCTTTGCCGCTGCGGGCACCGCCCGGCGAACTGCGTCCAGGGCCAGCCCCTTGACCAAACCCCAGGACAGCGGCTCGGACTCGACCTCAAGGGACCATGAGCCCACCTCAATGCAGTGCCACCCGGTGCTGATGCGGTACATGCTGAGGTGGTGCCAGGGCTTCACGCCATACAGACGGTGGGCTAGGAAGGTCTTGGTGGTGATGGGCAAGGACATGGCTGCTTGTGTTCTCTGTTGGTTGCGTCAACATCGACGCGGCACACAGAGTGCCAGCCGTTTTGCATATTTGCAATAGATGATTGCTGTTGAATGCGGTAGTCAACAGATGTGGACTGTTGATGGCTGTAGATGCTCCAGGAATGGGGAGGTTTCTCCCTGGGGGTGCGCCGCGAAATGCAAGGGACAGTCCACTAAGTGGGGCGGAAATGGCTGGTGGTGTGGGCTGGGAAGGTGTGGCGCCCCCGCATCGTGCCCGGCCATCGTGTGGATTCGAGGGGGGTACGGGGGGGAGGTTCAAAAGGCGGGCTGATCAGATACCCCCTCGGAAATTTGCTGTGTTTCAGCCGGGGTGTCCTTGTGCAGTGCCACGCCCGCCCAGGCCACTACAGCCAGTGCGCCCCATGCCACCACCTTCACTTCCAAGGGTGCGCGGTCCATCTCCTGACCATCAGCGTCTAGGAAGGTGCTGCCCAGCATCGAAGGAGCGCCAGGACCGCCCCGCATCATGCGCACCCTGGCCAAAGCGAGGATGCCCGCAGCATTGACCGCCAGCACCATCCTCCCGTCCTCGTCCTTCACCTTGGACACCATCCCGGGAAATAGCTTCCCTGTTTGGTTGATGGACACCCCAAGTGCCCGGCAGAGGTCAGCGGCCAGCACCCAGGCTTGTCCGTCAATGGCGGCGCTGCGGATGCTCAGGAGGGGGAGGTGCTGCTTACCGTGCATGGGGGCCTTCGAGGTGAAGGGGGCACTGTAGGCGGCGGGTGATGTTCCCCGCCAGCCCTCTAAGGAGGGACCTGCAACGCGTCCCGCATGCTTGCTAAGGGAGCCCGGGGTACTTCACCAGTGCCAGTGCGTCCGCCTTAGTCTTGAGCGACGCCCCGCCCGAGTACAGCCCATAGGTGATGCGCGGCTTCTCATGGCCCACTATGTCCGCCGCCAAGTTCTCAGACACCCCTGCATCCTCCAGCAGTGTGACCAGCGTTTTGCGGAGGCTGTGGAACACATGCTGTGGCCCATAGCCCAGTGCCGCCTTCAGCCTACCAAATCGCTTGCCGATGGCGTTGGACCTGTCGCCATACTTGTTCAGGGTGAGCCCTGCCAGGATGTGCCCATCTGTGGACGCATCCTTGAGGCGCTTGACCAGGGGGCCCAGGGCACCGTGAATGGGGACCTCCCGTAGCCCGGCCTGGGTCTTGGCGTCGCGGATATGGAAGGATGATCCGCCCACGTCCGCCACCTTCAGGCTGCACAGCTCCTCTATGCGGGCCCCTGTGAACGCGCCGAGGGTGATGAGGTCGGCCAGCTCGTGGTCCTTGCGGTCCTTGGCGGCCTGCACCAGCTTGCACACCTCGTCAGGTAAGAAGGGCACCCAGCCGCTCACTTGTCCCTTTACGGTCTTGGTCGCGGGGGCATGCTCCTCCACCTTGGCGAACGGGGTAAGGCCGTGGGGTGCTGCGTCTTCGTTGACCATGTAGGACCAGAAGGAGCGCCAAGCCCCGCCCATACGCTTGATGGATGCCCGGCTCAGGCCATCGGTGCCACTGGTCAGGGACTTGACCCATTCACGCACAGCCGCAGGGTTGATGCCCTCGACCGTCTGGAAACGGGCCGTGAGGCGCTGCACGTCCTTCTTCATCTGGTCTTGTGTCTTCTGCTCAAGGTCACAGATGGACGCCTCCCAGGCGCTGACATGCAGACTGGTGAGGGTGGCTTGGCCATTGGCCACCTTCCAGAACTGGCCCGCAGCCTCAGGCCCTATGTCCTTCTCCAGGCCCTTGGTTCGCTCCTCCAGGGATTCCTGCACTGTGAACACTGCAAAGGCCTCCCTCGGGTCCTCCTCTTGGTCGTCCACTCGCTGGGCCTGCTCGATTTCAGCCCTCCAGGCCAGGGCCTCACCCACCAGTCCTGGGGTCTCCCGCTCGGCATCCTTCAGCCGCTTCTTCCACTGGACGATGTAGGGCCGGGCGAGGTCTGCGGCCTTTCGCTTGTCCGCTGTGCCCAGGGACTTCAGGAACTTGGTGCAGCCCACCTTTTCCCGGAGGTGCGCGGGGACCTTCAGCGTGGCATACCAGAGCTGTCGGCGCTTCTCGATGTGGTCTGACATGGGGCCGGGGTGGTCAGTGACGGGGGCTTCAGTCTAGCCCGTTTCCCCCACGCCTTTCCCCCACGTTTGGCCCTTTGTTGCCTGGGAAACAAGGCAATTCAAGCACTTAGGATGCCTCTGGCGGATTGTCCCACCCTCTCCGCCAAGACAAAACCCCAAGTGATTGATTCGCTTGGGGTTTTTTGGTTTTGTGGCCGTCGTTTCCTTGATGGCCCGATCGGGCCACCCGCTCAGTGAAACAGGCAGAACAGCCCCTTGCCCCCCGCCGTGTACGTCAGCC
>CANBUA010000045.1 GCA_947372535.1 Burkholderiales bacterium
GTGCGCGTGAGGTCCTTGTAGCGCTTTTCGATCACCACGGCGCGGGCGAACTGGGCCGGCGTGACCATCAGGTTGACGATGGACTCCTTGGACGTGTCGTACTCGCGGATCACCGCCAGGATGTCTTTGGCGGGCAGTTGCTCAAGCACGACCATGAGGGCTTGGTCGCCCTCGGCGTCGGCCAACTCGACCAGGGCGGACTCGGCGCCCACGATGTCGCCGGCGGCGATCAGGCTTTGCGTTTTCTCGATGAGTGCCAGGTGCTGGTTCATGGTCGTGCCTTTCTGTCTTGGTTCGACGTCAGTCAATCTTTGTGGTCGAAGCCTTGCTCGACCATCCATTCGGCGCCGGCTTCTTCATTGGCGCGGCCTTCCGCGTCTTCGTCGTCCTCGCCGTCGTCGTCACGGTCCTTGTCGTCGGACTCTTCGTCCTCATCGCCGTCCTCGCTGCCGCTGGCGGAACCTTTGCCGGGGCGCTGGTGCATGTACTCCAGTGCGGCGGCCACGGTCAGCAACCAGCCACCGGAGGGCTCACGCAGGAAGGCCTCGGCCAGCTCCTGGGCCCAAGGGGCCAGCACCACGGCGTCTGACAGGGTGTCCCAGTCAGGAAACTCCTCCGGCTCCTGGACGAGCAGGTGCTCCATCACGCCGGGCAGCTTGAAGCGGAAACCCTGGTGGAAGACCACGGCGACCATCTCAGGCGCGGCCTCGATCATCTGGCGCAGGAAATCAAGCTCCTGGCGCTTGGCGGCCAGCCGCTTCTTGAGCACATCGCGCCCCTCGGAATCGAAGGACAGGTCATCGAGCTCAGCCTGGTAGGCCGAGCGCAACTGGTGGAAAAAGGGAGAAATGCTCATGGGGTCTCGTGTTCGGATCTCGTCTCAAAGCAGGGCTTTGAAATAGCCTTGCCAGATCTCGCGGGCAGTGTCGATGGGGCTGTCCAGCAGGTTGCGGCGGCGGTTGTCGTCATACGCCTGGCGTTTGTCGGCATCGGCCAACACGTCGTAGGCCTCCTGCACCGCCCGGAATCGCTCGGCGGCGTCATGTGCCGAATTGCGGTCAGGGTGGTAGAGCGCGGCCTTTTGCCGAAATGCCTTCTTGACATCGGCCAGGCTGGCCGCGCTGCTCAGCCCGAGGGTGGCGTAGTGGTCTGTCATGCGAGGATGGGAAAGCGCCGGGGGCGCCGGGCCTAGTGTCCAAAGACGTATTTTAAGGCGTGCGCGGTTTTTGTGCCTGCAGCGTTACCATCGCCCACCCCCGACGCCAGAGCCGCCCGATGTCCCACCACGCCCAGCCCGCCACCGTTGCCCTTTATTGGGACTTCGAGAACCTCCACGCTGGCCTGGTCGAGGCCCGGTTCGGCGAAGGCACTTACAGCAAGCCCGATTCGCGCTTTCGGGTGCAGGAGCCGCTGATCGACATCGGCGCCATCGTGGCCCTGGCCTCATCCTTCGGGCCGCTGGCCATCAACCGTGCCTATGGCAACTGGCAATACTTCGGGCGCTACCGCGACGCCCTGCTGCAAACGGCCATCGAGTTGATCCAGCTTTTCCCGCCCGGCGGCTCGGCCAAAAACGGCGCCGACATCAAGCTCTGCCTGGACGCCACCGAGGACATGACACGCTTCGACCACATCGGCACCATCGTGGTCATCGGCGGCGACAGCGACTTCATGCCCCTGGCCCAGAAGGTCAAGGCCAGCGGGCGCCAGGTGATCGGCGTGGGCACGCGTCACGCCACCAACCGGCACTGGGCCAAAAGCTGCCACGAGTTCCATTTCTACGAGACGCTGGTCGATGAGGCCACATTGGCCGAGCGCCCCGCCAGCTCGGACCAAACCGAGCAAGGCCCCAGCGCCCACACCTGAATCGCAGGTCGCGCACAATCGTCGACGCGCCCGATCTGGCCCAAACGACCGGCAGGTCCCACCCGTCAAACCGCACAACGATGAGCGAAGCCCCTGTCCCCGCAGCCACCCCGCCCCGCGATTTCCGCCAGACCGTGCTGGCCATGCTGGGCCTGTGCTTCGTGCTCATCATGGTCGCGCTCGACCAGACCGTCATCGGTACCGCATTGCCCACGGTGGTGGCAGAGCTGCACGGCTTTGACCTCTACGCCTGGGTGGGCACGGCCTACCTCCTGACCTCGGTGATCACCGTGCCCATTTTTGGCAAGCTGGGCGATGAGCACGGCCGCAAGCCCTTCGTGCTGGCGGCCATCGTGCTCTTCACCGGGGCCTCCATGCTGTGCGGCCTGGCCCAGAGCATGAGCCAACTCGTGGCCGCGCGGGCCTTGCAGGGCATTGGCGGCGGCATGCTGGTGGCCACCACCTTCGCCTGCATCCCCGACATGTTCCCCGAGGCCAAGGAGCGCCTGCGCTGGCAGATCATGTTCAGCAGCAGCTTCGGCCTGGCCAATGCCTTCGGCCCCTCGCTGGGCGGCTACCTGGCGCAATACTGGGGATGGCGCTGGGTGTTTTTCGTGAACCTGCCGGTGGGCATCGCCAGCTTGATTTTTGTGTGGCGTTTCCTGCCACGCATCCGTCATTCCGAGGCGCCGCCCTCGCGGCTGGACTGGCTGGGCGCGCTGCTCATCACCTCGACGCTGGGCAGCTTGCAACTGGCGATGGAGTGGTTGCCCCAGCAAAAATCGCCGCTGCTGATCGGTGCATTGTTCGCGCTGGGCCTGGCTTCGGGGACCGCACTGGTCTGGTGGGAAAAGCGTGCGCCCAACCCGATGCTGCCGATGGGCATGTTCACCCACCCCAGCCTGGGGCCGCTGTTCGCCGTGTCCTTGCTGATGGGTTTTTGCATGTTCGGGGTGCTGTATTACACGCCGCTGATGTTTCAGGGTGGCTTTGGCTTGGCGCCCAACCAGGCTGGCCTATTGATCACGCCGTTGGCGGTGTCCATCACCATCGGCAGCATCGCCAACGGGCGGGTGGCCACGCGGGTGTCATCGCCCAATGTGATGCTCTACGTGGGGCTGGGGCTGTTCGCGGTGGCCGCGCTGTCGCTCACGCAGATCACCGCCAGCACACCGCACACCTGGATCGTCGTCGCCATGATCGCGGGCGGCCTGGGGCTGGGTACGCTGTTGCCCAACTTGACGCTGTTCGCGCAGGCCAGCGCGCCACGCACGCAACTGGGCGTGGCCACCGCCATGCTGCAATCCATGCGCATGATGGGCGGCATGCTGGGCACGGCGCTGATCGGCACTTTGGTGTCGCACCGCTATGCGCAAGGCGTCGATGAGATGCTGGTCAATGGGCATGCGCAGCGCTGGTCCAGCTGGCTGGCTGATCCGCAGATCCTGGTCAACCAGGCGTTGGCCATGCGCTTTCAGGCAGAGGCCGGACAGGCCGCTGTTCAATTCATCGCGGGTGCGCGCGATCAGCTGGTCGAGGCTGTCCACCACAGCCAGTGGATCGTGGTTGGCATGCTGTTGCTGGGGCTGCACCTGGTGCGCCGTGTGCCCCGGATCGACCTGCACCGACGCGAGACGGCCATGGTGACGGGTGAGCCTTGAAGCCAGCCGCTCATGCGCCCGGGTCGAGCCCGCGCTCCCAAGGTGGCGTTCCCTGGAAAGCACCGGCCCGGAAATCGATCATGACGCGCACCTTGGCACTCAAGTGCCGCCGGCTCGGATAAACAGCCAGTATGTCGATGTCGGCATGTGATGGCCGGGCAGCTAAGGCAGCCGCCGCCCCGCGTGGAGGCCCCAGGAAGGTGGGCCGCCAGATCGGCGATGCCGTCACCCAGCTGGACCAGGTCACTCAGCAGAATGCGGCCCTGGTCGAAGAAAGCGCAGCGGCGGCCGAGAGCCTCAAGCACCAGGCCGCTCAACTGTCGGAGATCGTCTCGGTGTTCACGCTGCGCTGAAGCCGCCCTAATCCCCTGTCATCGAGTCCGCCTTTGGCGCGTGCTTCAATGCCCACGAACGCTGGCATCGGTGCCGGCCGTCGCGCAGGAGACCGCCATGAGCAGCCACAACGGACAATTCGTCTGGTACGAACTCGCCACCAGCGACGCCACCGGCGCCCGCGCCTTCTACCAGGCCGTGATCGGCTGGAACGCCCAGGATGGCGGCACGCCAGACTGGCCCTACACCTTGCTGTCGGCCGGCCAGACGCAGGTCGGCGGGCTGATGCCCTTGCCCGAGGAGGCGTGCGACCGAGGCGCCAGGCCAAGCTGGCGGGGCTACGTGGCCGTCCACGATGTCGATTACTTTGCCGAGCGCGTGGCGCATGCGGGCGGCACCATCCACAAGGCAGCGGCCGACATCGAGAACGTCGGGCGCTTTGCCATCGTGGCCGACCCGCAAGGCGCGGCCTTCGTGCTCTTCAAGGGCCAGCCTGATCAGGCGCCACCGACACCCGCCCCCGGCACGCCCGGTCACTTCGGCTGGCACGAGCTGCATGCCCGCGACCACGCCAGCGCTTTCACCTTCTACAACCACCTCTTCGGCTGGACGGCGGGCGAAGGCGTGGACATGGGCCCGCTGGGCATCTACCAGCTCTTTGCCAACGGGGCCGAGCCCATCGGCGGCATGATGAACAAGGCCGACGAGGTGCCCGCGCCCTTCTGGCTGTACTACATCAACGTCGATGACATCGAGGCCGGGGCCTCCCGCGTGAAGGAACACGGCGGCCAGGTCATCAATGGCCCGCACCCGGTGCCCGGCGGCAGCTGGATCGCCCAATGCCAGGACCCCCAAGGCGCCTTGTTCGCCCTCGTCGAACCCATGAAGTTGTGAAGTGCCCCGATGATTCCATTTTCCGTCCTCGACCTCTCGCCCATCACCCAGGGCAGCGATGCCGCCCAGTCCTTCCGCCACACGCTGGACCTCGCGCAGCATGCTGAGCGCTGGGGCTTCAAACGCTACTGGCTGGCCGAACACCACGGCATGCCGGGCATCGCCAGTGCCGCCACCGCCGTGCTGATCGGCCATGTGGCTGGCGGTACCTCGACCATTCGCGTGGGTGCCGGCGGCATCATGCTGCCCAATCATTCGCCCCTGGTGATCGCCGAGCAGTTCGGCACATTGGCCTCGCTCTACCCCGGCCGCATCGACCTGGGCCTGGGCCGCGCACCCGGCTCCGATCAGCTCACCGCGCGGGCCTTGCGCCGCACCCTGGCCTCTGATGCCGACGAGTTCCCCAGCGATGTGATGGAGCTGGCCGATTACTTCTCGGGCTCGTCGAACCGGCCGGTGCGTGCCGTGCCCGGCCATGGCCTGGACGTGCCGCTGTGGATTCTGGGCTCCAGCCTGTTCGGTGCGCAACTGGCTGCCCACCTGGGCCTGCCTTATGCGTTTGCTTCGCACTTCGCGCCCACGCAGATGATGGAGGCCATCGCCCTGTACCGCACGCTGTTCAAACCCTCCCGGCAACTGGCCAAGCCCCACGTGATGCTGGGCTTCAACGTCTTTGCTGCCGACACGGATGATGAGGCGGCCTTTCGGGCCACGTCCATGCAGCAGGCCTTCGTGAACTTGCGCAGTGGGCGGCCTTCGACTTTGCCGCCACCGGTGCAGGGCTATGTCCAGCGCCTGGAGCCGCAAGAGCGCGCCTTGCTCGATCAAGTGCTGTCCTGCGCAGCGGTCGGCTCGCCCGACACCGTGCGCCGTCAGCTGCAAGACTTCATCGCCCGCACAGAGGCCGACGAGCTGATGATCACCTCGCAGATCTTCGACCACGCGCAGCGGCTGCGCTCCTACGAGATCACCGCGGACATCATGGCCGCCGGCTAGACATCGCGCGAGAACCGCACCTCCACATCGCGTGGCGGCGCATGGTAGGGCGCCGACGACACCAGGATGTCCGCGCCCGCATAGGCATAGGACACCGCGTTGTCGACATCGACCCCACCGGCCACCGCGATGGCCGGGTGCAAATGGCTGCTGTGCAGCGCGGCCTTGCACTTGCGCACGGCCTCCGGACTGAAGCGCTCCAGTTGCAGCACGTCGGCGCCGGACTGCGCCATGGCCAAGGCCTCTTCCATCGTCGTCACCTCGACCACCAGGCGTTTTTCGGGCTGCTGCTTGCGCAGGCGCCCTACCATGTCGTCCAGGCTGGCATCGATGAACAGGCGGTGCTCAGGGAACAGCAAGAGGCTCTCGGACAAGCCCAGCCGGTGCATGATCCCACCACCCGCCAGCACGGCCTTGACCGCCATGGGCCGCGTGCCGGGGAAGGTCTTGCGCGTGCAGGCCAGCGGGATCTTGAAGCCTGCGATCTGCAAAGCGGTCACGATGCGCGCCACCTCGCTGGCCATGCCGCTGCTCACTTCGATCAAAGTCTGGGCCACCTTCCACCCCAGCAACAGCGCCGCAGCCGGCCCGTGGGCGCTGACCAGTTCGGTGCCAGCCTGCACGTGCTGCCCCGATGCGGTCAGCACATGGGGCGTGGCGCCACACAAGGTCAGCAGGCGCCCGGCCTCTTCGGTGCCGCAGACCGTCATGGGCCCACGCGCCGCCAGTGTCATCTGGCCAAGCACATCGCCCAGCCCCAGGCATTGGGTCGTGAGGTCGCCATAGGGCGCGTCCTCCCGCAGGAAATCTTCAAGCGTCTGATCAGGCAGGGCACAGCGCATAGGAACACTCCGTGGCGCCTCGATGGAGGCCTCGCCGCCATGATGTCACCACCGAGAAATCCTTGCTGACTTGCCCCAAAGTCCACGTGCGGCAGTGGCCTCAAGCCCCGCCTGGGGCCCCTCGAATCTGGGGGGCCAACGCCCCATGACCGCCAAATCCCTCACATGTGCTCGGAAATCCTCGCCACAAACCGCCTGGAGTGCGGTATAAATGCGCCCAATTCGAACACTCGTTTGAATAGAACGACCGTTCGATTTTAGAATGCCAACCGCACCCCACGGGTGCTCCAGATGACCGAGGTGACCTATGCCGCAGTACAAAGCTCCTTTGCGTGATGTGAAATTCCTGTTGAACGAAGTGTTCGACTACACGGGCCACTACGCCCAACTCTCGAACGGCGGCGATGCCACGCCCGACATGGTTGACGCCATCTTGGAAGGCTGCGCCACCTTCTGCGAAGAGATCCTCTCGCCCATCAACCATTCAGGTGACCTCGAAGGCTGCCACTTCGAAAACGGCGTCGTGACCACGCCCAAGGGCTTCAAGGAAGCCTATGCCGAGTACGTGGCTGGCGGCTGGCAAGGCCTGTCCCACCCCACCGAGTACGGTGGCCAGGGCTTGCCCATGTCGATGAACCTGATGAAGTCGGAAATGATGGGCACGGCCAACTGGTCGTTCACCATGTACCCCGGCCTGAGCCTGGGTTGCATGAACACCATCATGCAGTACGGCGACGAGACCCAAAAGAACGCCTACCTGCCCAAGCTGGTCTCGGGCGAATGGACCGGCACCATGTGCCTGACCGAACCACAGTGCGGCACCGACCTGGGCCAAATCAAGACCAAGGCCGACCCCGTTGGCGATGGCACCTACAAGCTCAACGGCACCAAGATCTTCATCTCGGCCGGCGAACACGACCTGGCCGAGAACATCATCCACATCGTGCTGGCCCGCTTGCCCGATGCACCCAGGGGCACCCGTGGCATCTCGCTGTTCCTCGTGCCCAAGTTCACCCTGGATGCGCAAGGCAACGCTGGTGCGCGCAACCCTGTGAACTGCGGCTCGATCGAGCACAAGATGGGCATCCGCGCCTCGGCCACCGCCGTGCTGAATTTTGATGACGCCATCGGCTACATGATCGGCGAGCCCAACAAGGGCTTGGAGGCCATGTTCACCTTCATGAACACGGCCCGCATCGGCACCGCCGTGCAAGGCGTGGCCCACGCTGAGCTGTCGTACCAAGGTGCCCTGCCTTACGCCTACGAGCGCCGCTCCATGCGCGCCTTGTCGGGCAAGAAGGACCCTGACTTCACCGCCGATGCACTGATCCACCACGCCGACGTGCGCCGCATGCTGCTGACGCAAAAGTGCGTGGCCGAAGGCGGTCGCGCCATGATCTACCACGCTGCCAAGCTGGCCGACAACATGGTCAACGGCATCTTGGAGAACAACAAGGAAAAGTATGAAGACTATGACAACCGTCTGGGCTTCTACACCCCCATCCTCAAGGGCTTCCTGACTGAGCTGGGCCTCGAAGCTGCCAACCTGGGCATGCAAGTGTTCGGTGGCCACGGCTACATCAAGGAACACGGCATGGAGCAGATCGCCCGTGATGCCCGCATCTCCACCCTGTACGAAGGCACGACCGGCATCCAAGCGCTGGACCTGCTGGGCCGCAAGGTGCTGCTGCAAACCCGTGGCAAGTGCATCAAGGAGTTCACCAACGAGATGATCGGTTTCGCCAAGGACCATGCCCTGGCCAGCGGCCCCATCGGCATGATGGCCCGCGCCATCATCAAGCGCTCGCTGCAATGGAAGTGGGGCACGCTGCGCATCATGCTGCGCGCTGCCAAGGACCGCGATGTGGTCTCCAGCTCATGCAACGATTACATGATGTACTCGGGCTACGTGATGATGGGCTACTTCTGGTTCAAGCAAGCCGTGATCGCGGCAGACAAGCTGGCCAAGGGTGGCAAGGACACGCCAGAGTTCTACAAGGCCAAGCTGCAAACGGCCGAGTTTTACTTCGACCGACTGCTGCCCCGCGCCGATGGGCACTACGCCGGCATGCTGGCCACCAGCACCTCGACCATGCAGATGGACAAGGATCACTTCGTGATGGCTTGATCCGCTTCGGCCCGTTCGCGCAGGCCGATTCAGAAGGATCAAAGGGCTCCCTCGGGAGCCCTTTTTCATGGCGCGGCCGGCATCAGGCCCCTGAATGGACGCCCATCACTTGGGCGTGAGCACCGCCAAGTGTGCGTCATCCTGCGGCTTGCTGGCGGTGGACAAGGTCACCAGCACCTGCCCCTTGGTGTTGGTGGCCAGCACCGAGCGGAAGGTGTAGCCGGTCAGCTTGGCCGCGCTGTTCAAATCGAAGGGCACCCCGTTGCGCCAAATGGTGGCCCGGCCCGTGCTCGTGTAGCGGCGTTCCGCGCCGCCCAAGCGTTCGTCATTGGCACCCACCGCCTGGATGGCGCTGTCGATCTTGCTCAGTCGGTTGGCGGCAGACCATGAGAGGGTGAAGGACGAGTTCACGGTCACGTAATTGCTGATCAGCTCTCCCGAGGTGCTCAAGGCGTTCAACACCGTGGCGCCCAGGGGCGTGTCACCGCCCGTTTCAGGCACGGTCGCGGAGGACAAGGTCGGGGCCACGGTCCAGGTGCTGCCATCCCACCAGCAAACCTGCTTTTGCCAGGGCTGACTGCCCATGTACCGATTTTCATGGACATGCGCCACCTGACCGTTGTCGGCCACGACCACATCGAAACCAGGATCGGGCGCGGTCATGTAGCACCCCTCGGGCAGGGCAGGCAGTCGCCGGGTCAGACCATTGACCACCGTGGCCAGCTCGTAACGGCCCGTCGAGGTGAAGCGCGCCAGCACCTGGGCCTGGCCTGCCGGGCTGATGCTGCTGACCGCCCAATCCGTTTCCTTCAATGCTGCGGGGCGTGTCCACAGCGTGCCAACCCCGTTGCGCCACACCATGCTGCCGTACTGGACATTGCCCACGTTCCTGACATCGCCCACCAGATCACCATTGGCCAAGTAGCCATTGACCCATGCCTGAGGCACGGTCCCTGAGCCGGCTGTGAGCCAGCGCTGGGTGCCATCGGGCTTGAATTCGTTGATGCGGCCATAGTATTCCTGGCTGCCCAGGTAACTGAACTCGTTGTCGCGCAAGGCGTAATACAGGTTGGTGAAGACGCCAAACAGCGATGCCTTCTTGGGCGTGATGCAGCTCACCGCCGCCGCACCGGTGCTGCCCAACACCCCGGAATAGATTGCGCAACCGCCCGCGGACGGCAGTGTGAGCAGTTTGGCGGTGTAGGCCGACTGGGCCAGGGCCAAGCCCGGCAGGGCGGCAAAACAAGCCGCGAAAGCCACGGCAAGGCGGCCACGAAGAAGTTGGTGATGGTTCATGCTGTGTTCATCCCTGGTTGATCAAAGTTGCCAGACGGCAGACGCGAAGAACTATACGACCATCGTCTTTTCGGTCAATGCGGGAAGTCCTGCACCATGAATGCTCACACCGTCATCGAGGGGGATGACGGCCCCGTACCCTGCGGAAACCACGATGGCGCCGTGATGACATCGCCAGTTAACATGATTTCGGACAAAACCGATCATCACCTCAGGGAAACGACACCGATGACCCGCAACATCCCCTGGTCAGCCATCGCTGGTCTGGCCACCTTGGGCGTGCTGGGCGGCGTGACACCCGCCAGCGCAGCCTCGCCGACGCTGGCTCAATGCCCCGCCATTGCCTACGGCCCGGTCCAGCAAGCGCCTGCCCCGCTCAAGGCCGCAGGCCGCTACTTCAAAGACGCGCAGGGCCGCGTGGTGCTGCTGCGCGGCGTCAATGCCACGGGCGATGCCAAGGTCCCGCCCTTCAAAGGCATCACCAGTGCCGCCCAGCTGGACGCCTTGCCGGTCTGGGGCCTGAACGTGATCCGGCTGCTGTTCACCTGGGAAGCCTTCGAGCCCACACGCTGCCAATACGACGACAGCTACCTGGCCTATTACGAGCAGGTGGTGCAGTGGGCCGCCCAGCGGGGCGTGTACGTGATCGTCGATTTTCACCAGGACGCCTACTCGCGCTTCACCCTCAATGGCTGTGGCGAAGGCTTCCCGGCCTGGACCATTCCCGCTGGCATCAAAGCCAAGACGCCCCGCAATGACAACGCCTGCAAAGGCTGGGGCACCAAGATGCT
Source organism: Burkholderiales bacterium (assembly GCA_947372535.1). The sequence goes on from CANBUA010000045.1 coordinate 10,808, forward strand.
GCTGGACCTGCCGCACCATGACACCTGGCATGCCTTCCACGCCGACACCGAGGGCGCCTTGACCCGCTACCTCGAGATGACGCGGGCCGTGGCCGATCGCATGGCCGCTCACCCCAACGTCATCGGCTACGACGTCATGAACGAGCCCTGGGGCACGCATGCCGAACTGCTGAAGATGTATGAGAAGGTGGGCGCGGCGATCCGCGAGCGTCACCCGGACGCCATCCTGTTCACCTCACCCAATGCCATGGTCTCGCTGGGCTACATCGCCGATGTCATCGAACAACCCAAGCTGAGCAACACGGCCTACTCGCCCCACTACTACGACACGACGGTGATGTCGCTGCGCTACTGGCTGGGCTTTGACGTCGGTGCGCCACTGGGCCGGATGCTGACCAAGGCCAACGGCCGAAAGGCGCCGATGCTGCTGGGCGAGTTCGGTGCACCCGCCAATGCGCAGCGCTCCGATGATTACCTCGAAGCCATCTACACCTGGCTGGACGAGCAGTTCGTCTCGGGCACGCAATGGAGCTACACGCCGCAGTGGACGGCCGATCAAAAGGACGGCTGGAACGCCGAGGACTTCAGCATCGTGACCAACGGCCAGGTGCGCGCCAAGCTGTTCACGCCCCGCCCCTATCCTCAGAAAACGGCCGGCACGCCCGGGGCCTTCAAGCGCAGCGCCAAAGGCCTGAGCTACGGCTGGACGCATGAGCCCTCGGCCGGTGCCACCGAGTTGTTCCTGCCCGAGGGCTACCTCACGGGCAAGGCGGTGAAGATCAACCCGGCCGGCAGCCTGGACTGCCAACCCGCACCACCTGGCTTGCGTTGCCAGGGTCACGATCGCGGCCAAGTCAGCGTGGTGATCACCCCACCATGAATGTGCAGGCGGGCTGGCTCAGGCCGCCCAGTGGCGCTTCATGAACTCGGCCTGCCGCGCCAGCGCGCGGTCCGAGCTGGGCAACAAGCCGGCGTGCGCCTGGAAGACGTGCCACCGCTTCATGTAGACCTCCAGCTCGCAGGTGCGGCCCGCGTTGGTGGCGGCATTGACCAGCCAGGTCGAGCTGTCATAGAGCACCTCGTCATCGCCCACCTGGATCAATGACGGTGGCAGCTCGGACAGGTCCTGCTTCATTGGGTCGGCCAGTGGGTGGTTCGGGTCGACCAGCAAGGCGCGGTCGATGTCCTCGGCCCAGGCGAGGCGGATCATCGGGTCGCGCCCTTCTCGCTCGGCCAGCGTGCCGCCAGGCATCTCGTGGTTGCTCACCACGGGCGACATCATCACCAGCACGGCCGGGGCTGGCAGCTTGGCCAGCTTGATGGCCATGGTGGTCATCAAGGTCAGGTTGCCACCGGCTGAATCACCCGCGATGGCGATGCGTTCAGGCGAGTAGCCATCGGCCAGCAACTGGCGGTAGGCGCTCAGGCAATCGTTGATCTGCGTCGGGAAACGGGCCTCTGGCGCCAGTCGGTAGTCGGGCACCAAGACCTCCGCGCCAGTCAAGGCCGCCAGGCGGCGCGTGATGCTGCGGTGGGTGCGCGGGCTGCCGCACACGAAAGCCCCGCCGTGGAGGTACAAGATGGCGTGGCGTGGCTGGCCGCCGGCCTTGGGCGTCACGCGCTCGGCTGGGAAATCGGCGAGCTTGACCTTCTGAACCTTGGCGCGGCTGTCCTGCGGCATCGCCATCGAGCCCGCCGCCAGCGCAAAACGCTGGATCGCAAACGGCCAGGGTGGTCCCAGGAAAGGCTTGAGCGTCACGCGCAAAGACGTGCGCAGCATGGCCGCCACGATGGATTCCCGCCAACCAGTGGGCGGCAGGTAATGACGGATCACGGGGTGTGCACTCATCTGTTGGGCTTGCGAGTCAAGGTGGGCGGCCATCGGTTTTGTCTCCGGAAAGGGTTCTGCCGGGCGTTCAGCCCAACATGCCCTTTTTGGCGAACATCGTCGTGAGCGGTTGATACCAGGATCCGAGCAAACGCACCAGCAGGTCCAGGAACTTGGCGTCCGGGCCGACCAGCACGCGACGCGAATTGCTTTCGACGGCGCTCAGGATCTGGCGGGCCGCGCTCTCGGCCGTGGTGGTGTTGAGCATCTTGTCGAACTTGGCGCGGGCCTCTTCGGCCTTGCCGCCGGTCTTGGCCATCATGCCGTCGTCCATCTTGGCCGCCTTCGCAATGTTGGTGCGGATGCCGCCAGGGTGCACGCAGGTCGCGCTGACACCGCAGTTGTCCATGTCAAGCTCCTGGCGCAAGGCTTCGGTGAAGCCGCGCACCGCGAATTTGCTGGCGTTGTAGGTGCCTTGCGAAGGCACAGACAACAGGCCGAACAGGCTGGAGGTGTTGATGATGTGGCCGTCGCCCGAGCGCTTGAGGTGCGGCAGGAAAGCCTGCGTGCCCCAGACCACGCCCCAGAAGTTGATGCCCATGATCCACTCGAAATCGGCGGGCTTGACGGTCTCGGCAAAGGCACCCAGGGCGACGCCAGCGTTATTGAAAATCAGGTTGACCTTGCCATGCTCGCGCACCACCTGGTCGGCCCAGGCGTTGACGGCTTCGCGGTCGGCCACATTGAGCTTGGTGGCCGTGACCTTGACGCCCAGCTTGCTGGCCATCGCGGCGCTCTCGGCCAGGCCAGCCTCGTTGACGTCGCTGAGGGCCAAATGGCAGCCACGGCGTGCCAGTTCAAGCGCCAGCGTGCGGCCCATGCCGGAAGCTGCGCCGGTGATGGCAGCCACTTTGTTCTTGAAGTCTTTCATGAGGTCTGTCGATTCCGTTGATCTGGTGGTGGACAAAGGCCAAGCTCAATCGCTCAGCGGCCTGGCTTAATGGCGTAGTCGGTCGGCTGGAAAGTGCTCGTGGCACGGCGGTAGCGGAAGGTGAAACCTGGCCACAGCGTCGTGTTCTTGCCGCTTTCGTTGATGTACCAGCTCTTGCAGCCGGACGCCCAAACCGTGCCCTTGAGCCGCTTTTGCATCTGCTGCACGAAGCCTTGCTGCACTTCAGGCTTGACGTCCACTTGCTTGACGCCATTCTTGCGCATCAGCAGGATGGCATCGAGGGCATATTGCACCTGGGACTCGATCATGTAGACCATGGAACTGTGACCCAGCCCGGTATTGGGCCCCATCATGAAGAACAGGTTGGGGAAACCCGAGACCGTCATGCCCAGGAAAGCCTCCGGCCCACCCTGGCCACGCCAGACTTCGCTCAGGTCACGCCCGCCCAGGCCATGGAACAGGCCCTTGGGGACCAACTCCTGGATGGAAAACCCCGTGCCCCAGATGATGACGTCGGCCACGCGGGTCTTGCCATCCTTGGTGACCACGCCGATGGGCGTGATGCGATCAATGTTGTCGGTGACCACCTCGACGTTGTCACGCGCCAGGGCCGCGTAGTAATCGTTGGAGATCAGCACACGCTTGCAACCGGGCTTGAACGGCGGCGTGACGGCCTGGCGCTTGGCCGGGTCCTTGATGTGCTTCCTGATGTGGCTCATGCCCACGTACTCGAGCAGGTTCATCGCCTTGGGGTGGATCACAAAGCCCAGCACGCGCGACTCCAGCGCCACATAGGTCAGGCCGCGCGCCAGCTTTTGCAACGCAGGGAAGGTGCGGAACAGCGATTTGGAGAGCTTGGAGCGGATGAAGTCGGGCTTGGGCATGACCCAGGGCGCCGTGCGCTGGTAGTAGTCGATGCGTGAGGCCTTGGGCGCGATCTGAGGCACGAACTGGATGGCGCTGGCGCCGCTGCCGATCACGGCCACACGCTTGTTGCGCAGATCCACGTCATGGCGCCAGACGGCCGAGTGGAACATCTCGCCCTCGAAGGTCTCCGAGCCTCGCGTCTTGGGGATGAAGGGGTTGCTCAAGGCACCGCCGCCCCAGATCAGGCTTTGCGCCTGGAACTGGCGGCCGTCTTCCGTGGTGACGTGCCAGACGGAGGCGGTTTCGTCGAACCGAGCGTTGACCACATTGGCGTTGAAGCGAATGTCGGGCAGGATGTTGTACTTGGTGGCGCACTTGCGCAAGTAAGCCCAGATCTCGGGCTGCGGCGCGAATTGGCGCGACCAGTCCGGGTTGGGTTCGAACGAGAAGGAATACAAGTGCGATTGAACGTCACAGGCGCAACCGGGGTAATGGTTGTCGCGCCAGGTGCCGCCCAGGTCGTCGGCGCGCTCCAACACGATGTAATCCACGCCAGCCTGTTTGAGGCGGATGGCCATGCCCAAGCCTGAAAATCCGGTGCCAATGATCAGGACGCTTGCGCGATCACTCATACTCTCTTACTCCATCACAAATCGCCACGCGTCGCAAATTTGACAACACGGTGTATCAGAACTGTATTTGACAATGGAGATTTCCAAAAACGGGGTTAACCCTCAGCCCTCCCCTGAACCTGGGGAACCATCCCCGACAGGGCGGCGTTATGGCGGCATCGACCACCAGGAACGCCAGCGCCAACGCCGGGAAAAACTGATCACCGCCGCCCTGGCGGTGTTCGGTGAGCAGGGCTACCATCCCTCCACCGTTCGGGATGTCTGTCGGCGTGCTGAGTTGACTTCGCGCTACTTCTACGAGTCGTTCAGTGGCATGGACGCGCTGTTCGAGGCCGTCTACGTGAGCGTGAGCCGCGACCTCATGCACCAGACCATGACGGCCTTGCAGAGCACGCCCATGGACCCCGAGCGCCTGGCCGAGGCCGCCGTGCGCACCTTTCTGGAGTTCATCCGCGAAGACCCGCGCCGCGCCCGCGTGACCTTGATCGATGCCCAGAACGTCGGGGCTGGCACCAGCCGCATCAGCAGCGATGCCAACCGTGACTTCGCCACCCTGATCGCCGGTTTTGTGGACATGCTCTACCCCGGTCTTCAGGAAAAAACCGGCCTGAGCCCCACCATGGTCGGCATCGGCCTGACGGGCGCGGTGATCCGCATCGCCACGTCCTGGGTCGAGGACAAGTGCGCCACGCCCGTCGAAGACGTGCTGCGCAACATGATGGCGTTTTACGTGGCCGCCATCCATTACGCCGAGAAGATGCTCAGCCAGCAAAACGCGTCCAGGCCATCAGCCAGCGCATGAAGGCCGGCCATGGTGATGACCGCGCGCTATATTGCGCGGTCACTCTCACCCTGGATTCCACATGCCCCGTTATCAGATCCTCATCGACGAATCCTTCCGCCGCCCGGTCGGGGAAGTGTTCGCCGCCTTGGCGGACCACAACAACATGGCCAAGTTGTTCGGCGCGCCCGTCAAGCGAATCAAGGAGGGCAGCAGCGAACTCAATGGGGTGGGCTCGGTACGGCACATCGGCCCGCCCGGCCCGCTGGGCGTGCAGGAAACGGTCACGGCCTATGAGCTTGACGAACGCATCGGCTACCAAGTGACTCGAGGTGGGGCGCCCATGAAAAATCACCAGGGCGACATGCGTTTCGAATCGACCGCCCAGGGCTCGCGCCTTCAATGGCAGATCGATTTCGACATGCCGCCCGTGCTTGGTGGCATCGTGAGCAAAGTGCTCAAAGGCGCATTGGTCAGGGGCGTTCGCACGCTGGCCTGATGGGCGGTGCTTGAAGGCGGCACGCGCGTGCCGCGGCCGCGCTCAGGCGTCGGGTTTTTGGCCGCCTGAAGCCGCCGCCAACGCTGCGGCCTCGCGGAGCTTGTCCTTCTTACTCTTGCGCGTGCCCTTGATGCCGCCGTTCTCCGCGCCCACAGGCGTGGCGGCCTCATCGGGCAAGTCCTTGGGCTCAAAACCAGGGATCTCTTCGCGCAGCACGCGCAGCCCCTGGCGTTTTTCAATCACGCGGAAATGGGCCTCGGCCTGCGCCGTGACGAAGCTGATGGCCACGCCTTTTTCACCGGCGCGACCAGTGCGGCCGATGCGGTGGGTGTAGTCATCGGGCGATCGCGGCAGGTCGTAGTTGACGACCGCTGGCAGTTGCACCACGTCGATGCCGCGTGAGGCCACGTCGGTGGCCACCAGCACCTGAAGGCGGCGCGCCTTGAAGGCGGCCAGCACCTCGGTGCGCCGGCCTTGGCTGAGCTCGCCATGGAAGGCGGCGGCGTCGATGCCTTGGCGCACGAGTTTTTCGGCCACATGCTCGGTCGCGTACTTGGTGGCCACGAAGACCATCACGCGCTCCCAGCCCTGGGTCGCGATCAGGTGGCGCAGCAAGGGCGTGCGAGCGGCTTCATCGACCGCGATGGAACGCTGCTCGATGTCGGGCGCGCTCTCGGGCTCGACGGGGATGTCCACACGTGCCGGATCACGCAACAAGGTACGCGCCAAGGCCTGCACGGCGGGGGCAAAGGTGGCGGAGAAGAACAGGCTTTGCCGTTGCTCGGGCAGCATGTCCACCAAGCGTTGCATCTCTTGCGAGAAGCCCAGATCGAGCAGGCGGTCGGCCTCGTCGAGCACCAGCACCTCGACACCGCCCAGCCCCAAGGCACCATGGTCGATCAGGTCCAGCAGGCGCCCGGGTGTGGCCACGATGATGTCGGCACCCCCACGCAAGGCCATCATCTGCGGGTTGATGGAGACGCCCCCAAAGGCCGTCATCACCTTGAGGCTGAAGGGCAATGCCCTGGCCAGCAGGCGCATGGTGTCGCCCACCTGAGCAGCCAGCTCGCGCGTGGGCACCAGGATCAAGGCGCCACCGTGCCCCTGCCCTGCCTCATGCGCCTTGGCCCAGCCTTGCAGCAGGGGCAAGCCGTAAGCAGCCGTTTTGCCTGAGCCCGTCTGCGCCGTGGCCAGCACATCGCGCCCTTGCAGGATCAGCGGAACGGCTTCGTGCTGGATGGGGGTCGGCGTGGTGAACCCCTGATCCGTCGCAGCACGGACCAAGGCGGGCAGCAGACCCAGGGAAGCAAACGACATGGCAGGCGGGCCGTGACGAGCCACGACCGCAAAAGGAAGACAGGAGAAGTCGAGCAGTGTATAGGGGCATTGTCGAGGCTGGCAAACGTTTCAAGACGACTGGTCATATTCTTCAGGCATGCCACGCACGCTCGACAAGACCGACATCCCCCGCCGCCTGACGCTGGCCGGTTTCACCCTGTTCAACCAGCAGGGCTACAACGCCACCGGCATCCAGCAGATCACCGATGAGGCCGGCGTGCCCAAAGGCTCCTTCTACAACCACTTCGAGAGCAAGGACGCCTTCGCCGGGCAGATCATCCGGCACTACGCCGACGGGGTGGATCAGGCCTGGGTGGCTGGCTTGGCCAACGCGCCGGCCGATCCCCTCGCGGCCTTGCGCCATCTGTTCAGCGGCTTCATCGCCCACCACGAACAATCGGCCTGCCCTGGCTGCCTGATCGGCAATTTCGCCGCTGAGATGGCCGAGTCCAGCCTCGTCTGCCGCACCGAACTGGGCGCCGTCATGCGCAATTGGCGCGAGCGGCTGGCCAGCCTGATCGAACAGGCGCAAGCCTCTGGCCAGGTGCGCACCGACCTGGATGCCACCGCCCTGGCCGCCTTTTTCTGGGACGCGTGGGAAGGCGCCTTGCTGCGCATGCGCATTGAGCACAGCTCGCGTCCTTTGCATGCCGCCCTCGACCTGATGCTGGACAAGTTTTTCCAGCCTGTTGCTTCCACTTCCTCACCTGCTTGACCAGGAGTTCATCCATGAACCAGACAAACACCTCTACCAACGCCGACAAGCTCTTCGAGCCCTTCCAACTGGGCAGCATCACCTTGTCCAACCGCATGGTGATGGCACCGCTCACACGCAGCCGCGCCCAAGCCGGCAACGTGCCCGGCCCCTTGAGCGTGGAGTACTACGCCCAACGCGCCAGCGTCGGCCTGATCATCGCGGAGGCCACGCAGGTCTCGGCCCAGGCCCAAGGCTATGTGTCCACGCCGGGCGTGCACAGCCCCGAGCAGATCGCTGGCTGGCGCCTGGTGACCGACGAAGTGCACCGCCGTGGCGGCAAGATCTTCCTGCAGATCTGGCACACCGGCCGCATGTCGCACACCGCCTTCCAGCCGGGTGAAAACGCACCAGTGGCCCCATCGTCCATCGCGGCCAAGGCCAAGACCTTCGTGCCCGGCGCCGGCATGATCCCCACCTCCTTGCCACGTGCGCTGGAGACCCGCGAGATCCCCGGCATCGTGGGTGATTTCCGTTCGGCCGCGCGCCACGCCATCGAGGCCGGCTTCGATGGCATCGAGGTGCACGGCGCGCATGGCTATTTGCTGGATGCCTTCTTGCGCGATGGCTCGAACAAGCGCACCGACGAGTACGGCGGCAGCATCGAAAACCGCGCGCGCTTCCTGATCGAGGCGATGGCCGCGGTCATCGATGAAATCGGTGCGGACAAGGTCGGCGTGCGCCTGTCGCCCGTCTCGCCTGTCAACGACTCAAACGAAAGCCACCCGCAGCCATTGTTCGAGCACGTGGTGCGTGAGTTGGAGAAGCTCAAGCCCGTCTACATCCACGTGGTCGAAGGCCACACTGGCGGCCCGCGCGACAACGCGCCGTTCGACTATGAGGCGCTTCACCAGCTGTACTCGGGCGTCTGGATGGTCAACAACGGCTATGACAAGGCCATGGCCGAGGAAGCAATCGCTTCAGGACATGCCGACTTGGTGTCCTTTGGCCGCTTGATGCTGAGCAACCCGGACCTGCCGCGCCGCTTCAAGGAGAACGCGCCCTTGAACGAGTTGTTCGCCGATGCGCCGCTGTATGGCGGTGAGGGCGCGCACGGGTACACGGACTATCCGGCGCTGGGCGATTGATGGGTTGACGGATGGCCTCAGCGCACGAACACAGGCGCATCCTGCCGAGCACCACTCACGCCCCGGTGACCGGCCTGATGACGGCGAGCAAGGCCATGGCGGCCAAAGCCATCAATTCAACCCAGCCCAGCGCCCCGCCACCGCCGGAAGCAGTGCCACTGGCCGCCACCTCCACGACTGGGGCTGGCAATGTCTGGGTGCCGTCCAAGCCGGTGACCACGGGTGGAGAGGTGCCAGGGCCCACGATTCCTGCATCGCCGATGGCGACCGCGCCGCCTGCACCATCCGGAGGTGGCAGACCGCCGTCGATGGTGTTCATGACGGTCGAAGCCGCATTCAGCTTGAGCGTGGAGGCTGCGATCACGGTGCCCCCAATGGCATTGACCACGAAGGCAGCATTTGGCGCCTCCACGCTGCCCGTCATGTTGACCAAGGCATCCGAGCGAAACTCCAGCACCGGCGCCGTCACCGAGACCTCGCCCGCCACCAACAACAGGTGATGCCCATATATCACCACTCGCTTGTCCGACACGATGCGCGCCGTGCCTGCCAGCGAGAAATCGCCGGTGCATTCGATTTGAAGCACCGTGTCCGTGGTCGTGGTGGTGCGCTCGCCACTGCATTGATCGCCGTCGATGCTGACCACATCGTCATTGGCCTGGGCCAGGACGGTCATCGCCAGCATGAGGCCACCCAAGATGGCTTTCCCTGATGTCATGTTGAATTGCTCGAATGAAAGCCGCCCACGGCGGAAGGACGCCAGGCTATCCCAGGGGTATGAGGCACGTCAACGACCCAGACAGGGGGTCGTTGACGACCACAAGTCTCATCCAGCCGCGCTCGGCACCAACACCAACAAGTCCGTCACCCCCACATCGCTGCCTGCTTGCGTCAACAAGGCCGAGGCCTGCCCACGGTGATGCGTCTGGTGGTTGAAAAAATGCATCAGTACGCCGTGGAAGCCCTTGCGGTGATCAATGCCGTTGGTGGTGCGAAACTGCAAATCGGCATCCAGGCTGGCATCGCTCAACTCGGCGGTGAAATCCAGGATGAGCTGGTCGAGCCGCTCGCGGTAAGCGGCCAACGGAGCCAGATCGGGGAACAAGGTGATTTGCAGGCCGGCCGGATCTTCAAGCTGGTCAAGCGCCAAGGCCAATGATGGGAAGTTGGCCGGGTGGCGGGCAAAGCGCCGCAGCCACAGGGTGTCGCCCACCGCCACATGGTTGAGCGTGCCAAAAATCGAGCCAAAGAAGGCACGCCGGTCCAGGTGCAGATCGGCCGGTGGCAACTGCAGTGCGGCCTCGAAAACTTTGGCGTTCATCCACTGGTTGTAGCGGGCCAGGAAGGCGAAATGTTCGGCGCGGTTCATGACGGGCTCAATGCTTGGCGGTTCAATGGCGCAGGCAAACGAAGATGCCGACGGACCACCGGACTTTATCAAGCCATGAGGGCTTGTGTGACAGTTGGGCAGGGCACATCGCGGCAAGGGCCTTTCGAGGTTTTCAAACCGACCGCCCTGTCATCCCGTAAAACGGCATATCGTGCACCGCCGTCGGCCGCATCATGTCAAACAAGGGGGACCTCTCATGAGCTTCTTGATCATCCTCCTGGCCTTGGGCCTGCTGATCTTCGCCGCCTACAAGGGCCACAGCGTGATCCTGTTCGCGCCACTGGCGGCCCTGCTGGCCGTGCTGCTGACCGAGCCCTCGCTGGTGGCCCCGGTCTACATCGGGCTGTTCATGGACAAGATGGTGCAGTTCATCAAGCTGTACTTCCCGGTGTTCATGCTGGGCGCTGTGTTCGGCAAGCTGATTGAGCTGTCGGGGTTTTCTTCGTCCATCGTGGCCGCCGTGATCGCGCTGGTGGGCCGCGCGCGGGCCAT
>CANBUA010000046.1 GCA_947372535.1 Burkholderiales bacterium
TGGGAGCGCGCGAAGTCCTCGGCCTTGAAGCCGCGCGCATCGAGCAGCACCACGGCGAGCACATCACCCAGGGCCATCTGCGCGGTCGTGCTGGCCGTGGGCGCCAGGTTCAAGGGACAGGCCTCGACGGCCACGAAGCTGTCAAGCACGATGTCGGCATGGCGTGCCAAGGCCGAATCCATCTTGCCGGTCATGGCGATCAGGCGCACGCCCTGGCGCTTGAGCACATTGAGCAGGCCGGTGATTTCTTCGCTCTCGCCGGAGTTGGAGATGGCCAGCACCACGTCGCTGGGCTGGACCATGCCCAAGTCGCCATGGTGCGCCTCGGCCGGGTGCACGAACATGGCCGGCGTGCCAGTCGAGGCCAGGGTGGCAGCGATCTTGCGTCCCACATGGCCACTCTTGCCCATGCCCATCACGACCACCCGCCCCCGGCACGCCAGAATCAGCTCGACCGCCGCCAGCAAGGCCTGGCCAGCCGGGCCACTCAGGCGCGACTGCATGTCCAGCAGGGCCTGGGCTTCGATCTGCAAGGCCTGGTGCGCCAGGCTCAGCAGCTCGGCGGACGAGGCGGCAGGCCGGGGCGTTTTGGCGCCAAAATCGGCCGCGTTGGTCTGGGGATGCAACATGAGACAGGGTCCGCACAGTAGGATCCAGGGATTCTAGGGACAAGATGGCCACCACGCTCGAACTGACCTTGCTGTACTTGATGGCCGCCGTGATCGGCGTCGTCGTCTGCCGCTTCATGAAGTTGCCGCCGCGGGTGGGCTACCTGGCCGCCGGCGTGCTCATCGGGCCCAACGCGCTGGCCCTGGCCAAGGACTCCAGCGGCGTCGCCCACCTGGCCGAGTTCGGCGTGGTCTTCCTCATGTTCGTGATCGGGCTGGAGTTCAACCTGCCCAAGCTGCGCAGCATGCGCTCGCTGGTGTTCGGCCTGGGCTCCAGCCAGGTGATCTTGACCATGCTGGCCACCGTGGGCGGCTTTTTCGCGCTGAGCCTGGGGCTGGAGTGGGCCGGCCTGGGCGGCAAGCACCCCAATGGCCTGCTGGGCTGGGGCGTGAACTGGCAGAGCGCCATCGCCCTGGGCGGCGCCCTCGCCATGAGCTCGACCGCCATCGTCGTGAAGATGATGGCCGACCGGCTGGAGATCGACGCCGAGCATGGCCGCCGCGTCATGGGCATCTTGCTGTTCCAGGATCTGGCCGTGGTGCCTTTGCTGGTGCTCATCCCCACCCTGAGCGATAGCGGTGCGGACCTCACCAAGGCCTTGCTGCTGGCCTCCGTCAAGGCGGCCGTGCTGCTGGGCCTGCTGCTGGCGGGCGGGCAAAAACTCATGCACTGGTGGCTCAAGCTGGTGGCGCGCCGCCAGAGCGAAGAGCTGTTCATGCTCAACCTGCTGCTGGTCACGCTGGGCCTGGCCTGGCTGACCGACTACTTCGGCCTGTCGCTGGCGCTGGGCGCCTTCGTGGCCGGCATGCTGGTGGCCGAGACCGAGTTCAAGCACCAGGTGGAGACCGACATCCGCCCCTTCCATGATGTGCTGTTGGGCCTGTTCTTCATCACCATCGGCATGAAGCTGGACTGGCACGTGGTGTTCGACCACTGGCTGCTGGTGCTGCTGCTCTCGACCTTGCCGGTGCTCTTCAAGTTCGGCATGGTGGCGGGCCTGGCAAGATGGTTTGGCGCACCGCCTGGCGTGGCCTTGCGCACCGGCCTGTATCTGGCGCAAGCCGGCGAGTTCGGCTTCGTGCTGCTGGACCTGGCCGCCGACAACCAGCTGCTGGCGCACAAAGCGCAATCGCCCCTGCTGGCCTCCATGGTGATCTCCATGATGGCCACGCCGCTGATCATCGTCTACAGCAACCGCATCGTCACCAAGCTGTCGGCCACCGACTGGATGATGCAATCGCTGGCCATGACCAAGATCGCCACCAAGTCGATCAACGTCGAGCGGCACGTGCTCATCTGCGGTTATGGGCGCAGCGGCCAGAACCTGGCACGACTGCTGACGCTGGAGCACATTCCCTACATCGCGCTGGACCTGGACCCAGACCGCGTGCAGCAGGCCGATGCGGCCGGCCAGCAGGTGGTCTTCGGCGATGCCACGCGCTTGCAAAGCCTGATGGCCGCTGGGCTGTCGCGCGCCAGTGCCGTGGTCATCACTTTTCCCAATGTGTCGGCGGCCCGCAAAATCCTGGACGTCATCCGCCGCGAGGCACCGCAAGCGCCCGTGGTGGTGCGCACCATCGACGAATCAGGCCTGGACGAGTTGAAGGCTGCCGGCGCCACCGCCGTGGTGCCCGAAGCCATCGAGGGCTCGTTGATGCTGGCCTCCCAAGCCCTCGCGCTGGTGGGCGTGCCCATGCGCCGCGTGATCCGCCTGGTGCAGAGCCAACGGGCAGCTCGCTACGGCCTGATGCGCGATTACTTCCATGGCGCCGATGACGACACGGTCGATGAGCTGGACTTGCAGCGCCTTCAATCGCTCACCTTGAACGAAGATGCTGTCTGCCTGGGATTGCCCCTGGGCGAGCTGCACCCGATGATCCCCGGTGTGGCGGTGGTGTCCGTGCGCTGTGCCGACGGTTCCGTGGTCAAGCCGGACCCGGGCTTGCGCGTCCGACAAGGCGACACCATGGTGCTGTCAGGCCGACCAGGTGACTTGGCCCGCGCCGAGGCCACGCTGATCAACGGCTGAGCCTCAGCGCCTGCGTCTAAGCCTGTGCTTGAAACATCAGGCGTTCGGAATCTGGCGATGCAGGTTGGCGCTCATCCGGCTGGCCATCACGGCACCGGCGGCACGCACCACCTCGACCGCGACCGGTGGCACGCGTGCGGCCAGCTCCTCGAAGCGTTGCAGGCGCAGGGCCCAGACCGTGCACTGGGTCATGGCCTCCACATTGGCCATGCGGCCCGTGTCGGTGAACAGGCCCGGCTCGCCCACCATCGAGCCCGTGCGCAAGATGGCGATGCGCTGTCCGCTGCCGACCGGCAGGCCGCTGACGAACACCTGCAAGGAGCCGGCCTCCAGGAAATAGACCGTGCGGTCGTGGTCGCCTTGCTTGATCAACAAGTCTCCCGGCCGCAATTCGTGGCGGGTGAGGTATTGCCCGAAGGTCCGCCATTGCTGCGCATCCAGCCGCGGGCGAAACACATCCTCCGCATTGAGGGTTTGAATCGCGCGAACCAGATCGGCGGTGTCCATGGGGGAATCCTCGCTGGGCAGGGGCGCCCTCTTGTGCAGTTGATCAATCAACGATTCGCTAATCTAATGCATTGCGGGGCCAGATGCACGCTGATGAAACGCCGATGACGTGGCGCCTGCCTGACAATACGGTCATGGCCAAACCAATTCCCCGCCTCACGCCTGAAGAAATCACGCAAGTGATCGCGACCGCCTGGGATGACCGCCCGCCCTTCCATCAAGTGCTGCTCAAACATGGCGTCTCACACGGCCAGTTGGTGCAGTTGCTCAAGCGCGAGCTCACGTCCAATGCCTTCAAGGTCTGGACGGCGCGCTACAAGGGCCTCAAGCCGCCCGCCCCCGCCAAACGCGCACCACGCCGTTGAGCATTCGCCGACTTGATGGCTACAGGATGTAGCTGGGTCGTAAGTGTCTGTATCGTGCTGCCATTTTGCTTGAAATGGGCACGTCCTTGCCCCTACGCTTGCCATCCAACGCCAGGACGGCAAACTCAAGGAGCGCGGCATGCAGGCATCGTCAACATCATCGGGATTCAGCTTCAGGCTGCGCTTTCAGGCGCCCCTGATGGCACTGGCCCTCACCGTGGCCGCCACCAGCGCCCACGCGTTGGACGGCACCGTGGTCGCCACCGGCCTGAACCAATCCCTCTACCTGACGGCGCCCCTGGGCGACAGCCGCAGCTTCGTCGTCGAGAAGACGGGCGTCATCCAGGTGCTCTCGGGCGGCAGCGCGCTGGCCACGCCTTTCCTGGACATCTCCAGCAAGGTCGCCACGGATGGTGAACGCGGCCTGCTGGGCCTGGCGTTTGACCCCAACTACGCCACCAACGGGCGCTTCTATGTGGACTACATCGACAAGGCCACCAACAACACGGTGGTTGAGCGCTACACCCTGGGCACACCCGGCAGCAATGTGGCCGATGCCGGCTCCGCGCAGCGCCTGATCACCATCCCACAAGAATCCTTCAACAACCACAAGGCTGGGTGGATCGCCTTCCGGCCCGGTGACACGAGCAACCTTTACATCGCCACGGGTGATGGCGGCAGCGGCAACGACCCCAATGGCAACGGCCAGAACCGCGACACCCTGCTGGGCAAGATGCTGCGCATCGATGTCAGCGGCAGCACCGCCGGCTACACCGTGCCGACCGACAACCCCTTCGTGAACCAGGCCGGCACCCGCCCAGAAATTTGGGCGTTGGGCCTGCGCAACCCCTGGCGCAACAGCTTCGACCGCGCGACCGGCGATTTCTGGATCGCCGACGTGGGCCAAGCCACCCGCGAAGAAATCAACCTGGAGAAAGCCGGCACGGCTGGCGGGCGAAACTACGGCTGGCGCCTGCGCGAAGGCACCATCGCCACGCCAGGCGTGGGCGGGTCAGCACCAGGCCTGACCGACCCTGTGTTCGATTACAAGCGCCTGGAGCAGCCAGGCGGCCTGGGTGGCTCGATCACGGGCGGTTATGTCTACCGCGGGCCATCGATTGCCGACGCGGATGGCCGCTACTTCTTTGGCGATTACGTGGCCGGCAAGCTCTACTCTTTCCTGCCCGATGCCTCAGGCCATGTCACCGACTTTCGGGACGACACCGCTGCCGTGCTTGATGGCACGGGCCTCGATGGCATCGTGTCGCTGGGCGAAGATGGCTTTGGCAAGCTCTATGTGGTGGGCATCAACGGCACCATCGTGAACCTGACGTCCAGCGTGCCGGAGCCCGGCACCTGGGCGTTGATGCTGGGTGGGCTGCTGGCGATTGGCTTTACTTCCCGATGCAAAAACGGCTGAAAATCTCGCCCAACAAGTCATCGGCCGAGAACGCCCCCGTGATGCGCCCCAGGGCATCGTGGGCCAGGCGCAGCTCCTCGGCCAACAAGTCCAGCGCGCCGTCTTGCTGATCGGCATGCTGCTGCGCCAGGGCCAGGTGCTCGCGCGCCTGGATCAAGGCCTGCACGTGGCGCTGGCGGGCGATGAACAGCCCTTCGGGGTTGTGCTGCCAGCCGGCCAAATCGAGCAGCAGGCGGCGCAGTGCTTCCAGGCCCTGGCCGGTTTTGGCTGACAAGGCCACGGCCTGGCCGGCGGGCAAGTGTTCACGGGCCAGGCAGTCGCTGAGCGCCTCGGCGCCAAGCGTTTGCTCGTTCGCTGACAAGGCGTCCACCTTGTTGAACACATGCACCACGCGGTTGGCGCCTCTCAGCGCGCCGGCCAACCGCTCGGCGATGGCCGCGTCAGCCTGGGCATACTGCGCATCGTCCACCCGCGCCAGGTCATGCAAAAAGAGCACCGCATCGGCCTGGCCGATGGCTTCCCAGCTGCGCGCCATGCCGATGCGCTCGACCTCGTCGCTGGCCTCGTGCTCGGCACGCAGGCCGGCGGTGTCGATCACCTTGAGCGGCACGCCCTCAATCTGGATCGTCTCGCTGACCTTGTCGCGCGTGGTGCCGGCGATCGGCGTGACGATGGCCAGCTCGGCGCCGGCCAGGGCATTGAGCAGCGAACTCTTGCCCGCATTGGGCTGCCCGGCGATCACCACCTGCAGGCCTTCGCGCAGCAAGGCGCCTTGGCGCGCCTGGTTCAGCACACCGTCCAGGGCCTGGGCCAACTGGGTCAAGCGGCCGCGCGCATTGGCTTTTTCCAGGAAGTCGATCTCCTCTTCGGGGAAATCCAGCGTGGCCTCGACCAGCATGCGCAGGTCGATCAGGCGGTCGCGCAGGGCATTGATCTCTTTGGAGAAAGCCCCGCCCAGCGAGCGGCTGGCCGAACGCGCCGCGGCTTCGGTGTTGGCATCGATCAGGTCGGCCACGGCCTCGGCCTGGGCCAGGTCGAGCTTGTCGTTGAGGAAGGCGCGCTCGGTGAACTCGCCCGGCTCGGCCAGGCGCAGGGCGGGCAACAAGGGCTTGCCGGTGATGGCGTCAAGCGTGGCGGCCACCTCCAGGCAGCGGGCCACCAGCAGTTGCAGCACCACCGGGCCGCCGTGGGCCTGAAGCTCCAGCACGTCCTCGCCGGTGTAGCTGTGGGGCGCCGGGAAGTAGAGGGCCAGGCCATGGTCGATGGGCTCGCCCGAGGCATCACGCAAAGGGCCGTAGGTGGCGTGGCGGGGCTGGAGCTCGCGGCCGGTCAAGGCGCGCGCCAGGGGCGCCAACTGACGGCCCGACACGCGCACCATGCCGACGGCGCCTCGTCCGGGCGCGGTGGCCACGGCCACGATGGGTGCATCTCGATCTGTCCAAGCCATGGCGCTATTGTCGCCCGGCCATGCAGGCAGGCCGCTTTGAACTCAAGCCGTCAGCTCAGACGGCCACTTTGCCGGTGGCATCGCTGTCCAGCGGACGGGCTGGCGAAGGCGCTGCCGAAGCGGTGGTGACCGTGACAGGCGCAGCAGCCGTGCCGGCCATGGATTGGATCTGGCGAGCCTTCCAGCTTTTCCAGGTGAAGGGAATCAGCAACTGGCCCCAGTAGCTCTGCACCGGGTAGTGGAGCTCGTTGAACAGGCCCATCTTCTCGGGGCGCGCGCGGCCCTTGGGGAACACGAAGGTGCCAAACAGGTGATCCCACAGCATCACCACCGAGAAGTTCTTGGCCTCTTCGATCTTGTTGGAGTGGTGCCAGCGGTGGATCTGGTTGGTACCGATGAGGTAGTTCAGCGGCCCGAAATCGAACCTCACGTTCATGTGCGTGATCACGGCCAGCACCGCGCCAATGGTGTTGGCCATGATGATGGCCTCGACGCTCACGCCCGTCTGGTAGGCCACGAAGATGGGCAGCAGGCGACGCCAGGTGATGTCGATGGGGTGCACGCGGCTGGCGTTCATGAAGCTCAGGCGGTGACCGCAATGGTGCACGCTGTGGAAGCGCCAGAAGAAATCAACCTCATGGGCGATCCGGTGGGTGGCGTAGAACATGAAGTCGAAGGCCCACCAGGCCACGATCACCTGGCCCCACATGGGCAGGTGGGCGGGCGAGTAGGCATCGGGGATCCAGCCGTGCTGGAAGACCAGCGCGCGGCCGCCTTCGGCCATCCAGTGGACGGCGGCGCCTTGCAGGGCCGTGATGGCAAGCAGGCCTGCGTTGTTGAGCAGGTCGGTCCAGACCTCGTTCTTCTCGAAATCGTTGGGTTGCTCAGGCCAGATGTACTGCATCGCCACGGTGAGGGCGAAATAAGGCAGCATGAAATACATCACCACCTTGTTCTGGTTGTAATCCAGATACCAGGTGGACCAGATGCCCAGCGCCACGGCCACGGCCATGAAGGCCCAACTGAACACCAGTCTGCGCATGCTGCGTGTGCTTTCACTCAAAACGATTGGCTCCCAACAGGTGGCAGTTTGACTTGCCCGAACGGATCACGTCAAAGGGGTTTGTCCGGGACCAAGCGCTGACCCCCTCAATCATGGGGGGGTGGCGCCTGTCCTCAACCAAGGAGAACTTCCTGCCCGACGGACATAATTCGACAGAATATTTTCTCATCCAACAGCCAGCAGGGAGCACGGCATGAAGCAGCACAAACACCCCTCTCGTCATTTTTTGACGGCCATCATGTTTTTGATGGCAAGCCTAGGCGCACAAGGCGCCCGCGCGCAGGCACTTGCAGAGGCCTCGCCTGGCCTGAATGACGCACCTTTGAACTGCTCAGGAGCCTTGAGTAGCAGCATCGGCGCCGAAACGCTTTATTTCTGCCAGGGTACGTTAAGCATCGGCAAAGGCACCCTGTCAGCATCCCAATCGATCAAGATCACGGCCGATGGCGACATCACCGTGACGGACTTGAGCACCATCACCCCCCAACTGATCATCGAATCGGGCAAAACCATCCATCTGCAGAGCAGCTTCAGCGGCACGGGCAACGTGATGATCGGCGCACTGGGGGAATTGGGCATCGGGCAACCCATCGATCCGGGAAGCACGCTTTACATCGATCCATCCCATGGACCGACAAACCTGGACGATGGCAGCAACAGCTTCAGCGGCGCTGTCTCCTTGAGCAATGGCGCAGGCACCCTGGTGTTCAACAACGACAGCGGCTTGACCCTTGGCACCATCGTCGTCGGCGGCAACCTGATGGTGACCAGCCTCAGCGGCGACATCCAGAATGCGCAATTGGTGATTTCCGGCTCGGGTTACTCGACCCTGAGCACCGTGTCAAACTCGGGCACCATCCCGGAACCGGGTACCTGGGCCTTGATGGGCTTGGGCCTGGCAGGCATCGCGTCGGCCGCACGTCGTCGCGCCTGACGACGCCCCGCATCCTCAGCCCAAGACCTGAGCTAGCCAGCGCCCACCCGCCTCCACGTTGTCGATGAGGGGGATGTCCAGGCTGGGCGCGATGTCGGCCGCCCAGCCACCCAAGGCGGCCCCGCCCAGCACCATGGCGCGGGCCTGAGGCCAGTCCCGCTCAGTGCGCTGGCAAGCTTCTTTCAAGGCCGATTTGGCCGCGTCGGGCGATTGCGCCATGTCGCCGCCCGTGGCCTCAAGCGTGCAGACATGCACCAGCCCTTCAGGGCCCGCCAAACGCAGGCAACGCGCCAGGCGCTCCAGCATCGGACCCCATGCCTGGCCGCCGGTGACCACCGTGAAGGGGCCATGAGCCTGGGCCTCACGCATGGCGGCCTCGGCCAGACCCGTCACGGGCAACTCGGGCCATTGGGCCCGCAAGGCCCACACCGACGGATCACCGAAACAGCCCACCAGCACCGCGCTGGGCAGCCCGTGCTCGTCCACGTGCGTGGCAAAAGCTTCCAGGACGGCATGGCCGGCCGTGGCATAAGCGGCCTCGGAGGCGATGTAGGGCTCGCCGAAAGGGGCGGTGATCGCCATCAAAGGCATGCGCGCCTTGGCGCACCAAGGCTGCAACTGCGCCACCAGGCCATCGGTCACGGCCTGGGTGGTGTTGGGGTTGATCAGCAAGGCGTGCATGAAGGCGAGCCCTTCTGGCGGTCAGGCTTCCAGCAACCGGCCACCCACGGGGCGGCGCGCCAGGCGTGCGGCGCGGTCCAGGCCGAACAGTTCGGCCATGTCATCGCTCAGGGTCTCGGGCTGGTTGAAGCACAGGCCGGCCTCGATATCGCACAGGTGCAAGCGCATCAGCTCGGCCGCGTTGTCGATGCGGGCTTGCAAGGGCGCCGGCTCACGCGCACGCAAGGCCGTCAGCACACTGCGGTGGGCATCGCAGCGGCAGGCATCGACCCAACGGGCGGGTGTCTGGCTGGCCGGCAAACGGGTGCGCTCGGTGGGCGCGTAGCTCATGAGGATCAGCGAGGTGCGCGAGATCAGCTTCTTGAGCATGCGTGCAAAGGTCTGGTGTTGGGCCACCTCGGCAATCAGCAGATGGAAGCGCCCTGACAGGCGCAGCGCATCGGCCTGGTCGGCCTCGCGGCGGGCCTCTTCTTCGGCCTCGATGCAATCGGCCAGGGCCTGCATGTCCTGCGGCGTGGCGCGCTCCATGAAGCGTTGCAGCAGCACGGCCTCGATCAAGGCGCGCGCCTCGAACACCTCGCGCGCATCGGCGACAGAGGGCTGGGCCACGGTGGCGCCCTTGTTGGCTTCCAGCGTGACCACTTGTTCGTGCGCCAGGCGGATCAGCACCTGGCGAATGCGCGTGCGCGAGACGCCGAAAACCTGGCCCAGCTTGTCCTCGCCCAGGCGCGTACCAGGCAGCAGGCGCTGGTCGATCACGGCATCAATGATGCGCTCGTAGATCTCGTCATCGCTGAGCGTCGTGGCATCCGGCAGGCTCAAAGGGGCCAGTGAAGCAGTGAGTGACTGAGGCATGGGCTGCTCCTGAAGTTGAAGGGTCTGGTCGTCGTCCATCAAGGCGCCTGGGTGCGGCCACGGGTCAGCGCCACACCGGCCAGCGCACCAAAGATCACCAGCAGTGAAACCACGGTGGTCAGCGTGCCCAGCGCGTAGATGGAAGGCGTGGTCACCGTGGTGGTCAGGCCTTGCAGTTCCAGCGGCAGGGTGTTGAGGTCGCCGATGGCTTGAGACGACCGCGCGATCTCGTCCCAACTGAGCGTGAAGCCGAACATGCCGACGCCGACCAGTGAAGGCGCGATCAAAGGCAGCACCACATGGCGCAGCGTCTGCCAGGGCGAGGCGCCCAGGTCGCGCGCGGCTTCTTCATAGGCCGGGTTGAAGCGGTTGAACACCGCGAACATGATGAGCATGCCAAAAGGCAGCGTCCAGGTCAGGTGAGCGCCCAGGCCGGAGGTGTACAGGCCCATGAGCGTCGTATAGGCCTCCAGCGTCTCGGTCCACTGCCATCGTTCGAGCACGGTTTTGATCACGCCATCGAACAAGCGGAACTGCAGGCCAATGCCCAGCGAGATGATGATGGACGGCATGATCAAACTGGCCACCGAGGTGTAGAACAGCAGCCCGCTGCCCTTGAAGCCTTTGCGGAAAGCCAAGCCGGCCAGCAGCGAGAACAGCACGGTCAGCAGCATGACCACCGAGCCCAGGCCCAGCGAGCGCTTGAGGGCCGCCGAGATGTCCACCACGCCCAGGCCCTTGAAGAGCTCGTGGTACCAGTGCAGCGAGCTGCCCTGCATGGGGAAGGTCAGGCCGCCATCGGGACCTTGGAAACTCAACACGAAGATGGTGATCACCGGGCCATAGAGGAAGAGCACATACAGGCCGAAGATGATGGCCAGCGGCAGGAAACTGCGGGTGCGACGTCGAACGGTGCCAGCCATGGTCAAAGTTCCTTTCGGAGATCGACCAGGCGGTTCAAGCCCGCGATGATCATCAGCACGATCGCCAGCAGCACCACAGCATTCGCGGCAGCCAGCGGGAATTGCAGGTACGAGGTCTGCACCTGGATGGTCTTGCCCACCGATGCGATCTGCTGCCCGCCCATCACGCCCACGGTGACGAAATCGCCCATCACCAGCGTGATCACGAAGATCGAGCCAATCAGGATGCCCGTGCGGCACAAGGGCACGATCACGTTCCACAGCGTCTGCCAACCCGAGGCGCCGCAGTCATCGGCCGCCTCCAGCAGGCTGCGGTCGATCTTCATCATCGAGTTGAAAATGGGCACCATCATGAAGGTGGTGAGCAGGTGGATGAAGGCCAGCACCACCGAGAAATCGGAATACAGCAACCAGTCCAAGGGTTTGTCGATGATGCCTGCGCCGGTCAGGGCCTGGTTGACCAGGCCATTGCGGCCCAGCAGCGGGATCCACGAGATCATGCGGATCACGTTGGACGTCCAGAACGGGATGGTCATGACCGTGAAGAGCACGGTCTGCGCGCCCACGCTGGGCACATGGAAAGCGACGAAATAAGCCAGCGTGAAACCAAGGATCAGCGAAATCAGCCAGACCAGGAAGCAGAACTTCAAGGTCGACAAATAGGTCTTGAGCGTGGTGCACAGATCGCCTTCCGACCCGCAACCGTTGAACAGCGTGACGTAGTTGTCGAAGGTGAAACCGGGCTCCAGCGTGTACTCGTTCTGCGGCCAGAAGCTCACCGCCACGATGAGCAGCAGCGGCATCACAAAGAAGATCAGAAAGACCCCACCCATCGGCAAGGCCTGCAACCAGGATGGGGGTGCTTTCATGATGTTGCGCGTGTGGTGAGGTTTAGAAGCTGTGCGTGATGCCCAAGGTCAGCAGCGTTTGCTTCTGGCCAGGCATGCCGGCAAAACCCGGCAGTTCGGAGACGAAGGCAAACGCGCTGTTGCCCTTGTTCTTCTCGAAGATCACATTGGCGTTCAGCGTGGTGCGCTTGGAGAGCTTGTAGTAGCCCTGCAGGCGCAGGTACTCGAAGTCGTCCTTGCTGCTCTTGACATCCTTCTTGACGAAATCGGCCGTCATGCCCGTCATGTCGCTGAATGGCACGTCCACACCGACATCGATCAGGTTGGCCTTGAAGGGCGTGCCGATCTCCACATCCGCGCGGCTGTAGCCCAGGCGCAGCTTGGCCATGCCGAAGTTGTAGCTGGCGCCCAGGGCATAGGTGGTGTCCGTCTTGCCGGTGCCCAGTGCATCCTTGGTGGTGTCGTACATGCCGCCGATGCTGAATGGGCCGGCGTCATAGGTGGCCGCCAGTTGGAAGAGGTTGCCAGCTGACGAGCTGACCGTCTTCTCGCCCAACGAGTAGAAGGCCACGGCCTGGAAGCCGCCCATGTTGGGCGTGCTGTACTTGATGGCGTTGTCGTAGTAGTTGCTCAGGCTGTAGAAACCACTCAGCAGGAAAGGCGCGTAGTAGCCGAAGACAAAATAGTTGCCCATCAGGTCATCGGCGGCATCCCACTGATGGCCCAGCTTGATCGTGCCGAAATCACCCGCCAGACCAACGAAGGCCCCACGGTTCCAGAAGGCCGTGCCATTGGTCTTGCCGGTGTCTGGGGCGATGGAGGATTCCAGGTCGAAAATGGCCTTGAGGCCACCACCCAGGTCTTCGCTGCCCTTGAAGCCGATGCGCGAATTGACGATGGCGTTGTCCTCGATCTTGACCATGGATTTGGTCGTCGTCCCGTTGTAGACCTTGCTGGCGCTCAGCACATCCAGACCAACGGCGCCATAGATGGTCACCGAGGATTGGGCTTGCGCACCTGCGGCACCGCACAGTGCGGCCAGCGCGATCAGGGACGGACGAAAGGAAACAGACTTCATTGGAATCTCCGAAGGGGGGTTGTCAAAAAAATGGGGAGGGGGTCAATTCATCAAGTGCGCATCAGGCGGCCACGAACTCGTTCCATTTCTGGACCATGTAGGTGTTCTCATCCATGATCGCGTTCCAGCAGGCGATGCCGCCCATGCGGGCCTCGTAGCTGCCGCCGTCGCGCTTTTCGCCGACCTTGGCCAGCACCTGGCCGGTGGGCGACTTGATGTCCTGGCTGGCGGCTGCGCCCTCCATCCAGTAAGCCCATTCATAGGCGTCCATCTTGGCCTTGGCGGTCTCCAGCACGGCGCTGTAATAGCCCTGGCGGTTCAGGTAGGCGCCGGCCCAGCCGTCGAGGAACCAGTTGATGAACTCATAGGTGGCATCGAGCTTTTTGCCCGAGGCCGTGGTCGGGATGCCAAAGCCTGCGGCCCAGGCGCGGTAGCCTTCCTTCAAAGGCTGGAAGGTGCAGGCGATGCCCTTGGTGCGCACGGCCGTCACGGCAGGCGACCACATCGACTGGATCACCACCTCGCCCGAAGCCATCAGGTTGACCGACTCGTTGAAGTCTTTCCACAGGCTGCGGAACTGGCCGGCCTTCTTGGCCTCGATCAAGGTCTTGATCGTCAGGTCGATCTCCTTCTTGGTCATGTTGCCCTTGTCGGGGTACTTGTAGATGCCCATGGCCTCGACCACCATGGCCGCATCCATGATCCCGATGGACGGGATGTTGAGGATGGCGGCCTTGCCCTTGAACTCGGGGTTGAGCAGCTCTTTCCAGCTGGTGATGGGGCGCTTGATCAGGTCGGGTCGGATGCCCAGCGTGTCGGCGTTGTAGACCGTGGGGATCAGGGTCATGTACTGCGTGGGCGTGGCCGAGAATTTTTTGGACTTCTCGCCTTCAAGGAACATGACCTTCTTGGGTGCCGTGCCCTGGTCGCCCACCTTCTTGCCGTTGACCTCGCCCTTGGTGAACAGCGAGGTGATCTTGTCGGCATTCTTGATGCGCTTGACGTCGATGCCCTTGAGGTTGCCCGTGGGGATGATCTTCTTGAGCGAAAAGTACTCGGTGTCGATCAGGTCGAAGCTGTTGGGTGCGGTCACGGCGCGCTTGGTCACATCGTCCGTGGTCACGGGGATGTACTGCACCTTGATGCCGGTGTCGGCTTCGAACTTGTCGCCGATGGTCTTGTCCTGGTTCACGGCCGTGCCCAGGTAGCGCAGCACGATGGGCTCGGCCGAATGCACGGCGGGCGCCATGCCCGTGGCCAGGATGCCCGTGGCACCCAGCAGGCCTGACTTGAGCACCGTGCGGCGCGAGGCCTGGGCATCGCTGAATGCGGCAGGCAGGGAAGACGCTTCGTCATCATGGCTCATGGTTGAGAGCTCCTAGAGTGGGTGTGTGATTGAACAGGTGAGAGGAAAATCGAAGCAGCGCGCGCTCAAGCCGCCAGGGCATGCACATCGCTGGCTGCCCAGGTCGCGCTGACGGCATCGCCGGGCTGCCAGGGCGTGGCGTTGAAAGCGGCCTCGCTCAACATCACGTTGAGTTCGGACTCGTCGGACGGCTTGCCCGCCACGACCAGCGAAGGGCTGTGCAAGGTGACCAGCACGAAGGTGCCCTGGTACTCCACCGCCTTGACCGTGGCCGGCAGGCTGGTGCTGGAGGCCATCAGCACGTCACGCGTCAGTTGCGTCTTGTCGGTGCGCACGGCCAGGCTCATGTCGTTGTAGGGGATGACGTTGTGGCCGCCGATGAAGCGCGCCACGAACTCGGTGCGCGGTGCGTTGAAGATCTCGTGTGGCGTGGCGTTCTGCTCGATGCGCCCGGCGTTCATCACCACCACCTGATCGGCGAGGGCCATGGCCTCTTCCTGCGAGTGGGTGACGTGGATGAAGGTCATGCCCAGGCTCTTCTGCCAGCCCTTGAGCTCGGCGCGCATCTTGATGCGCAAGAAAGGGTCGAGCGCCGAGAGCGGCTCGTCCAGCAGCAGCACGCGCGGTTCGGTGATCAGCGCGCGCGCCAGGGCCACCCGCTGCTGCTGGCCACCCGACAGCTCCGACGGCTTGCGCTGCGCCAGGTGCCCCAGCGAGACGCGCTGCAGCAGGTCTTGCGCCTTGGCATGCCGCTCGGCCTTGCCCATGCCACGCATCTTCAGGCTGAAGGCCACGTTGTCCAGCGCGCTCAAATGCGGGAAGAGCGCGTAGCTCTGGAACATCATCGAGGTGCCCCGCGCCGAGGCCGGCAGGTTGGTGATGTTGCGACCGCCCAGCACGATGTCGCCCTCGCTGGCATCTTCGTGGCCGGCGATCATGCGCAGCGTCGAGGTCTTGCCGCAACCCGAGGGGCCCAGCAGGCAGCAGTAGTGCCCGGCCTTGACCACCAGGTCGATGTGATCGACCGCCACGGGCGCTTGAGGGCCATCGCCATAGCGCTTGACCAGCTGGACCAGTTCCAGGTCAGGCTGGGCGGCCATCGTGGCCAGGCGCTGTTCTTCGATCGTCTGCGTGTTCATGGGCGGGGCCTTTCAAAAGCCAGGGCTCGTGGACATGCAAACCGCAAAGGTCGTGCCAGGTCAAAACATGGGTTTGCCGTCGATGAGGGCTTGGCTGGCGCCACGGAATCGAGCACACCGCACCAATTGCATACAATTTGCCAGGCGGATTGCATACAAAAAGTGCGTGCACTTGGTGCGCACCATCTGGCACGAACCATGCGGCTCCTCCAGCTGTGTCCAACTTGCGGCGCGCCCCAAGCGCCGCGCTCCTGCCATGGCCTTCGCATCCCCAGAGCACACGCCCACCCCGGGCCCATCCGCCATCCACTTCATCGGCGGTGAAAAAGGCGGCGTCGGCAAATCGCTCGTCTCCCGCCTGATGGCCCAGCGCTTCATCGACCAGGGCATCGCCTTCCAGGGTTTCGACACCGACCGCTCGCATGGCGCCCTGATGCGCTTTTATGCGCCTTATGCCTCACCCGTGCTGGTCGATCACTTCGAAGCGCTGGATGCCATCCTGGAGAGCGCCGCCCAGGCGCCAGGCCAGCAGGTGTTGGTGGACCTGGCCGCGCAGACCCACGAGCCCCTGGTGCGCTGGATGGATGAGTCGGGCGTGCTGGCGCTGGCCGAGGAGGTCGGCGTCAAGGTTCACTACTGGCACGTCATGGATGCCGGCCGCGATTCGGTGGATTTGCTCAAACGCCTGCTGGACCGCTTCGGCCTGCGGCTGAACTACATGCTGGTGCTCAACCAGTTGCGGGGTGATGATTTCAGTGCGCTCGACGCCTCAGGCGAGTTGATCCGCGCCCAGCGGCTGGGCGCCAAGGTCATCCGGCTCAAGCACTTGCACGACCCCGTGCTGCGCAAGATCGACCTCAGCGACAGCAGTTTCTGGGCGGCCCTCAATGCCCCGAGCAACGAAGGCGCCAAGCTGGGCCTGCTGGAGCGCCAGCGCCTCAAAGTCTGGCTGGGGCACACCCAGGCGGAGTTCGAAGCCGCCGGGCTTTGAGCACGGCGCCTCAGAGCCTGGCCAGCAGCTCGGCCTTCTTGGCCAGGAACTCATCCTGGCTGAGGATGCCCTTGGCATGCAGGCCAGCCAGCTTCTCGATGGTGGCGAACACGTCCTGATCACCGCCGCCGTTGCCGTTGCCAGAGAACGAGGCCATCGGCTGCGCGCCCTGCCCTGAGGTCATGGCGGACGGCGACGACCCGAACACCGCCTCGCCGTTGACCGAGACCACCGGCAGGCTGCCCACGTCGATCAAGCCATACTGGCTTGAAAAGCTCAGGGTGCCCCCCACCGACTGCTGCTGCGAAAAACCACCGATCTGGTGGTCCAGCGTGTCGTACACCGTGACCTTGCCACCCACATCGATCGCCAGGCGGCACGCCTGCGCGAAGTAGGCATAGCGCACGCCGTTCTGCGCCCCAGTGCTGTTGGGCCAGCGCAGATCGACAGGCCACCAGTCACTGGAGGTGCCTGGCGCCGGCGGCACGAACAAACTGGCGGCGCCAAAACCACTGTCGTTCTGTTGTTGACCGCCATACCCTGTCTGCGCCTGCACCTGCCCAGGCCCGCCGTTCTGGCTCTGCGACTGAAAACTGCCCGTGCGGATGAGGTCAGGCTGACTGCTCACCAGGTTGGACAGCTCGAAACACAAGGCATCCACCCGGCCCTTGAGGTGGTTGTTGAACATGTCCGAGACCATGGTCATGCCGCCGCGCATCCACTGCCCGTAACCAGCGAACTCCGGGTGGTTGAACTGCGCCATGCCGCCATTGCCGTTGATCACAGCATCCAGCATGCTCATGGTGGCCTCGACGCTGAAGCCATGGCGCTGCGCGATGTCGTTGACGGCCTGCTGGCCAGATGATGAGAGTTGTCGCATGTGAGCGCCTTGGCCAAAAAAATGGAGATTCATTCTCCAGCAATAGCGGTGCCACCATCAGCGCCCAAGAAAAAGGCCCCTCGCGGGGCCTTTTCATCATCGACAAGTCACCTCAAGGGGCTCACGCCTTCTTGGTCGACTTTTCAATGTTGCGGTTGATCACCCACTGCTGGGTGATCGACAGCACATTGTTGGTGAACCAGTAGAGCACCAAGCCTGCGGGGAAGAAGAAGAACATCACCGAGAACACCATTGGCATGATCCACATCATCTTGGCCTGCACGGGATCGGGCGGCGTCGGGTTCAACCAGGTCTGCACCAGGCTGGAAGCTGTCATCAGGGCCGGCAGCACGAAGAAGGGATCGGGGATCGACAGGTCATGGATCCAGCCGATCCACGGCGCATTGCGGATCTCGACCGAGGACAGCAGCACCCAGTACAGCGCGATGAACACCGGGATCTGAATCACGATGGGCAGGCAGCCACCAATGGGGTTGACCTTCTCTTCGCGGTAGATCTTGAGCATCTCCTGCTGCATCTCTTGCGGCTTGTCCTTGAGGCGCTCACGCATCTCCTGGATGCGCGGGTTGATGGCCTTCATCTTGGCCATCGAGCTGTAAGCCTTGGCGTTGAGGTAGAAAAACGCCGCCTTGAGCACCACCACCACGGCCACGATCGACCAGCCCCAGTTCTGCAGGTAGGTGTGGAGGAAATAAAGCAGCCAGAACAGCGGCTGGGCCAGGATCTTGACCATGCCGTAGTCTTTGACCAGATCCAGTCCTTCGGCAATGACTTCGAGCTTCTTCTCTTCTTGCGGGCCCACATAGAGCTGGGCATCGAAGGATTTGGACTGGCCGGCGGCCACATCACCCAGCGGGAACAGCATGCCCACCGAGTACAGGTTGGTCGCCGTCTTGTGGGCGAAGAACTCGCGCGTGCCCTTGTCGTTGTGCAACCAGGCCGACGCGAAATAATGCTGGACCATCGCCGCCCAGCCGTTGTCGGCCGTCTTGGCGAACTCCAGCTTGTTCTTGTCGGTCTCCGCCTCTTCGATGTGCTTGAACTCCACCTTCTGGAACTTGGCACCCGAGGTGTAGAAAGCCGGGCCCGTGTAGGACTGCGGCGTGCCGATGAAACCACCGCTTGGCGGCAAAGTGCCATCGCGCACCAGCTGCACATACAACTGCGGGCGAATCGGCGCGGCCGAGGTGTTGACCACCTCCTGCTTGACGTCGATCAGGTAGCCCGCGCGAGGGAAGCTGTAGCTCAGCACGCGCTTGACGCCACCGACCACGTCCGACTCCAGCTTGAGCACCAGGGCGGCCTGGCCATCAGCCAGCGTGCGCTCGGTGGTCAGCACCTTCATGGGCGTGGTGTGGTTGGGCAGTTGCGCGCCCGGCTCACCGATCAGGCCGCTCTGGGCCAAGTAGGTGCGCGTGGCCGACTGGTCCATCACCACCACCGGGCGGTTGGCGTGGTCATGGTCCTGGTGCTTGAGCAACTCCAGCTTGACGATGGTGCCGCCCAGCGTGTCCACCGTGGCGCGGATGGTGTCAGTCGAGACCACCACCGATTCGCGGGAGGTCACTGGGTTGGCAGAGGCCATGGCGCCGCTGGCGGCGGCCGCAGCCGCACCGGGCACCGCCGCTGCACCCGCGCCGGCCGTGGCCGCAGGCGTGGGCAAGGCGTTGCTGCCGGCGCTGCTTGGCGCCGGGCTGGCCCCTGCTTGAGCGCTGGACGCCGCCGGGGCCGGTGCAAACATGGAGGGCTGACCGGTGTGACGCAACCAGCCGTCCCACATCATCAGCAACGAAAACGCAAACACTGACCAAAGGATGGTCCGACGCATGTCATTCATGAATGAGGACGCTCAGAGGAAGAGGTGGAAAAAAAGGAAAACAGCCGCGGCAGCTGTGCCGGGACGGGATCATGCCCGCCCGCGCACGCCGGGTGACAGCGCAAGAGCCGCCGAGCCGCGAGGTAAGACCCTGCGCCCGCACCATGCTGCTCCAGCGCCTGCAAGGCGTAGAGCGAACAAGTGGGCGTGAAACGGCAGGCCGAGCCCAGCCAAGGGCTCAGAAAAAAACGGTAGGCGCGCACGATGCCCATCAGCAAAACCTTGACCGGACTCATGATGGCAAGCCCACCCCGGTGGCCGCCGTGCGAGGCGCTGCCTTGGCGCAATGCGCCAGCATGGCCAGCAGCTCGGCACGCACCAATTGCTTGAGCGTGTCCGATGCTGCGCTGGGAAAGTCCTGCTTGGGCCAGGGCGCCTTGAGTCGCAAGACCCAGTTGCCCACTGGCTGCCCAGGCGATATCCACCCGGCGGCCAGCAGTGCAGGTGCGCTCAAGCGCCAGAGCTCACGCGCCTGGTGCTTGATGAGGGAGCGAGTCACGGAACGGCGCGCCATGCGCTTGGGCAGGACCAGCCCCAGGCGCCAGACCAGGTGCGGGTTTTCAGGCCCATGGCGCCACTCTTCCACAGGCTCGGCCACGGAGGGCACCTCGCCTGTTGACAACTGCGTGGCCACCGCCTTGCCTTTGAGCTTGCGCTCCAGGGAAGGCACGGCAAAGTGGACGGTGAAATGGGCGCTGCGGGCCACCGGGCGGGTGGCCAGGGCTTGCTGAAAATCAGCCGACTGAAGGCGTGGCCTCAAAGCCAGGGGACTCAACACGGCACAAGCTTTCGCGACGACCCAGACAGTTCAGGCCGCCCGAAGATGCCCCCTGCAAACAGGAGGGAACATCGGACAGCCTGGAGATTTGCCACCATGTTGACCGCAGCGCAGCGCTGGCGGTCAATCACGCAGCGGCATGGAACACCGCTGCATCGAACCATCGATCCGAAGGATCAGACGGCCAGACGTTGACGGCCCTTGGCGCGGCGATTGCTGATGACCTTGCGGCCACCCTTGGTCTTCATCCGCACGAGGAAACCGTGGGTGCGGGCGCGGCGGGTCTTGGAGGGTTGGTAGGTACGCTTCATGGTAGATCCTTGTGGCCTGTCAAAACTTCGGACCACGGGGCCCAAAGCCTCTCAAGGCTCGGTGTGCTTATCGGTGCCAGCTCTTGAATCGATTGCCAAGAGCCCTTAAAAGGTAGAACACGCCATTACATCAGACTTTTGCCCAAGCGTCAATCAAACACGCCTGAACGCAGGGGTCCGGGCAGGGGCAGGGGTCAGCAGCTGTTCGGACCTGCCGGGTAAAAACCTGTGGATAACCTGTTGGAAGTGCTCGGATAAACGCTTAGAATCCGCAGCCCAAGAAGGACTTGTCCACACCATGAGTGCCGCCGATTCCAGCGCTTTTATCGCCATCAACGACGCCGATGTCTGGGCGCAATGCTGCGAGCGCCTGCGCGCCGAGTTGCCCGAGCAGCAGTTCGCCACCTGGATCCGCCCACTGCCGCCGGCCGAGGTCTCGGTCAATGACGATGGCAAGGTGCTGCAAGTTCGCGCGCCCAACCGCTTCATCCTCGACTGGGTCCGCACGCAGTACAGCGCCCGCCTGGAGGCCATCCTGGCCGAGGTCAG
Organism: Burkholderiales bacterium; assembly: GCA_947372535.1. The sequence goes on from CANBUA010000046.1 coordinate 20,731, forward strand.
CGGCGGCCTGATCCGGCTGGACATCGCCATGGCGCAACGGGCCAGTGCACCGGCCCGCCCGGCCAGCAACGGCGGCATGCTGCCACCCAACGCCATGACGGGTTCCAACCAACGGCCACCCGCCGGTCCCGGTTACGGCCACGCCCATTCGGGCGAGATGTCCGCGCCAATGGCCGACTCGGGCCAGGCCGCCCACCACCCGGGCGCCAGCCATCACCATCAGCCGCAAGGCGCGCCCCGCGCCCAGCTCAACCGCCTGCCCCAGGTCATGGGCCTGAACCCCGGCCTGACCTTCGACAACCTGGTGCCCGGCCGCGCCAACCAGATGGCCCGCACGGCGGCCCTGCACGTGGCCGGCGCGCCTGGCCTGATGTACAACCCGCTGTTCATCTACGGCGGCGTGGGCCTGGGCAAGACCCACCTGATGAACGCCGTGGGCAATGCCTTGCTGTTTGATAAGCCCGATGCGCGCATCCTCTACCTGCACGCCGAGCAGTTCATCTCCGACGTGGTCAAGAACTACCAGCGCAAGACGTTTGATGAGCTCAAGGCCAAGTACCACAGCCT
>CANBUA010000047.1 GCA_947372535.1 Burkholderiales bacterium
ACACCCCCCTTAAGAGGTGTAAGCAAGTGGAGGCCATGTGTGCAATCGTTTGTCAGCCTTTTTGCGCAGGCGAAAAAAAACCCGAGCAGACCTTGATCGGCTCGGGTTTAAAACCACCAAAGAGGAGGGTGGAGGAGACATACACGAAACACTTCTCAGAACGCTTTGAAACAAAAAAAGTTCCGATCAGTGTTTCCAATGTAGCAATTGTTGCAATTGCACGCAAGCTGGTATTGTGTTTTCCGGCTCAAGTTTCGACCAAATGGATGCATCCTCACTCGCTTTGAGGCCCGAACGGCGCAAAATCACGTCGAGCGATACCAAGACCCAAGGCCGAGCAGGCCGAAAGAATACGACACATGGAATGCACCATCAACTGGCAAAGTGCCTCCGGCATGGCCTTCATGGCCGAAACGGGCAGCGGTCACATCATCAACATGGACGGTGCGCCTGAAGGTGGCGGCCGAAACCTCGCACCTCGCCCCATGGAAACGGTGCTGGCCGGCACGGGTGGCTGCACCGCCTACGACGTGGTCCTGATCCTCAAACGAGGCCGCCACGACGTGCGCGGGTGCCAGGTCAAGATGACGGCCGAGCGAGCCGAAACCGACCCCAAGGTCTTCACCAAGATCAACATGCACTTCCTGGTGACGGGCGTGGGCCTGACGGAGACAGCCGTGAGCCGCGCGATCCAGATGTCGCACGAGAAATACTGCTCAGCCAGCATCATGATCGGCAAGACGGCTGAGATCACCACCAGCTTTGAACTGATCGCCGCTTGAGAAGCGCCGTCAGATGCGGTGCGCCACGGTGGTCATCACCTTGGCCGCCAATCGCATGAGGCCACGCACAGGCGCAGGCAGCGCCACCCCCCCGGCCTCCTGAGCGGCACGGGCGTGCGCCAGTTCATCATCACGCATCTGCGCCACGATGGCCCGTGAGGCGGTATCGCCTTCGGGGAGGCGATCAAGGTGGCTGGTCAAATGTGCGCCCACCTGCTTTTCAGTTTCAGCCACGAAACCCAAGCTGACCGAATCGCCGGCCTTGGCGGCCAGGTAGCCCAAGGCCAACGCGCCTGTGAACCACAATGGGTTGAGCCAGCTGGTGCGTCCATTCAGTTCCGCCAGGCGTTGCTCGGTCCAGGCCAGGTGGTCGGTCTCTTCGCGCGCAGCTTCCTCGAACTGCGCACGCAGCTGCGGGCTGTGCGTGCCCCACGCTTGCGCCGCATAAAGCGCTTGGGCGCAAACCTCGCCCACGTGGTTCACCCGCATGAGGGCGGCGGCCTGCCGTTGTTCGGCCTCGGTCAGTTTGGCGTCGGTCTGCACGCCAGGATCCGGCTGTGGGTGCGGCCGAGATGCCACATGGTGTCCCCACAGCGTCCGAAGCCCGGCATCCAACGCGATGAGGCTGCGGTCCAGGGCGTCGTGAATGATGGGCGCTGGCAAGGCTGGAGAGGTGGGTGAATGGCTGACCATGGGCCATGCTAACCCGATTCAACCGCCGAGCCACGTCAGCGCTGCATCAGCCCCCGGCTCTTGGCAATGGACATCAGCATGCCCAAGGCCAGGCCCAAGGTCACCATGGCGGTGCCTCCATAGCTGATGAAAGGCAAGGGCACGCCCACGACGGGCAGGATGCCGCTGACCATGCCCATGTTCACAAAAGCGTAGGTGAAGAAACTCAGCGCGATGCTGCCCGCCAGAAGGCGCGAAAACAGGGTCGGCGCCTGGGCGGCAATGATCAACCCTCGGTAGATCAGTGCCAAAAAGCCGACCATGAGCAAGGCACACCCCGCCAGACCAAATTCCTCGGAGAAGGCCGCGAAGACGAAGTCGGTGGTGCGCTCGGGGATGAACTCCAGGTGCGTCTGCGTGCCCTTCATGAAGCCCTTGCCGCTCACGCCGCCCGATCCGATCGCGATCATGCCCTGGATGATGTGAAAGCCTTTGCCCAGCGGGTCCTGGCTGGGATCGAGCAAGGTGCAAACGCGATGCTTTTGATAATCGTGCAGCACCACCCAGTTGACCTCGGGCTGGCAGATGCGGGGCTCGGCCCAGATGATGGCCCCCACGCCGACGGCAATCGCCATGATCACAGGCACGATGAGCGCCCAGCTCAAACCGGCGAAAAAAATCACGTACAGGCCGCTGGAGAGCACCAGCAAGGACGTGCCCAAGTCGGGCTGCTTCATGATCAGGCCCACAGGCAGGGCCAGCAAGCCCCCCGCGACCAGGAAATCAAGGCCGCGCAACTGCCCTTCACGCCGCTGGAACCACCAGGCCAGCATGAGCGGCATGGCGATCTTGAGGATCTCGGAAGGCTGCACCACCGCGATGCCGAGGTTGAGCCAGCGTGTCGCGCCTTTTTTCCGGAGCCCGAACATGACCGTGGCCAGCAGCAGTGCGATGCCCAGGGCATAAAGGGGCACGGCAAAGGCCATGAGCCGCTGCGGCGGGATCTGCGCGGCCACGAACAGCACGATGAAGGCCAGCATCATGTTGCGCGACTGATCAGCGAAGCGCGTGCCGTGGTCGTAGCCGGCCGAGTACATGGTCACCATGCCCATGCAGCACAGCAAAAGCACCACGAAGCCCAGCGGCAGGTCGAAGCCCGCGAAAATGGGCTTGATGCGCTGCCAGGGCGAGGGTTTGTCGAAATCGATCTTCATGGGCGGGCGGCGATCGAGGCGGGTGCCGAAGGCGGCACGGATGGCGGCACGGAGGCAGGCGCGGCCGGTGTGGATGGGGCCAATGGTGCCACTGGCGAGACCGGGATGGTGGGTGGTGACACGGGCACGTCGGTGCCGAACACGTCCAGGCCCTTGGGCAGGGGCATGTCGCTGACCTTGCGCGGCACGCCAATGGGCGCGGCAGCCTTGCCCTCCTGAACGGCGGCGATGTCTTCCTCGCTGGGGTACACGCCGGCCAGCAGATAGTCCAGCACGCGGCGGGCAATGGGGGCGGCGGCCTCGGCCCCGAAGCCGGCGTTCTCCACGATGATGGCCAGCGCCACCTTGGGATGATCGACGGGCGCGAAAGCCTCATACAGCGAATGGTCGCGCTGGTACTCGTCCATCTTGGAGGCGTTGTATTTCTCGTTCTGCTTGAGCGTGACGGCCTGGGCCGTGCCGGTCTTGCCACCGCTCAGGTAGGGCGCGCCCACGAACACGCGGGTGGAGGTGCCCTCCTGAGTCACGCCGTGCATGGCCGCGCGGATGAATTCAGTGTGCTCGGGTTTGAGCGGCACACGGGGCAAGGCCTGGTTGGCGATCAGGCGTTTCTCGCGCAGGACCACGTCTTCCACCTCACGCACCAAGCGCGGCTGGAAGCGCTGGCCATCGGACACCAGCGTGGACAAGGCAGACGCCATCTGCAGCATGGTGAAGCTGTTGTAGCCCTGGCCAATGCCCAACGAAATCGTCTCGCCGGCATACCAGCGCTTTTGCTCGGGCCGCTTGTAGGCGCGGCGCTTCCAGTCGGTCGAGGGCAAGATGCCCTTGACCTCGCCTTGCAGGTCGATGCCGGTGAAGCGTCCGAAACCCAGAGGCTCCATCTGGTCGTGGATGGTGTCCACGCCCAGCTCGTTGGCCAGCGAGTAGAAATAAACGTTGCTGGATTTGACGATGGCGCGGCGCATGTCCATGGCCCCGCCCTGCTCGTTCTCGGGGCTGCGGAAGCGGTGGTTGCCGAAGACAAACACCCCGTTGTCCATGATGATGGTGCTGGGGCTGCGTTTGCCCGTGCTGAGCGCGGCCAAGGCCATGAAAGGCTTGTAGGTCGAGCCCGGCGGGTAAGTGCCGCGAAGGGCCCGGTTGAGCAAGGGCTTTTCGATGGATTCAGTCAGCTCGCGCCAGCTTTCGCTGTCGATGCCATCGACGAACAGATTAGGGTCGAAGGTGGGCTTGCTGACAAAGGCCAGCACCTCGCCGGTGTTGGGATCGATGGCCACCAGCGCCCCGCGCCGTTTGCCAAACAGCTTTTCGATGAGGGCTTGCAGCTTGATGTCGATGGACAGGCGCAGCGTGTTGCCCGGCGTGGCGGGGTTGGAGTGCAGGCGGCGCACGGCACGCCCGCCAGCGCTGGTTTCCACCTCTTCGAACCCGGTGGTGCCGTGCAAGTCGTGCTCGTAGCTCTGCTCGATGCCCAGCTTGCCGATGTAGTCGGTGCCACGGTAGTTGGCCTGGTCATCGTCAGGCCACTCCTCCATGGTCTCTTTTTCTTTCTGGTTGATGCGGCCGATGTAGCCCAGCACGTGGCTGGCCAGCTCGCCATACGGGTAGTGGCGGAACAGGCGGGCCTGGATCTCGACGCCTGGGAAGCGATAGCGCTGGGCGGTAAAGCGCGCCACCTCATCGTCCGTCAGGCGGGTGCGGATCGGGATGGATTCGAAGCTTTTGGACTCGTCGCGCAGGCGCTTGAAGCGGCGCCGGTCACGCAGCTCGATGTTGACCAGTTTGGCCAGGTCTTCGATGGTGGCTTCAACATCGGCCACCTTGGAGGGGGTGATCTCCAGCGTGTAGGCCGAGTAGTTGTTGGCCAGCACGATGCCGTTGCGGTCCACGATCAGGCCGCGGTTGGGCACGATGGGCACCACGGCGATGCGGTTGTTCTCGGCCTGGGTGGCCAGCTCTTCGTGGCGCACCACTTGCAAAACGAACAGGCGGGTGGCCAGCAAGGCAAAGCAGAACAGCACGAACCCGGCCGCCGCCCACAAGCGTGTACGGTAACGGCCTAGTTCAACTTCGAGGTTCTTGAGTTCGGTCATGGGCGGGGGTCAAGCCCGCTATCGTAGCCCGGATCGGCCACGCTCCCATCGCCCCAGCGATCAGTAACGGTAAAGCATCTGCAACCACATGCGAATGCGCTTGTCCGGCTCGGCCGTGGCAGCGCTGTCGCCCAGGCGGGTGGCGATCATGCCGCGCAAGGCAACGGTGGGCTTGGGCGCCCATGTCAGGCCGGCGCCCACGCCGCTGAGTTCGCGGGAGTTGGGCGATGCCGACGCCGAGCCCACACTGTTGAATGTGTTGTAGCGCACGCGGCCCGCGTCCACGAAGCCAAACAGCTGGATGGGTCGCAGGGGCAGGTTGTAGCGCAGCTCGGCTGTGCCGATCACGCCTTCATCGCCAGAGGCCTCACCTTGTGGGTAGGCACGCACGCCGGAGGCGCCGCCCAGGCTGATGCGCTCCGACGAATCGAGGTTCTTGCCAGCCCATTGACCATAGACCGAGCCATAAAGGGACCAACTGGGGCTGATGCTCCAGGTGCCGGTGGTCACGCCCGTGAGCTTGTCGTAAGCGCCGCGGGTGAGGCGGTCATCGTTGCCTTGGGCGAATGCCGAGCGCAGGCCAACCCGCCCATTGCTGTAGGCGCCCAGGAAGGTGTAACTGACAGACTCGCCCTGGCCGTAACCACTGAGGTTGAGGGTGCCCAAGCCCAGGGATTTGTCCGAGCGCGTTTGAGATAAATCAACCCGATCGACCAGATCGCGCTGCTCCAGGCTGGCGGTGACCAGCAAGTTGAACAGCACAGAGCGCACCAGCGGGTAGGACGCGAAGACGCCATAGCTGCGCGCCCAGCCATTGGCGCCCAGGCCTTCGAACTCCTTGCCCAGGCTGTAATCGGTCCAGGACCAGTTGGCCCCGACGACAAGCCCGCTGCCCCCCACCGGCACCTTGTACTGCCCGCGCAGGCTGTAGAGCGCCTCGTTGCTGGCCAGGGCACGGATCTGGACCTGATCACCCAGGCCGGTCGGGCTGTTGACGTTGACGGTCGCCCCCAGCCGGTAGCGGCCGGTGGCACGGTTGCCATGGTTGTCCAGGTCGATCTGACCGTTCACGCGCGGGCTGGCCGTGGCGGTGATGCCCATGGCGGTTTCACCAACGTTTTGCCCAGGCTGCAAGGTGGCGAAGGATTCGCCCACACCGGGTGTCTCGCCCAGGATCAGGAGGCGGCGCTCCATGGTGTCCTGATTGACCAAGTCACCGGCCGAGATGCTCACCAGGCGTTGCACCTGCGCATCGGACACGAGCGAAGTGTTGTTCAGTTTGACGGTGCCGACACGGCCTTCGATCACGGCGATCTCGACCTTGCCATCCTTGATCTCCTGAGGCGGCAGGTAGGCCCGCGCCAACAGGTAGCCCTGGGATTGGTAATAGTTGGTGATGCGGTTGGCGGCCTCTTGCAAATCCACCAGAGAGACCTCGCGGTTCACCACATCGCCTGCCACGGCGACCAGTTGCTCGGCGGGGAACAACTGAGCCCCCGTCACCTTGACTTGCGTGATGGTGAATTTGACGGCGGCATTGGCGCCCGACTGCAAGGGCGCACGGGGCACCTGGAAGGGCGATTTTTCCGCCTCGGCCGGCTTGGGCGGCACCAAAGGCGCCTGATCACGAAAGACCTGCCCGGCATCGGGCTGCACCGTCCCGGCCACCTGGGCCTGCGACAACGTGGGTGCGACCAGACAGGCCAGCGCGACCGCCGAAGCCGTCGGCAGGAATCGGAGGCGAGAAGGAATGGGGCGTCGCATGGCAGTCACGGTGGCGGCGTTTCGGTGAGTAAAAAGTAAGGGTACCACCAGAGATCAGGTGGTACCCCAGGGATCAGGCGCGTTTTTTCCGGCTCAAGGCTGGGTGCCGGTGGGCTGCTGGGTGCCTGGTTGAGCGGGCGCCGCCTTGACACCACCATCCATCACGCGCAGCGGGCTGCGGTCACGGCGATAGCGGGCCTTGCGCTTGTCCTCGTCCTCTTCTTCACCAGCGGCGGTCGGCGGCAGTTGCGACAAGAGATCGCCCAGGCCCGTCAGGTTGGTGTTGATGGGCGTGGCGTTGGCGCCGCCAGGGATGCCACCGATGATGTCAGGCGGCGTGGTCGGTGTCGTGGTGGGCGGCTGCTCGGTCGGTGTGGAGACCGCAGCGATCACCAGGTTGGAGCCCTCGAAAGTGACCGCGTAGTTGGGCGAGGCCAGACCGCCAGGCTGCACCACATAGCTGCCCGCCGCGATCTGGTTCTGCGCGGGGCCGGCCGTCAGCGTGCCATTCAGGACACTGATGTTTTCACCGGGCGCGAAGCTGGTTTCACCCACGGTGGACAGATCGGCCACGGACAAGGTGAAGGGCACGTTGTCGGCGTCCTTGGTCACATCAGCCGCTTTGAGCGAGACTGCCCGCGCGGTGATGCTGGCATCGACTGACGTAGCGGCCGACTCAGCCAGGGCGTAGTTCGATTGAGCTTCGCCACCCAGGGTGCTTGTGAAGCTCACCTTGTTGGCCGCAACCACGTTCTTGTCGTTGAAGGCCGCGTTGCTGGCCGTCACCGTCACTTGGTCGTTGCCGACGATTTGGTTGGCCGCAATGGTCAGGCCCACAGCGCTGGCATCAGCGGTGGTCGTGCCGTCGTAGACCTTGGTCACGCTTTGCGCAGTCGTCGTGGTGATCTGCTTGGCTGTGATGCTGCCAGCCACCGAGGTCGTCGAGTTCTCAGCCAAGGCGTAGTTCGACTTGGCTTCGCCATCCAGCGTGGCGGTGAAGCTCACCTTGTTAGCCGCCACCACGTTCTTGTCGTTGAACGCCGCGTTACTGGCCGTCACCGTCACTTGATCGTTGCCCACGATCTGATTGGCGGCAATGGCCAAACCTACCGCGCTGGCATCAGCGGCAGTCGTGCCGTCATACACCTTGGTCACGCTTTGCGCAGTCGTGGTGAGCTGCTTGGCCGTGACGCGACCTTGGCCCGTCAGCGCAGTTTGGCTGAGTGCGTAATCGCCCTTGGATGCGCCTTGCAGGGACACTTGATATTGCGCCGATTGCGCCTCGAGCACATTCTTGGAGTTGAGCTCGGCCGAGCTCGCCACCACGGTCACTTCATCGCCAGCAATCAGTTGGCCGCCGCCAACCGTGAGCTTGCCGACCAGGTCAGACTGGGACAGCGTGGTGCTGCCGTCATACACCTTGGAGACCAGGGCCGCCGTGGCGGTGACCGTCTTGGGCGTGATGGTGATGGTGCCGTTCAGCACGCTCAGGTTATAGCCTTGCTGATCCGACCACAGTTGCACCTGTTTGCCAGTATCGGCCACATGGACCGCACCGCTCCATGGCCCGCCGACTGCATCGTGCAGGACGTGGCTGGTGTCCAGCGCCACCAGGGCGCCACGTGCCAGAGTCGGATTGGCCTGCAACCAAGCTGCGGGGGTGCCTGCCTCATAGGGCAGGTAGCGCTCGGCCACGGTATAGCTCAAGGATTGGCTGACCAGACCGTCGTACGTCTTGCTCACATTGGCCACATCGAGCGTGATGGGCTTGAGCCAGAACTGCAGCAAGGGGCTGGTGTGCCCCTCGTAGACCTTCCAGTTCTTGCTCATGTCGAAGCCGACAAATGTGGCCGCCTGGTTCATGCCAGTGGCATCAAGCGACACGCCCAGCGCATTGGCATAGCTCAGCGCCGCATCATTCCTGAAATACCCCGACAGCACCGCCGCGCCGCCTTGGCCCACAGAGCCCACCAGGCCGCCGATGACACTTCCCGCATGAGAGGTGACGGCCTCATCGGCATACACCGACGACAGGCTGGTGCCGCCAGCGGCCACGCCCACCAACCCACCCACCGCAGAGGTCGCGCCGCCATCGGACAACGTGCCCGTGGCGTAGAGGTTGCTCAGGCTGCTGCCGGAAGCACGACCAACCACGCCACCCAAGGCGCCGGACTCTCCTGCCGTGAGGCTGACTTGTCCGGAGAAATAGGCCGTGTCCACCGAACCGCCGGTGGCTTGACCGACAAGACCGCCGACATTGCCGGCTTGCCCAGTCACCTGACCGGAAGCCCAGACCGACTGGAACTTCGTGTTTTGCGCCGTGCCGGCGAAGGCACCCACGGCGCCCTGCCCTTGCACGGTGACATTGCTCAAGCCCAAGTTGGCGATCAGCGCACCATCAGTGGCGCCAAAAAGGCCGGCCGGACCTTGAGCGGCTTGCACGTGGAGGTTGCTCACCTCATGCCCCAGGCCCAACAGGTCACCACGGAACGGTGCAGCCACGGTACCCACCGGCGAGATGCTTTGCCCATTGGCATTGATGTCACGGCCGATGACATAACGAGGACCAGCGACGCCTGGCGCCTGACCCGTCACGGCCGCCAGGCCTGCCAGGTCGCTGATCACCGTGTAGGCCTTGTTGTTGACCTTGAAGAACTGGTTGACGTCCAGCTTCACGCCATTGCCATAGTTGACGTTGGCTTTGCCATCGCCACCCAAAGCGGCCATGAACAGGCCATCACTGCTGGTGTGCCCATGGAGGTCGATGTTGGCGGCAGACAAGGTGATCTGCTTTTCGTCGGCCTTGCCACCTTCGCCCAAGGACGCCGTGACTTCGCTGCCTTGTGCCAAGGTGACTGTGCCGACCTTGGTATTGGACAAGACGGACAAGGGCCTGGCCTCCAGGATCACCGTGCCAGCCTTGCCCTTTTGGACCATGGTGGCCGCGATCACGCCGCTGTTGTTGACCAACACATCGCCCAGCGCCGGCTGGGTGCTGTCCACCATGGCACGCATCCAGACGGTCTGGGCCTTGATCAGACCTTGGTTGTTCACCACCGCCGTCGTGCCGGCCTGAGGAGAAGCCGCGCTGGACGCGCTGAGGCCCGTGTCCGAAATGGTCAGCGACGCCTCGGCACCTGCCCACAACAGCGCGCTGCCGCCGGAGGCCAGGATGACGCCCTTGTTGGTGATGCTGGGCGCCAGGATGGCGACAAAGCCGTTCTCTACGCCCGAGTTGACTTTGGCTGAACGAATCAAGCCTTCGTTGACGATGCTGCCTGCGGTGGCCGAGAAGTCAAACGCGAAATTACCCGCCAGGAACTTGTCCGCATTCAAACCATAGCTGGACAACACCAAGCCGTTGACGTCGATGACCGCGTTCTTGCCAATCAGGATGCCGCCAGCGCCCAGGATGAAGACGCGCCCAGGCGACGACAAGGCCCCGTTGATGACCGTCTGGTTGGCCGACGCATTCTGAATGGCCGTGATCGCCTTGCTATCTTGAGTGACCTTCAGCGTGAACCCAGCGCCCACGCCGACGTCCGCGGCACGGATGAACATGCGCGAATCGGGATTGATGAGCTCCATGGTGCGCCCCCCATCCTGCAAGGAGACGCAGCCCACGGCGCAAGCTTGGAAGCTGCCACCGACCCGCTTTTCCAAACCGGTCGGCAAATCAACCGCCGCCTGGCTCACCCCGGCCATCATCGTCAACAGCAGGGCAGAAGCCGCCTTCACCGCCTTGGAGGAGCGCCGACCCCGTGCCCGAGAAATTTCGGACACCGCCACAAAAGCAGCTGCGGTTTCGCTCCAGATCAGTCGGTAAACGTGGTTCATGCTCAAAACTCCATGCCGGCAAGGGCTCGATCAGTTGTGCGCAAGTGTAAAAAAACTAGACATGCGCGTGTCCCCCGTGGCTCGGGGTAAATCGCTTGGGCTTCGTGCGAAACATCACGAATGAACGGGCACGGAGAATTTCAAGAACAAGGCTTGACCATCAAGCGGCCAGCCCTAGGACTTCCAGACACTAAAGCGGCCTGTTTTTGTCCCGGTCAGGCGCGCGCCGCTGCGGCGCCAGCAGCAGCCAACTCACCAATGGCCAGGTCAGCGCCTCGAACACCGGCGCCACCAAGAGGCCCCACCCTGGAAAGCCAGCCCCGGCCAACAGCCGAACGACCAGCGCCACCGTGTGGGCTGCCACGAACAGGGGCAGGATCTGAACAGCTTGGGAGCCCACCGTGAACCACAACAGACGACGGTGCACAGCAATGGCGAAGTAGCTCAACAGAGTGTAGGCCAGGGCATGCTGACCCAGCAAGGCCCCATCGTGCACATCCATGAACAGGCCGAACACGAAGGCCGCGCCCACGCCGACGCGGCGAGGCTGATACACATTCCAAAACACCAACGCCACAGCCAGGAAATCGGGCATGGCCGGCACGCGGCCCAGCGGCAACATATTGAGCACCAGCGCGCCCACCATCGAGGCCCACATGAACACCGGGTTGACTGGCAACAACAGTTGAGAGCCGCGCGGCATCATGGCATTGGCCCTCCCGGCAACTCGGGCACCGACACCCGCGACGAGGGCTGCGAGGCCATGGATGCCCCACGCTCACCGCCAGCGGGCAAAGTCACCGGCTCAGCCGGACGCGCCGGCAACTGCTCGGACAGCGGGTGCAGCACCAGCACATGGCGAGGGTTATCAGGGTGCGACACAGGGGTGAGCTGGATGCGCGCAAAGGCCGAATCGGCCCGGCGATCGACCTTGGCCACTTTGGCCACCGGCAAACCGGCAGGATAGACCCCATCCAGGCCCGAGGTGGCGAGCTCGTCGCCCACTTGCACATCGGCATTGCCCGCCATGAACCGCAGTTCCATGCCTTGGGCCAGCGGCAGGCCATAGGCCACGCCACGCTGTTTGGAGCGGGAATTGATGACCGGCACCGCCGCGTCGCGGTCCGTCACCAGCGTCACTTCCGAGGTCAGGGGATAAACACGCGTGATCTGACCCAGCACGCCGGTCTCGTCGATCACAGGCGCGCCCAGCACGGCACCATGGTTGCTGCCGCGGTCCAGCACCACCTTGCGGGTGTAGGGGTCGGGCGAGTCGTAAAGCACCTCGGCCGATAGCGTTTGCACGTTCACACGCGGGCGCAGGGCCAGGAGATCGCGCAGGTGAGCGTTTTCCGACTCGAGCTGCGACGCACGCATCACCCGCTCGGATTGGGAGGCCACGATCTGCTCCGCGTGTTTTTGCGCCAGGCGAGCCTGGTCCAGCCCCATCAGGTAATGGCTACCCTGCTCTTGCCAGGCCACTGGCGCCAGCATCATCTGCTGTACCGGGTGCAGGATGGTCGCGGCCAAGGCGCGCAAGGGCTGCGTGACCTTCAGGCGCACATCGGCCACCATCATGAACACCGCCAGCGAGGCAAAAAACATCAGCCGCGTGAAGGCCGACGGCCCTTGCTTGAAGAAGGGCGGCGGGGTGCGGTCCAGCGAGCCAAGCGCCATGTAGGTGGTCAGGCCTGGTTGAGGGTTACTGCAAACGCAGCCCGGCGGCGCTGATCACGTCACTCCGACGTGAAGATGCTGCCCAGGCGCTCCATGCGTTCGAGCGCCATGCCGCAACCGCGCACCACGCAGGTCAGCGGGTCCTCGGCCACCAGCACCGGCAAACCGGTTTCTTCGGCCAACAGGCGGTCGAGGTCGCGCAGCAAGGCGCCGCCACCAGTCAACATCATGCCGCGCTCGGCAATGTCGGCGCCCAGCTCGGGCGGCGTCTGCTCCAGCGCGTTCTTGACGGCCGAGACGATCTGGTTGAGCGGATCGGTCAGCGCCTCAAGAATTTCATTGGAGCTGATGGTGAAGCTGCGGGGCACACCTTCGGACAGATTGCGGCCCTTGACTTCCATCTCCTTGACCTCGGAGCCGGGGAAGGCGCTGCCGATCTGCTTCTTGATGGCCTCGGCGGTGGGCTCACCGATCAACATGCCGTAGTTGCGGCGGATGTAATTGATGATGGCCTCGTCGAACTTGTCGCCACCGACGCGGACCGAGCCCTTGTAGACCATGCCGCCCAGCGAGATGACGCCCACTTCCGTGGTGCCACCGCCGATGTCGACCACCATGGAGCCCGAGGCCTCGGAGACCGGCAAGCCGGCGCCAATGGCCGCGGCCATGGGCTCTTCGATCAGGTAGACCTCGGAGGCACCAGCACCCAGCGCGGATTCGCGGATGGCGCGGCGCTCGACCTGGGTCGAGCCACAGGGCACACAGATGATGATGCGTGGGCTGGGCTTGAGGATGGAGCGCGGGTGCACCATCTTGATGAACTGCTTGAGCATCTGCTCCGTGACCGTGAAGTCGGCGATCACGCCATCCTTCATAGGGCGGATGGCCTCGATGTTGCCAGGCACTTTGCCCAGCATGGCCTTGGCCTCGCGGCCGACGGCCTGGATGGATTTTTTGCCATTGGGCCCGCCTTCGTGGCGGATGGACACAACCGATGGCTCGTCGAGCACGATGCCCTTGTCACGCACGAAGATCAGCGTGTTGGCAGTGCCCAGGTCAATGGCCAGGTCGGTAGAAAAATAGTGGCGGAATGGTCCGAACATGAGCGGCGGCTCCGGCAACCAGGGATGAGCGCAGCGCGGCGGCGCGCAGGGCTGCGGGATGGGGTAATGGATAACCTAGGATAATACCCCATCGTCTGGGTCGGCCCGAGCCTGACCTTGCCCCCAACACCCTCTGTCACTCTTGCAACACCATGGCATTGACCCCCAGTGACGTCAGTCGCATCGCCCAGCTGGCCCGGCTGGAACTGCGCGACGACGAAAGCGCCGCGATGCTGGTGCAACTCAACGGTTTTTTCGACATCGTCGAACAAATGCGTTCGGTAGACACCAGCGGCGTCGAACCCCTGTCCACGCCCCTGTCGGCCATCGAGGACGTGACCCTGCGCCTGCGTGAAGACGCGGTGACGGAAACCAACCAGCGCGAAGCCAACATGGCCAACGCCCCAGCCCGGGACGGCGGCCTGTTCCTGGTGCCCAAGGTGATCGAATGAGCACGACGACTTTACAAGACCTCCACGACCTGACCCTGGCCGAGGCCAGCACGCAGTTGGCCAGCGGCCAGACCACGAGCGTAGCGCTCACACGTCACGCACTGGCCCGCATCGAGGCGCATGCCAATTTGGGCGCCTTCCTGCACGTGGATGCGGTCGGCGCACTGACCCAGGCCGAGGCGGCCGATGCACGTCGGGCGGCTGGCCAGGCTTTGGGCCCGCTGGACGGCATCCCGCTGGCGCACAAGGACATCTTCGTCACCAAAGACCTGCCCACCACGGCCGGCTCCAAGATCCTGGCCGGTTACCAGAGCCCCTTCGACGCCACCGTGGTGGCGCGCCTGCAAGCCGCCGGCACGGTCACGCTGGGCAAACTCAACTGCGACGAGTTCGCCATGGGCGGGGCCAACGAAAATTCGGCCTATGGCGTAGCGCGCAACCCCTGGAATACCGACCGCATTCCCGGCGGCTCCTCGGGCGGCTCGGCCGTGGCCGTCGCGGCGCGGCTGGTCTCGGCCACCACGGGCACGGACACCGGCGGCTCGATCCGCCAGCCCGCCGCGCTCACCGGCATCACCGGCATCAAGCCCACCTACGGCCGCTGCTCGCGCTACGGCATGATCGCCTTTGCCTCCAGCCTGGACCAGGCCGGCCCCATGGCGCGCACCGCCGAAGATTGCGCCCTGCTGCTGCAAGCGATGAGCGGCTTCGACGAGCGCGATGCCACCAGCGCCCAACAGCCTGTGCCGGATTTCGTCGGGCCGCTGGGCCAGCCGCGCGCTGGCGCCACGGCAGAGCAGCCCTTGAAAGGCCTGCGTGTGGGCACGCCCAAGGAGTTCTTTGGCGATGGCGTGAGTGCCGATGTGCTGGCCGCCACCCAGGCTGCCCTGGCGCAATTGCAGCAACTGGGCGCCACGCTGGTCGAGATCAGCCTGCCACGCACGCAGCTGTCCATCCCGGTCTACTACATCATCGCCCCGGCCGAGGCCTCGTCCAACCTGAGTCGCTTCGATGGTGTGAAGTTCGGGCACCGCGCCAAGCACTACACCGACCTGGCCGACATGTACCGCAAGACCCGCGCCGAAGGCTTCGGCCCCGAGGTCAAGCGCCGCATCATGATCGGCACCTACGTGCTCTCGCACGGCTACTACGACGCCTACTACTTGCAGGCGCAGAAACTGCGGCGCATGATCGCCGATGACTTCCAGGCCGCCTTCGAGCGTTGCGACGTGATCGCCGGGCCGGTGGCGCCTTCGGTGGCCCGCCCCATCGGCTCGCAAACCGACCCGGTGGCCGAGTACCTGGCCGACATCTTCACCCTGCCCGCCAGCCTGGCCGGCCTGCCCGGCATGAGCGTGCCGGCCGGTTTCGGCGATCATGGCTTGCCGGTGGGTTTGCAACTCATTGGCAACTATTGGCAAGAGGGCGCGCTGCTGCACACCGCGCACGCCTTCCAGCAAGTCACCGATTGGCATCAGCGCAAACCTGAAGGATTGTCATGACCGAATCAACTGCCTCCTCACCCCATGCATCGACCGGCGGCATGACCGTGCGACGCCTGAACGTGGACCTGAGCAAGGGCTTTCCGCGCCACTGGAACGGGGGCGATGCCTACCGCTCCACGGTGTTCAATGCGCTCTCGTTCATGTTCCCGGTGGGAGAGCAGTTCTTCATCGACTCGGTGCGCTACTACGCCAAGGACATCGAAGAGCAGGGCAACACGCAGTTGCTCGAAGACATCCGCCACTTCGCCGCGCAAGAGGCCACGCATCGCCACCTGCACGCGCAGTACAACGCCGAACTGGTGAAGATGGGCTACGACGCCTGGGCCGAGCGCGCCATTGAAAAGCTGATCGCCACGTTTGCGGGCAAGACGCCGCGCATGGACTTGGCCTCCACCGTGGCCTACGAGCACTTCACCGCCCTGCTGGGCGATGGCCTGCTGCGCCACGACAGCTGGACGCGCGACATGACGCCAGACATGAAATCCGTCTGGACCTGGCATGCGGCCGAGGAGTCCGAGCACAAGGCCGTGGCCATCGACACCTACAACGCCACCGGCGGCGGCTACGCCTTGCGCATCGCGCTGTTCCTGTTCACCACGCTGGAGTTTTTCACCTACTCCTTCGTGCAGTCCTGTCTGATGCTCAAGCATGACGGCATGCTGTGGAAATGGTCCACCTGGCGCAGCGCCTTCAAATTCTGGTGGGGGAAAGACGGCGTCGGCCCGCACTTCTTCCACCACTGGTTCGCCTTCTTCAAGCCCAGCTTCCACCCCTGGCAGCACGACAACCGCGCCCTGCTGGCGCGTTGGCAAGCCGAACACGCCACCGACTACCGCGAGCTGGGCCCACGCCGCCCGGCCCCCTCCACCCTTGCCTCGCAACCAAGCGCCTGACCGTCCATGAGCACACTGTTGATCCGCGGCTACGAAGTCGTCATCGGCCTGGAAACCCACGCCCAGCTGTCCACCCAATCGAAGATTTTCTCGGGCGCCTCGACCCAGTTCGGCGCCGAGCCCAACACGCAAGCCTGCGCGGTGGACCTGGCACTGCCCGGCAGCCTGCCCGTGATGAACAAGGGCGCCGTCGAACGAGCGATTGCCTTTGGCCTGTCCGTGGGCTCGGTGGTCGCGCCGCGCTCGGTCTTCGCGCGCAAGAACTACTTCTACCCTGACCTGCCCAAGGGCTACCAGATCAGCCAGTACGAGATCCCGGTGGTGCAAGGGGGCTCGGTCAGCTTCTTCGTGGGCGAGGTCGAGCACACTGTGCGTCTGACCCGAGCCCACCTGGAGGAAGACGCCGGCAAGTCCATGCACGATGACTTCGAGGGCTTCAATGGCGAGAAATCCAGCGGCATCGACCTCAACCGCGCCGGCACCCCTTTGCTGGAGATCGTGACCGAGCCCGACATGCGTTCAAGTGCCGAGGCCGCGGCCTATGCCAAGGCCTTGCACACCCTGGTCGTCTGGCTGGGCATCTGCGACGGCAACATGCAGGAAGGCTCCTTCCGCTGCGATGCCAACGTGTCGGTGCGCAAGCCCGGCGCGCCGCTGGGCACTCGCCGCGAGATCAAGAACCTCAACAGCTTCAAGTTCCTGCAACAAGCGATCGACGTCGAGATCCAGTGGCAGATCGACCAGATCGAGGACGGCCTGCCCATCGGCCAGGCCACCGTGCTGTTCAACCCCGATGCCAATGGCGGTCGTGGCGAGACCCGCGCCATGCGCACCAAGGAAGACGCGCACGACTACCGCTACTTCCCCGACCCTGATCTGCCACCGTTGGTGATCGCACCCGAGTGGATCGAGCGCGTGCGCTCGGAGATGCCCGAATTGCCGCGCGCCTTGGCCGAACGCTTCCAGCGCGACTACGGCCTGAGCGCCTACGACGCCACGATGATGACCTCGTCCAAGGCCTGGGCGGCCTTCTTCGAGACGGCCACCAAGGCGTGCAACGCACCCAAGCTGGTCGCCAACTGGCTGACGGGCGAGTTCGCGCGCCGGCTCAATGCCAGCGAGCAAGGCATCGAATCAAGCCCGGTGAGCGCCGAGGTCCTGGCCGCGTTGATCACCCGCATCGGAGATGGCACCATCTCCAACAATGCGGCGCGCCAGGTGTTCGAGGCGTTGTGGACCGACGAAGCCAGCGCTCAAGACGCTCTGGCCCGCGTGGACACCGTCATTGAGGCCAAAGGCCTGAAGCAGCTAAGCGACACCAGCGAACTCGACCGCATCATCGACGAGGTTCTGGCCGCCAATCCGAAATCGGTGGAAGAGTTCCGCGCCGGCAAGGGCAAGGCCTTCAACGCCCTGGTGGGGCAGTGCATGAAGGCCAGCAAAGGCAAGGCCAACCCGGCCCAGGTCAACGAGCGACTGAAGCAGAAGCTCGGCTGATGCCGGCGCCGGTTGGGAGGGCCGGTGCAGCGTCTTCCTTGATGGAGCCGGGCTCTGCCCCGGCCCACAGCTTGCGCAGGCGCGCCAGCTCCACGTCATAAAGACCGGTGATGCGCACCATCTCTGACTGGTGGTTCCCGATGATGTCCTGCTGGGCCTGCTGCGAGGCCTCGTTGCCTTCGATGGACGAGCGCAGCTTGAACGGCAGTGGCCGCCCCCGGTAGAACTCGGCATCGGCATTGAGGGATTTGCGCTCGGTCTTGAGTTCGCCCACCCGCTTCTGGGAGGCCGCCATGGCCTTGCGGATGTCATCCAGCGCCGCCTGCCGCGCGCCACTGTGTGCCGCCTCATTGGGGTAGCGCAGCATCAGGTTGCGGTCCCGCCGAACGGCATCCTTGTGGGTCTGCTCAGCGAGTGCTTGCTGGCGCAGCACCTCGTCTCGATCGGCTTTTTCGCGCGCCGTCATGCGGGGCGCCACCACCGTGCGCTGCGAACCGTCCTTGTTCAGCACGCGCTGATCGCGGTCCAGGCACTCATTGATGGGGCGGTCCGAGGTCAGGCGCTTGCCTTGGGCATCCACACAGACGTAGATGCCCTGTGCAGCCACCGCCGCCGTCATCGCCTGGCACAGCAGCCAGCCCCCCAGCGCGAGACGCCAGGATTCGATGGCACGTTGCTTCGATAAGCGACTGAGGGACAAGGGTACTGCTCCGTGAAAACTGCCGTGATGCGCTGGCTAGACCCCGTACTGCTGTCGATACGCCAGGACGGCCGGGTGGAAGGATGCCAATGAGTTATCGGACTGCGCCCCCAGGTACTGAAGCAGATCCGCGAGGTTGGCGATCGAAACCACAGGCAATTTGTAACGCTGTTCGACCTGCTGCACAGCACTCTCCGCACAATCCATGCCATTGAACGTGGCTTTTTCCTGACGATCCAGGGCAATGGCGACGCCGCAAGGGGTCGCGCCGGCCTTGGCGATCATGTCGATGGACTCCCGCACGGAGGTACCGGCTGAAATCACATCGTCGATGACCAGAACGCGGCCGGCCACCGGCGCGCCGACAAGGGTTCCCCCTTCGCCGTGATCCTTGGCCTCTTTGCGGTTGTAAGCAAAGGGCTTGTTGTGCCCCATGCGGGCCAACTCGATCGAGACGGCAGCCGCCAAGGTGATGCCCTTGTAGGCGGGGCCGAAGAGCATGTCGAACTCAAGCCCGCAGCTCACCAGCCGCTGTGCATAGAATTGCGCCAGGCGGCCTAGTTTGGCGCCGTCATCGAACAAGCCAGCGTTGAAGAAATACGGCGACAGACGCCCGGCCTTGGTCTTGAATTCACCAAAGCGAAGCACCTTCGATGCCACCGCAAAGGCCACGAAATCCTGGGCCACGGTGCTGTCAGAGGGGGTGTTCGTCATCTTGAGGTCTCATCGTGTTCAAACTGGTTTCCCTCAACCTCAACGGCATCCGCTCGGCGGCCACCAAAGGATTGATTCCCTGGGCAGAGGGACTGTCCGCCGATTGTATGGGGGTGCAGGAGCTCAAGGCCCAGGCCGCCGACATCGCCGGTCGCTTCGAGCAGATCGACGGCATGCAGGGGCACTTCCACTGCGCGGTCAAAAAAGGCTACTCAGGCGTCGGCCTCTACAGTCGCCACGAACCATCTGACGTGGTCACCGGCCTGGGTGAGCACGACCCCAGCGGCGAGTTCGACGCCGAAGGACGCTGGGTGGAACTGCGCTTTGACAAACCCGGCCGCAAGCTGTCCATCATCAGCAGCTACTTCCCCAGCGGCTCGAGCTCCGAGGAGCGGCAGGAGGCCAAGTTCCGCTGGCTGGCCATCATCGAGCCACATTTGGCCAGGCTGGCGGCTGAGCGAGACTTCATCCTCATGGGCGACATCAACATCGCCCACCAGGAAAAAGACCTGAAGAACTTCAAGGGCAACCGCAAGAACAGCGGTTTCCTGCCTGAGGAGCGCGACTGGATGAGCAAGCTGCTGCACTTGGAGAACAACGCTCGGCTGGTCGATGTCTACCGACACCTGCATCCCGACACCACGGACGACTGTTACACGTGGTGGAGCAACCGGGGCCAGGCGCGGGCCAAGAACGTGGGGTGGCGCATCGACTACCAACTCGCCACGCCCGCCTTGGCCATCACGGCTCGGCAAACCTCGGTCTACAAGGGCCAGTGGTTCAGCGACCATGCGCCACTGATCGTGGACTACGACTTCCAGATTTGATCGGACAACGCGAGGGCGCCTTGCCACCCTTGCAGACCGTCAACTCGATGTGTCCGCGAGATCCAGGCACCGTGAGGATCTTTGTTCACCGTGTCGCTCAGGGTTGAACGGTGCAGGATCGCTATTGGCAAAGTGTGCTGCGCTGCATCACCTGAAAGTCCAGGCCGTACAGCAGGGGCTCCACCAGATCTTGCTCTTTGGGGGACAGCTCCCATTGACTGAGCATGGCGAGCAGGAAGGTGGATTCGCCCTCGTCGACTTCGCCATCGGCATTGATCACCGCTGTGCTCAGGCGAATCACCTGGCGCTGCAGTCGAGGATCGTCCACCGTGTCGAGCAGCCGTTTGATCATCTGGGTGTCACTGAGACGAGTGGCCAGGGGCGTTGCCGAGCCCACCAAATCGAAATAGAGATCGCCAACGATGTCGTGCCACGCCTCTAAGCTCAGGCCGAGGTGTTGATGAACCCGCATCGACTTGAGCTCGGCCCACTCCGATGTCTTGACGTCACCATTGGCGATCAACGCCAGTGCGACGATGCGGGCGGCTGCCTGCGGACTGTTGCTTCGATAGGTCTGCATGGTCTGTATTCCTTCAAAGGTGGTTCGGACTCATTTCAACGAGGGTGCTTGACAGCGCGGGCTCTGAGGCGGCTGCGAGCCATTGGGACCCGTCGCTCTTCACACGCCGCACGTGATGGCGCGACCGGTCAAGATGCCGAACGACCGCTCTGCGCACCCGGTCTGCGGTTCGGTCGATCACCGCGTATAAATCGGTGCCGATGTCGACCACGATGGCCATGGGGGCATCGGCCAGGTAGACGCGAATGCGGCAGAACTTGTCGACACCGCCACGCGGGCCGTTCTGGTCGCCCATCCTCACGACGACGAGTTTGATGCGGTCACTGTGACGCGTCAAGCCGAACCGCAGGCGGCGTTTGGCGTGCATCTCCAGTGCCGGCGTGATCGGGAATCCGAGTGCCTGAATATCGATGTTCATGCGCTTCCTTTTCTGATCGTTGCTGCTTCAGTGTGACCAATCTAAAGCGGCGCACGCCCGGTGTAAATTCGAAAGAATGATGGCGACTCTTCGCAAAATACTTAAGGTTTCGCCATGAACTACAAGCATCTTCACCACTTCATGCAGGTGGCCAAGTTGGGCAGCGTGACGCGAGCGAGCA
>CANBUA010000048.1 GCA_947372535.1 Burkholderiales bacterium
AAAGTCGACCTGGGCAAGCACGTGACTGGCGACGGCGCCGACTACTACGGCGTCAACACACGGGGCCAGGTGCCCTTTCTGGCGCTGAATGATGGCGGCACGCTGAGCGAAGGTCCGATCATTTGCCAGTACATCGCCGATCAGGCGGGTAACACCACCTTGATGCCAGCCGCCGGCACCATGGCCCGCTACCGGGTGATGGAATGGCAGAACTACATCACCTCAGAGTTGCACAAGTCCTTCTCGCCCTTGTTCAGCCAGGCTTTCGACGCCACCGCCAAGGCCCTGCATGCCCAGCTGCTGCGCAAAAAATACGAATGGCTCAATGGCCAGCTTGAAGGCAAAACCTTCTTGACGGGCGAGAACTTCACCGCCGCAGATGCTTACCTGTTCACAGTGACGGGCTGGGCCAAGATGGTCAAGCTTGACCTGTCTGACCTGCCCCACCTGCAAGGCTTCCTGGGCCGGGTCGCCGCACGTCCTGCCGTGCACGAGGCCCTCAAGGCAGAAGGCCTGATCAAGTAGGCCTCAACCGCCGGCGCGCTTGACCTTGAAACCCTCCTGGGTCAACAAGGTCACGAGGCGCTCTGCGTGATCACCCTGGATTTCCAGCACGCCGTCCTTGAACGTGCCGCCCGTGCCGCAGGCCGTGCGCAGACGCTTGCCCAGCGCAGCGAGCGCCTCTGCATCCAGCGGCACGCCGCGCACCAGCGTCACGGCCTTGCCGCCACGGCCCTTGGTTTCGCGGCTCACGCGCACCACACCATCACCGGCGGGCACCACGGCCGCCTTGCAGGTGCAGGCTGTCTGTGGTTGACGACAGGTGGGGCACATGCGGCCGCTGTCGGTGGAGTACACGAGGCCACCCTGGCCCGATTTGCGCATGGTCACGTCAAGTCCTCATTCATCTCGTCGTCATCGCGCCATCATCGGTCATGACAGCGCCAGTGGGGACAGCAGGCCGTGCAGGTCGTCCACGCTGAATTTGCTGGCCGTGGCCGGGTCGGTGCCCAGTACACCATCGGCCAGCGCGGCCTTGCGAGCCTGCAAAGCGAGCATTTTCTCCTCGATGCTGCCTTCGACCACCAATTTGTAGACAAACACCGGCTGATCCTGGCCGATGCGGTGGGCGCGGTCGGTGGCCTGTTGCTCGACGGCTGGGTTCCACCACGGGTCGAGGTGGATCACGGTGTCGGCGGCCGTCAGGTTCAGGCCCACGCCGCCGGCTTTGAGGCTGAGCAACAGGATGGGCACCGCCTTGGCCTGGAACTGACGGACGACCTCGCCGCGTTGGCTGGGCGCCGTGTCGCCCGTGAGCATCAAATAGGGCAGCCCCAGGTCGATCAGTTCGAGCTCGACCAAAGACAGCATCTCGGTGAATTGCGAGAAGATCAACATGCGCCGCCCCTCGGCCACCAGTTCGGGCAACATGCCTTGCAGCATCTCGATCTTGGCGCGCTCGCGAGTAGAGGGTGTGTTTTCGCCCTTGACCAGGCGCGGGTCGCAGCAGACTTGGCGCAGCTTGAGCAGGGCATCGAGGATGGCGATCTGCGCGCCGGCAAAGCCCTGGCGCTTGAGCACCTTGCGCACCTGCTCGTCGGCGGCCACGCGCACGCTCTCGTACAGGTCGCGTTGCTGGCCTTGCAGCGTCACGCGCAGGATCACCTCGGTCTTGGGCGGCAGCTCGGTGGCCACATCCTGCTTGCGTCGGCGCAGGATGAAAGGCCGCACTCGCTGGGCCAGCAGTTGCGCGCGCAAGGTCTCGCCACCCGACTCGATGGGCTTGCGCCACTGCTGCGAAAAGCTGCGCGCATCGCCCAGGAAGCCCGGCATCAGGAAGTCGAAATGCGCCCACAGCTCGCCCAGGTGATTCTCCAGCGGCGTGCCGGTCACACACAGGCGGTGACGGGCTTGCAGATCACGCAAGGCGCCAGCGGCACGGCTGCCGGCGTTCTTGACCATCTGCGCTTCATCAAGGATCAGCAGGTGCCAAGGCTGGGCGCGCAAGGTGGCGATGTCGCGCCACAGCAGCGGGTAGGTGGTGAAGACCACGTCATGGCTGGCGATGCGGCCGAAGTGACGCGAGCGCTCGCTGCCCTGCAAGGTGAGCACGCGCAGGCCAGGCGCGATGCGGTTTGACTCGGCCTGCCAGTTGGCCACCAGCGAGGTCGGCATCACGACCAGGGCAGGCCCATCCAGCCGGCCGGCGTGCTTTTCGATCAGCAGGTGGGCCAGCACCTGGGCTGTTTTACCCAGGCCCATGTCATCGGCCAAGATGCCGGCCAGGTGTTGCTCGCGCAGGTATTGCAGCCAACCCACGCCTTGCAGTTGGTAGGGCCGCAATTCGAGTTTCAAGCCCATGGCCGACAGGGCAGGTGGATCGGCCGGTTGCGGTGTGCCAGCACCTTGGAGGCGCTTGGCCAATTGGGTCAAACCGGCATGGCCTTGCAATTGCCAGGCGCCATGCAGTCCGGCGCGGCGCGCTTGGGTGTCCATCAGGCCCAGGCGCAGGGCTTCGATGCGATGCGCTTCCCAGGTGGACAGGCGAAGTGGCCCTTCGCCTCGGCCCGCACGACGCGGGTCGGTGAGCAGATCGACCATCGCGCCCACGATGGCTTTGAGCGGTGCAGCCGCTGCCTCGATGCGACGACCGCCGGGCGCCCGCAACAGGATCAGCGCATGGTCGTCGATGGCGGCGATCTGCCGGGCATCGAGCCAGCGGGTGTCGCGCCGAAGCAGGTCGGCCAGCAGAGGCGCCAGGTCGAGCCTCTCGCCTTCGACCTCGATGCCCAGGCTGAGCATCCACGACCCTTCACGTGCCGGTTGACTGAGCGCGCCCAAGGCCTGCACGCGCGGGCCCAGCACCTCGGTCAATTCGCGGCCCTGTTCCTGGCCGGTCTCTTCATCGATCACCAGGCGCCAGGCATCGACCGGCACGCTCTGGTGCGCAAAGCCCGGCCAGATCACAATGGACCAGCCAGCTGCTTGCAACAGCGGCACCTGATCAGCCCAGAAATCGCCGAAGAGCGGCTCCTCCGGCAGGCTCCAGAGTTGGTCGAAGCCTTCGCTGGCGGCGGGTGATCGCCACTGCAAGGCATCGGCCGTCAAGGGTCGCAGGCCCGTGCTCCACAAAGCATCGCGGGCATCGGCTTCAGCCGGGAGGTCGCGCTGCATCAACACCTCCTGGCCCCAGGGGCCACGCAGCAACTCGGTGGGCTTGGGTCGGCTGTTGAGCACGCGGGTGGGCGCGGGGGTTTCCCACTTCAGGCCCGATTCGGCGGTGTAGGTCCACACCACGCGCGCCACGGTCACAGCCGTGCTGCGTGGCCCGAAACCCGGTGCCGCCCGCATGCCCAGCAAGCCGTCGCCGCGGCTCAAGGTCTGCAAGGTCATGCGGGGGCGGAACTGGCCGGCAACGGGGGTTTCGGAAGACACAGGGCGCAGTGTAGCCAAGGGCCCTCAACCCTGGCCGCCGGCCTTCAGACCGAGCCGTTCACGCCTTCGACCAGGAAGTCCATGCGGTCCAGGAAAGGGTCGTAGTTGCCATAGCTTTTGTCGATCACGAGCTTGCCGGTGTTGCTCTTGATGGGCCCCACGAAGATGGGCTTTTGCGCCTTGAGGTCCGCGATCGCCAGGGTCGCGGCCTTGCGGGCAGCCTCGGAGGCGCCCGCACCAAAGGGCGTGCTGGTCACCATGTCCTTGTCGTAGCCGCCAAAGAACGTGTTGGGCAGCTTCTGCCCCTTGGCGATCATGCCGGCGAACGATTTGTAGACCGTCAGCCATTTGTTCTCGGCCCCGGTGATGAAGCCTTTGGGCGCCAACGCTGCCTGCGAGGCGTTGTGGCCAAGGCTCTTGACGCCGTGTTGCTCGGCCGTCTCGACGATGACCTTGGGGCTGTCCACATGGCAGGCGATCACGTCGCAGCCGGCCGAAATCAGCGAGTTGGTGGCCTCAGCCTCGCGCACGGGCATGGACCAATCGCCCGTGATGATCAATTGCACCACGGCATTCGGGTTGACCTTGCGCACACCCAGGGTGAAGGCGTTGATGTTGCGCAGCACGATGGGAATGGGCTTGGCCGCGACAAAACCGATCTTGTTGGACTTGGTGGACAGGCCTGCCGCCACGCCGTTGACATAGTGCGCCTGATCGAGGAAGCAGAAGTAACCACCCAGGTTCATGGGGTGTTTGTCGGCCGACCACAGCGAGGTGGGGTGGCGGAACTCGATCTTGGGGTACTTCTTGGCCATCTCGATCATGAAGGGATCGAAGTAGCCAAAGGAGGTGCCAAACACCAGCGAGGCCCCATCACTGCGGATCATGGCCTCCATGGTCTTGCGCACGGCCACGGTTTCGGGCACGTTTTCTTCCTCCACCACCTTGACGCCAGGCACGGACTTGAGCGCTTTGGCAGCCACGGCGTGCGCCTGGTTCCAACCGTAATCATCACGCGGGCCGACGTAGATCAGGCCCACCGTCACGTCGGTGGCGGCGCTCGCCCGCCAGGGCCAGGAACCCGTGGCGGCGACGGCCAGGCCGGCGGCCGCCGTGCCCAGGAAATGACGGCGGGGGGTGTCAGCGGGTGAACTCATGGGTAGGTACTCCTGAAAAAGCTTGAAGGGTTGAGGACGTCCAATCATGTACACAAATAAAAATGATTAGGTATACGAAATCATGCAATACCAATGCCAGGCATTCAGCAGGCCCATGCACCTAAAAACACCATGATTGCACCATCTAGCAGACGCTTCCCCGTTGATTGGCACCAAAAACTGCTTTGCGTTCATTTGGCGCAGGCATGTTCATTGCACGCATCTTTGTATACATCATGTCGTTGATCTTGTGGACAAGATCATTCACTCACCAAAGGCTCACCATGTCGGACCACACCGTCACCCTTGAACTCAATCAACAACAACTCGAACTCATCGATCGCAGCGTCGGCCAGGGCATTGCGCCCGACCGCATCGCGCTGATCCGGCGCGCGCTGGCCGAGTTCGACCAAACCCCGCCACCGCGTCCTGCGCCCGCTGCACCCGATCTGAGCGGGCTGAGCGAAACGCGCGAACTGCTCATGGAGCACGTCATGGCGCCCGGCACCGGCAAGGCGCTGGAGTTGATGGCCGGGCAAGTTCTGCGCATCGAACAGGTTGAAGGCGGCCAATGCGTGGATTTCAACTGCTTCAACCTGCACGACCACAAGGAGTTCATGCACACCGGGCGCACCCGCACCGTGCATGGCCTCTTGCCCACGACCGGGCATTTCCTGTGGTCCGCCCCACCGCGCGAACGCGCCATGATGTATTTGCTGGCCGACACCGTGCGCTGCAACGACGTGATGTTCCCCAGGTGCAGCAGCTACTTGTACGAGTCGGCCTATGGCTACTCGGCCCACACCAACTGCCACGACATACAGGCCGAGGCGCAGCGCGAATACGGCCTGACACCCGACGATGTGCACGACTCCTTCAACCTCTTCATGTGCACCGAGGTGCAGGGCGGGCGAGGCCAGATCAGGCGCCAGCATTCAAGGCCGGGCGACTATGTGGACATGCTGGCCCTGATCGACTTGCTGGCCGTGCCCAATGTTTGCGGCGCCGACATCATGCGCACCAGCAACTTCTCGCTCAAGCCGGTGAAGCTTCAGGTCTACCGGGCCAGCGAGTGCGACCTGGCGCGCGTGCCGGCCCTGGGCCGCTATGCCAGCCAGCGCACCCCGGCCGATTTCCGGCAACCCACCATCAAGGCCGATCGCCCTTTGCGCAAGGACCCGGGTTACCAACCCGCCTTCACCAACGTGCCCCTGAAGGTCAGCAGCTTGGACATCGCCCTGAGCGCCGCGGAATACACCCGCCTGCAGCAGGCCGGCTTGACGCCGTATTACGGCGACCGGATGGGCGATGCATTGCGCGATGTGGTGTTCAGTTGGTGGGAGGCCCGCTACATGGCCTGAGCTGATGGGGGACAAAAGGCCCCGCGCGCACGAATGTTGCATGCCCTGGTGCGTCGTCCACTTACCTCTGCCCTGATGATTGCGCCACCTCAATCCATCGTGATCATCGGCGCCGGTTTCGCCGGCACCACGCTCATCCGCACCCTGGAGCGACGCCTGCCGCCAGGCGTGAAGGTCACCCTGGTGTCCGACGAGAGCTACACCACCTTCAACCCCATGCTGCCAGAGGCCGTGGGCGCATCCGTCTTCCCGGAGCAGGTGGTGGTGCCCGTGCGCGAAATGCTGATCGAGGCCCAGGGCAGCCGCTTCATCATGGGCTCGGTGGTCGACCTGGACACCCGCGCCAAGACCATCGACTGCCGCACCCTGGCCGGCCAGATGACGCTGCGCTACGACCACCTGGTGCTGGCCTTTGGCAACCGCGCCCGGCTGGACCTGCTGCCGGGCATGGCCGAACACGCCCTGCCCCTCAAAACCGTCGGCGATGCCATGCACATCCGCAACACGGTGCTGCGCCGGCTGGCCCGCATCGAGCTGGAGTCCGACCCTCAACTTCGGCGCGCGCTGGGTCATTTCATCGTGATCGGTGGCGGTTTCTCCGGCGTCGAAGTGGCAGGCGAATTGATCGACTGCCTGGGCAGCATCCTGCGTTATTACACCCGCGTCGATCCAGAGGAGCTTCAGGTCACGGTGCTGCACGGTACCGAACGTCTCTTGCCTGAGCTCTCGCCACGCCTGGGCGCCGCCGCCCTGCAATCGCTGCGCGAGCGCGGTGTCACCGTGCGGCTGGAGACCCGCGCCGCCTCCCTGTCGGCCGATGGCGTGCGCCTGTCCGAGGGCGAGTTCATCCCAGGTCAGACCATCATCTGCACCATCGGCACGCAGGCCAATCCGCTGGCCGCCAAACTGGGCCTGCCCTGCACGCAAGGCCGCATCGCCGTCGAGCCCGACATGGCCGTGCATGGCATCGATGGCTTGTGGGCCCTGGGCGATTGCGCCTGCGTGCCCAATGCGCTGGACGGCACCCTCTCGCCGCCCACGGCGCAGTTCGCCGTGCGCCAGGCTCGGCACCTGGCAGGCAACCTGGTGGCCAAGCTGGCCGGGCGGCCCACTCAGGCATTCAGCCACCGCAGCCGCGGCATGATGGCCTCCATCGGGCACCTCAAAGGTGTCGCCGAGGTTGGCGGCATCCCGCTGACTGGCTGGCTGGCCTGGTTGGTCTGGCGCGGCTACTACCTGTCGCAAATGCCTTCTTTCGGGCGCAAGCTGCGCATCTTCTGGGAGTGGACCTGGGGGATGTTCTTCCCGCCCGACATCACCCACCTGCGCTTCACCCGCAGCCAGGAGTTGCATGCCGACGAGATGCGGCGCCAGGCCGAGCCGCCCGATCAGCGGCAACGGGCCAACGGCGCTTGACCGCATCTGGTGCCAGAATCGTCCGCACCCGACACGGACAAGGTTTGAGCATGCCCACCACCAACCAGGCCCAGCCCCAGCGGCTGGCCGCGCGCATCACCCAGTTGAATGAAGGCTTCGGCATCGCCCGCGCCTTGCCGCATCTGCAGCGCCACACCATCGGCGCCTGGTGCTTCATGGACCACCTGGGGCCCGCAGACTTCGCAGCCGGTCAAGGCCTGCACGTGGGCCCGCACCCACACATCGGCCTGCAGACCTTCACCTGGATGATGGAGGGTGAGATCACCCACCGCGATAGCCTGGGTTTCGTGCAGGTGATTCGGCCTGGCGAAGTCAACCTCATGACCGCCGGCCACGGCATCTCGCACGCCGAAGATTCCACCTCGGAGGCCGGTGGCCGCGTGCACGCGGTGCAGTTGTGGATCGCCCTGCCCGATGCCGTTCACGACATGGCCCCAGCTTTCGTACACCACGCCAAACTGCCTGTGTTCAAGCACGACGGCCTGGACATCACCTTGCTGGTGGGCGATGCCTTGGGCGCCACCTCGCCCGTGCAGGTGCATTCGCCCTTGCTGGCCATGGACTTCATCAGCCATGGCCCGACCCAGACCGAGCTGCCCTTGCAGCCCGACCACGAGCATGGCGTCATGGTGCTGGAAGGCCAGGCCGACATCGCAGGAGAGACCTTCAGCCCTGGCACCTTGTGCTATCTGCCGACCGGCTTGAGCAGCCTGTCATTGCGCACCACGCAAGCGGCCCGATGGATGCTGATCGGCGGCCAACCCGTTGATCAATCACCGTTGCTGTGGTGGAACTTCGTGGCGCGCACCCAGGGCGAGATCGAAACCGCTACCCAGGACTGGACGGCGCAGAGCCCGCGCTTCGGCGAGGTCCACGGCAGCCCTTCGGCGAGACTCAAAGCGCCATCCATGCAAGGTGTCCGAATCAAAGGCGATCGCTGAAGACTTCGGGCACACGCCTTGCCAAGAAAGCTTCAAGGACCTCATCACAGAGGCCCCCGGGTTCATGCCCGTCCGCCATCAACTTCGCGGCGCGCATGATCATCCCAGCGCTTTTTTGGATAAAAACAAGGTGACACATGGCCATTCGCTGCTCTAACGCTGACAAGACGCTCTCGCAAACGTCATATTCTTTCTCCCGCCTTTGGGCGATCGCCGCCGTATTGGCCCTCACCACCGTGCTGACTGCCTGCAGTTTCAGCCTGATCCAACTGGCCTACAACCAGGCGCACAACTACGTTTACTGGCGCACCAACCGGGCCTTCAGCCTGGAGAAACCGCAGCAAGCCGTGGCCAAGGCCACCATCCGCGACTGGTTTGCCTGGCACCGCAGCACGCAGCTGCCCATTTACGCGCAGTTCCTGACCCAGGCTCAGATCGATGCAGGCGGCGACATCACGCCTGCCCTGGCCTGCAAGCGACGTGATGAGATGGAGGTCTGGATGAAAAACGCCGTCGACCACATCGCCCCGCAACTGGCCAAGCTCGCCGTGACGCTGGGGCCGCGCCAACTCAACAACCTGGAAGAGCATTTCCAGGACATGAACGAAGACTTCACCGACGACTTCCTGCAAAAGGACCCGGCCGAGCGGCGTGAAGCGCTGGATGATTTCGCCACCAAGTGGATCGAGCTGTTCTACGGGCGCTTTTCCAGCGAGCAGCGCAAGCAGTTGTCCGAGGACATCGCCCACCTGCCTTTGGATGCCTCGACCTTCTACCAGTTGCGCCTGCGCTTTCAGACCAAGCTGATCGCCCTGCTGCGTCAGATTCAGACTCAAAAGGAAACCGTGGCTCAGGCCGAGCCGCAACTCAGGGCCTTGATGATGGACCTGGTGGACCCGCAAGATCCCAAGTTCAGGCTCGAGTGGCAACGCTGGATCACAGCGGGCTGTCAGATGTCGGCATCGGTGCACAACCGCACCACGCCGACCCAGCGCCAGCACGTGATCGACGTGTTCAAGGGCTGGCAGCCCGACCTGATCGAGTTGTCGAAAGACACCCACTGAAAAGCCCGGCGGGGCTTGGAGATGCTGCCAGAATCACGTCCATGCAGCAGCCGCCCGACGCCCCGCCCCCCTCCTCGCCGCCCACCCAGGCCCGCAACCCGCTTCACGGGCTGACGCTGGAGGCCGTCCTCACCGCCCTGGTCGAGGGGTATGGCTGGCGCGGCCTGGCCGAGCGCATCCCTTTGAACTGTTTCGCCAACGAGCCCAGCATCACGTCCAGCCTGCGCTTTTTGCGCAAAACGCCTTGGGCGCGGGAGAAGGTCGAAGGACTCTATCTGTTCATGCTGCGCGAGGAAAAGCGCCAGGCGCCACGCCGTCCCTGAGATGCAGTCAGCGAGGCTTGCCAAAGCCCGTGGCCACCCAAGCCGCCGCGCTGCTCGAACTCAGTTTGAAATCGGCCCGCACCTTCACCCGGGCCACGGGCTCGCCATCGGTGTCCTGCGCAGCCAGCCAGGCATGCGGCTCATCCTCGTCCGGCACGATGTCCAGCGTGACCGTCCAGCGGCCCTCGTCCGTGCTCACCACCTGCGCTTTGTGCAGGATCGCGTGCAGGTGCTGCTCGTGGCGTCGAACCACTTCCTTGGCCGTCTTGACCAAGGTGATGAAGGCCGAGGTGTCCAGCGGCTTGGGGTTCTTCTTGTCGCGCCCCATGGTCCAGGGGCCGACCAGGGCCGGCTCAGCCTGGCCATCGAGGTACATCTCGACGGCCCAGCCATCGTCGTCCTCGTTCTTGACGACCTTCGCAGTCCAGCCGTTGTCGCGCCATAGGCGGGCCTCCATGATGGGCGCAGCAGGGTCGTCAATGGCGTCGGTCTCGACGAGAGGATCGGTGGGGTTCATGCCCCTGATTTTACGGCCACGTCCCGCGCCAGCCTCAGGCTTGAAAACATCCAGCGCTGCTCGGGCCGGTAGAAGTTGCGGTAGCTGATGCGGGCATGGCCGGGCGGTGTGGCATGGGCACCGCCGCGAAGCACCATCTGGTTGACCATGAACTTGCCGTTGTACTCGCCGATGGCATCGCGCGGCGCGCGGTAGCCGGGGTAAGCGCTGTAGGCGCTTTGCGTCCATTGCCAAGCGGCATCATCGACCTGTTCGAGCGCACCTGCGCGGGCCGCGCATTCCCACTCCGCCTCGGTGGGCAGTCGCGCCTCTACCCAGCAGGCATAGGCCGCCGCCTCGTAATAGCTGATGTGCATCACGGGCGCCTCAAGGTCCAAAGGATGCAGGCCTCGCAAATTGAGGTGATGCCATTCACCGCCCTCGCACGACATCCAGTACTCGGGCGAGCGCCAGCCTTGTGCCTGCACCACGGCCCAGCCATCGGCCAGCCAAAACTCGGGCCGCGCATAGCCGCCATCGGCCATGAAGGCCAGCCACTGCCGGTTGGTGACCAGGCGATCGCTGATCTCGAACTCGCCCAGCCAAGTGCTGTGGCGCGGCGATTCATTGTCGAAGGCAAAGCCATCGCCCGCATGGCCGATGTCCACCATGGCGCCTTCGCAGCGGATGAAGCGGCCTTCGCGGCCCGGGGCCGGCACCAGGCCGTATTCGGCGTTGTAGGCCGGCTTGAGCGGCGAGCGACTGAACAGGTCCAACACGTCCATGAGCAGCAGTTCCTGGTGCTGCTCTTCGTGCGCCAGGCCGAGCCACACCAGGTGCTGCAAGGCAGCGGCCTGCGACGAGGCCAACCAATCCCTCATGTGCGCATCCACGTGCTGCCGGTAAGCCATGACCTCGGGCAAGGCGGGCCGTGTCATCAAGCCCCGATGCGTCTTGTGCTGGCGAGGTCCCAGGGCTTCGTAGTAGGAGTTGAACAGGAAGGCATGCTGCGGGTCGAACAGCTGGTAGCCGGGCACCTGAGGACTCAGCAGGAAGGTCTCAAAGAACCAACTGGTGTGCGCCAAGTGCCATTTGACCGGGCTGGCGTCCGGCATGGACTGCACCACCATGTCCTCCGGGCTCAAGGGTGAGGCCAGGTGTTCGGTGTGCGCACGCACTTGCAGGTATCGGTCCAGCAGCCTGGCGTTGACGGCATCCATGGTGTCAACGCCGCGTCAGGTCGGTTGGCGTGCTCTCCAGGTACACCACCGCAAAGCGACGGCCGGCATCTGTCCAGCAGCGGGACA
This sequence comes from Burkholderiales bacterium, assembly GCA_947372535.1. Next base: position 11,522 of record CANBUA010000048.1, read on the forward strand.
TGTGAAAGCCCGCCTGCGCCGCGAAACCGCTGAAATCCTGGAGCGAATACTTGTGGCTGTACTCCACGCGCATCGCCTCGTGCTCGCGGAAGTGGAAAACGGCATCGCCCAATTTCACCTGCTGATCCGTCAGGCTGATCAAATCGGTCTCGATTCGGCTGCGGGCCTGGCTGTAGCGGGCGCGGTGGGCAAAGGCCGACACATCGAAGTCGGTGCCGGCCATGCGGTTGAGGTGGGTGAGCATGTTGAGCGTGAACTCGGCGGTGACACCAGCGCGGTCGTTGTAGGCGGCCTCCAGTTCGGCGGTGGATTTTTGCAGGTCGATGCCGATCAGTGCCCCACCCTCATCACCCACGGTGGCTCGGATGTTGCGCAGGATGGCCATGGCGTCATGCGGCTCAAAATTGCCCAGCGTCGAGCCCGGGAAATACACCACGGTTCGAACGGCTGCGGCCTGGGGCCAGGGCAAGGCCAGCGGCTGCGTGAAGTCAGCCTCCAAGGGCATCACTTCCAGATGGGGCATGGCTTGCTTCAAGGCCACCACGCTGGCGTCCAGCGAGGCGCGCGAAATCTCCACCGGCACATACGCAGCCGGCGCGGCCATGTGGCTGAGCAGCAGACGCGTCTTCAGTCCGCTGCCACTGCCGAACTCCACCAGCCGCACGCGCAAGCCCAGGGCCCGCGCCATGTCTGCGCCCTGCGTCTGCATGATGCCCAGCTCGGTGCGCGTGAGGTAGTACTCCGGCTGGTCACAGATGCGCTCGAACAGGTCTGACCCGCGTGCGTCGTAGAAGAACTTGGACGACAGGCGCTTGGGCGTGCAGGACAGGCCGGCCTGCACCTCGGCCACGATGGCTGATGGCGGCGTCGAGTGGCCCACCTCAGCCACGTTGGCCTGTAGCGGAGGCTGGCGCCAGGCGACCGGAGCCTCGGCTTCATGATGTTGTGTCATGTGCATATGCGGAAATGGCCTGATGAGGAGCCTCTAATGTCGGTGCAACTGCCTTGTCCTGTCAGCCGTGAGGGCTATTGCACAGGCCGCGCAAAAGGTGCAACATAGACGGTCAGTCGTGCCTTTCAGGCTTCGTCTCAACTGTTTACCTGCGCATTCATCCACCCATGATTCGTTTCGCTTTCACCACCACCGACACGCGTGATTTCACGATCACCGCTTTGCTGCGATAGCCTTTTCGATTCATGGATCGGAAGGCTCGATGGCCTTCCGGCGCAAACCCCGGCAGGCCTTCAAGGCTTCCGGGGTTTTATTTTTTTCGCCAACCAGAAAGTGCCCGTCATGCACACCTACGACAAGTTGATCAACACGATTGGTGCTGCCAAGGCACGCGTCGGCTTGCGCCCGCGCCTTGGCCCCCTCTCGACGCAAGTCAAACGCCTGCCCTGAGCCTTCGATCGGATCTCGCATTGAAGGCCGGGCCACCGCCTTCATTCAATGCACTGAAAGATCCGCATGAACACGCTACCCACACGCCGCAACATCGGCATCATCGCCCACGTCGACGCGGGCAAAACCACCACCACCGAACGCATCCTGTTCTACACCGGTGAAAGTCACCGCATGGGCGAGGTCCACAAGGGCACGACCACGATGGACTTCGATCCGCAGGAACGGCAACGCGGCATCACCATCAACAGCGCGGCCACCACCGTCTTCTGGCGTGGCGCGCAGATCAACCTCATCGACACGCCGGGCCACATCGATTTCAACATCGAGGTGAACCGCTCGCTGCGCGTGCTCGACGGGGCTGTGGTCGTGTTCGATGGTGTGGCGGGTGTCGAGCCGCAGACCGAGACCAACTGGCGCCTGGCCGACCAGTACCAGGTGCCGCGCGTGGCCTTCATCAACAAGCTGGACCGCGTCGGTGCGGACTTCGAGCGCGTGGTGCGCATGATCGAAGAACGCCTGGGCGTGCGCACCGCCGTGCTGCAACTGCCGATCGGCATCGAAGGCGATTTCAAGGGCGTGGTGGACCTGCTGAGCATGCAGGCCCTGCTGTGGCAGGGTGAGCATGTCGGCGACCGCTACGACACCGCCGAGATCCCCTCCGAGATGCTGCTTCAGGCGCAGCAGGCACGCGCTCGCCTGGTCGAGGCCGTGGTCGAGCAAGACGAGCTGGCGCTGGCCGCCTATGTGCGCGGCGAGGGTGATGCCATCGCGGTGGAAACGCTGCGGGCTTGTCTGCGCACTGGGACGTTGCGTGGCGAAATCGTACCCGTGCTGGCCGGCTCGGCATTCAAGAACAAGGGGGTCGAGCCCTTGCTGGATGCCGTGGTCGACTACCTGCCTGCGCCCGAGGACCGTCTGCTTGCCACAACCAGTGATGACCGCGCCGCGGCAGACCGACCCTTGTCGGCCCTGGCCTTCAAGCTGGTCGAAGGCGAGCATGGCTCGATGGTTTTCTTGCGCGTGTACGAAGGGCGCCTGCAGGCGGGTGATGTGGTCCTCAATGCCTCCACGGGCAAGAAGGAACGCATCGCACGCCTGTACGAGGTCCATGCGGACCAGCGGCGCGAGCGTCATGACGTGACGGCGGGCGACATCGTCGGCGTGGTGGGGCTGAAGGACACGCTCACGGGTCACACCTTGAGCGACCCCAAGCACCCGGTGCTGCTGGAGGAGATCACCGTGCCCGAGGCGGTGATCGACATCGCGGTCGAGCCCAGGACGCACACGGATCAGCAAAGCCTGGGCAAGGCGCTGCACTTGCTCACGCGTGAGGACCCCAGTCTGCGCGTGCGGCAGGACGGCGAGTCAGGTCAGTTGATCCTGTCCGGCATGGGCGAGCTGCAACTGGAGGTCTCGCTGGAGAAGCTGCGCACACGCTTTGGCGTGGCGGTGGCGGTCGGCAGGCCACAGGTGGCGTACCGCGAGACGATCTCGCGTGAGGTGGAGGTTCATCATGTGCACAAGAAGCAGACAGGTGGTCCTGGCCAGTTCGCTGAGCTCAAGCTGAGGCTGACACCCTTGGCACGGGGCGAGGGCGTGCAGTTCGACAACCTGGTCACGGGCGGCGCCATCCCGCGTGAGTTCATCCCGGCCATCGAGGCGGGTGTGCGGCGCGCGGCGCTCTCGGGCGTGCTGGGCGGCCATCCTTGCGTGGACTTCAAGGCCACGCTGCTTGATGGCAGTCATCACGAGCGGGACTCGTCGGCGATGGTGTTCGAGCTGGCGGCGGGTGCGGCCTTCCGGGAGGCCGCATCCAGGGCTGGTGCGCTGATGCTGGAGCCCGTGATGGCGGTCGAGGTGATCACCCCGGCCGACCACCTGGGCGATGTCATCGGTGACCTGATGCGCCGGCGCGGCCATGTGCGCGCGCAGGACGTGCGTGGCAACGCGTCTGTCATTGAGGCGCATGTGCCGCTGAAGGAGATGTTCGGCTACATCGGGCAACTGCGGGCACTGAGCTCAGGCCGGGCGCAGTACTCGATGCAGTTCGACCACTACGAGGTGGCGCCGACCACTGTGCAGGCGGGCCTGTTGGCCGCTTGATCGAGCCAAAGGGCGCGGCCTTCAAAAGCCGCGCCCTTTTTTTTACTGCATGAACCAGCCGTGGCTGACCACCAGCGATTGGCCCGTCAAGGCGTTGGTCGGGAACGAGGCGAACATCAGCGCGACCTGCGCCACGTCGTCCGTGGTCGTGAACTCGCCGTCCACGGTTTCCTTGAGCATGACGTTCTTGATCACCTCGGCCTCGGTGATGCCCAGGGTCTTGGCCTGCTCAGGGATCTGCTTGTCCACCAGCGGCGTGCGCACGAAGCCGGGGCAGATCACGTTGGCGCGCACATTGTGTTTGGCACCTTCCTTGGCCACCGTCTTGCACAGGCCGATCAGGCCGTGCTTGGCCGTCACATAAGGGGCCTTGAGCACCGATGCCTCTTTGGAGTGCACCGAACCCATGTAGATGACCGAGCCGCCACGGCCCGAGGCGTACATGCTCTTGAGGCAGGCGCGCGTGGTCAGGAAGGCGCCGTCCAGGTGGATGGCCAGCATCTTCTTCCAGTCATCAAAAGTGAACTCCTCGACGGGGTGCACGATCTGGATGCCGGCATTGCTGATGAGGACATCGATGGGGCCAAAGTGGTCAACGGCCTCTTTCACGGCGGCGTCCACCTGCGCTTCGCTGGTCACATCGACCGCCACGCCGATGGCCTTGGCGCCACTGGCGGTCAACTCGGCGGCCGTGGCATCTGCGGCGGCCTTGTTCAGGTCGGCGATCACGATGTTGGCACCCTCGCGGGCGAACACGACGGCGATCTCACGGCCGATGCCGCTGGCCGAACCCGTGATGAAGGCGGTTTTGTCTTTCAAAAGCATGGTGTTTTCCTGACGAGGTGAATGGGTGGGTGAATCAATGGGGATGAGGCCTGGCCTCAGGGCTTGGGCGCCAGGTAGTCGAACACCACCTCGCCCAACTCCAGGGTCATGTCAGCCACGAAGTGCAGCGAAGACACGATGCGTTTGATCGGCAGGTCCGCCACGGGCGCCAAGGCATGCGGATGCAGCTCCAGCGACGACGGCCCGGTCCATGCACCATGCAGTGTGACATCGGTGGTGAAGTAGCGCACCAGTTCGCAAATGCGTGGCGTGCCATCGACGTGCGGGATGATCTTGAGCAAGAAGTTGGGCGCGGCCAGCGCGGCGCGCACCCCTTCCAGATCGACCGTCTTGTGCTTGAAGCCCATGGTGCCCGTGGCCACTTTGACCGAGCGGTAGTCCAAAGAACCTATCAGGGTGTCGGTGTCCACCGTGAGCTTGGGATCGGCCAGCTTCTTGGGAAAGCCCCAAAGCTCGCGGCCTCCGGCGATCGGCGGATGATCGTTGAGGTACATCGAGTGCACATAGCTGCCTTTCGTGCCCTCGAAGCTGACCGGGATCACCTGGCCCGACTCACTGTAGTCACCAAACCCCGTGGAATCGGGCATGCGGATGAACTCGTACTTCACGTGCGGCTCGGTCACTTGCAAGGGCTCGGGCACGACGGCGCGCAGCGCATCGATGTCCGTCTCGTAAGTGATGATCAGGTACTCCCGGCGCACGAAGCGGTAAGGCCCGCGCGGAAAGGCCGGGCTGGTCAAGGGCATGGCAAAGGCGTTCGCACGCACGTCCTGGATGTTCATGCTGGGGCTCCTGGGGCTTCAATGATGTTTTGCCGGTCGCGCGACAGGTCATAGATGGTGATGCCGTGGTCGCCCTCGGATTTGGTCAACCAGTCCGGGTGCGCGGTCGTGTTGGCCATGTCTTGTTTGCCGGCCTGCCAGTGGATGTCCACCGTCGAGCGCGAGAACTCGTAGTCTTTCGAGTCCAGCTCGAACTCGTTCTGGCGGTAGATCAGGTGGACGATGTCGATGTGGCCTTCGTGGCAGGAGCCCTTCAGGCGCAACACTTCCGGGTCGTCCTGGAATTCGGCAGGCAGGCGCGCGATCAACGCGCTGAGGTCCCGCTTGTGACGCTCCAGGCGTGCGGCCTGGTCGGTGTTGAAGCGCGTGCGGCTTGAATAGACGATGTCCTTCTGGCGGATCAAGGCGGCGCTCAAGGTCGTTGGCGCCTCGCCGCGGGCGTTGAACAGATCGACCTGGGCGATCATCAACCGCCCCTTCTTGGGCCGGTTGTCCAGCACGTATTGCAGTGGCGTGTTCGAGACGATGCCGCCATCCCAGTACAGCTCGCCGTCGATCTCGACCGGCGCGAAAGCAGGTGGCAGGGCGCCGCTGGCCATGATGTGCTCCGGCCCGATCTTCTGATTCATGTTGTCGAAGAAGATCGAGTTACCCGTCCGCACGTTCACGGCGCCCACCGACAAGCGCACCTTCTTCTGATTGATCAAATCGAAATCGACCAGACGCTCCAGGGTCGCACGCAGCGGCGCCGTGTCGTAGATGCTGATGGCCGCATCCGTGCCGTCGGGCTGCCACATCGGCGGGATCAAGCGCGGCCGGTAAAAGCCGTTGACGCCCATGACCGCGGACACGCCAGCGCTGAACTGATGAAAGGCCGAGCGCTGAAAGTCAATCTGCGGCGCCAGGCTGCTGAAGCGGGACGAGACCAGCTCCCAGAACTCGCGCAGCCTGGCCACGCGCAACTCGGGCGGGTTGCCGGCGATCAGCGCAGCGTTGATGGCCCCGATGGAGATGCCCGCCACCCAGTGCGGCTCGCGAGGAATCCTGGCGATCTCTTCATAGACGCCGGCCTGGTAGGCGCCCAGGGCGCCCCCGCCTTGCAGAACGAGCGCGATGTGCTCGTGGTGGGGGTTGCGGCGGGCGTCGTCGTTGGGCATCGGTTTGGATTCCTGAGGAGGGTTTCGTGCAATCAATTCGTCAATTCATCCAACGGCATCCTGGACTCGGATCATGACGGCAATCCGAATAGCCCATGCCTCGCTGGGGATCTCTGCCGTTGCATGGACCATGCCTCATCATGTCGCCTCTGCCAGATCACCCTGGCCCGGGGCTGCTCGGTCCTGGTCGGCATCCTCAGCTTTGCCACGTCGGCGCCAGCCATCGAGCGCCAGGTAGACCACTGGCGTCGTGAGCAAGGTCAGCACCTGGCAAGCCAGCAACCCACCGATGATGGCGATGCCCAGTGGCTGACGCAACTCCGCGCCATCGCCAAATCCGATGGCCAGGGGCAAGGCGCCCAAAGCCGCCGCCATGGTCGTCATGAGGATGGGGCGAAAACGCATCAAGCAGGCTTCGCGGATGGCATCCAGGCTGGACAGACCCCGCGTGCGCTCGGCTTCCAGCGCGAAGTCGATGATCAAGATGGCGTTCTTCTTGACGATGCCAATCAGCAGGAAGACACCGATCAACGCGATCAGCGAGAACTCCATGTTGAAGACCATCAACGCCAGCACCGCGCCCACACCCGCCGAGGGCAGCGTGGACAGCACGGTGATGGGGTGGATGAGGCTTTCGTACAGCACGCCCAGCACGATGTAGATCACCACCACCGCTGCCAGGATCAGCAGCGGCTGCCGGCTTTGCGACTCCTGAAAGTTTTTCGCCGTGCCCTGGAAGCTGCCATGCAGATTGCTCGGCATGGCGATGTCGGCCTGGGCCTGGGCCATGCCCACCTGCGCATCGCTCAATGAGCGGCCTTCGGTCAGGTTGAAGGACACGGTGGTGGCGATGTCGCCATCCTGGTGGTTGATGCCCGAGGCCGTGGCTTGCTCGCGCACGCTGGCAATGGCGCTCAAGGGCGTCATGGCGGTCAGGGTGTCGTTGAGCGCCTGGCCGGTGGCGTTGTCGCGCAGCGAAGGGTTGATCACGGTGGCGCTGGTGCCTGTGCTGGCGGCGGCCTTGACGGGAATGCGCACATCGCCCAAGGCCAACGGGCTTTGCTTGTAGGCGCCACCCACCTCCAGGATGATGTGGTATTGGTTGAGCTCGTCGTAGAGCGTGGCCACCTGGCGCTGGCCGAAGGCGTTGTACAGAGCGTTGTCCACGTCGCGGGCCGTGATCCCTAAGCGCGACGCGCTGTCGTGGTCGATGTCCACGAAGGTCTCGAAGCCGTTGTCCTGGTCGTCGGTGTCCACGTCGGTGAACAGCTCGGGGTGGCGCTTGAGCTCGGCGGCCAGCTTGCCGGCCCACAGCTTGAGGTCCGCGCTGTTGTCGCTCTTGAGCGTGTACTGGTAGGTCGAGTTGCTGGCGCGCCCACCCATGCGCAAATCCTGCACCGGGTTGAGAAAAAGGCTCACACCAGTCACTTGGGACAGCTGAGGCCGCAGGCGGGCAATCACGGCCTGGCCCGTGTCTTTGCGCTCGCCACGCGGCTTGAGGTTGACGAAGACGAAGCCGCCGCCAGCCCGGCCGCCACCGGTGAAACCCACCACCGTGTCCACGGCCGGGTCCTTGTGGATGATGTTGACCAGTGCGGTGAGTTTGCCCTGCAAGGCCTGGAAGGACATGCTTTGATCGGCGCGCAAACCGCCATTGAGCTGGCCGTTGTCCTGCTGTGGGAAGAAGCCCTTGGGCACCGTGATGAACAGGTAGACATTGAGCACCACCACGCCCAGCAAGGAGAGCAGCACCAGCCAGCGGGTGCGCAAGGCCCAGTCCAGGCTGCGCTCGTACACCCGCAGCAAGGCATCGTAGCCTCGCTCGGCCTGGCGAGCCCACCAGCCGGGCTGGGGCACATTGCCGGCGGCATCGCGCTGGGGCGGCTTGAGCAACCAGGCGCACATCATGGGCGTGGTCGTCAACGAGATCACCAGCGAGATCATCACGGCCGATGACAGCGTGACGGCGAACTCGCGGAACAAGCGACCCACCTGCCCGCCCATGAAGAGCAGCGGGATGAACACGGCGATCAGGCTCAGGCTGATCGACAGCACGGTGAAGCCGACCTCCTTGGCGCCCAGCAAGGCGGCCTCGAAACGGTCCATGCCCTTTTCGATGTGGCGGGTGGTGTTCTCCAGCACCACGATGGCGTCGTCGACCACAAAGCCCGTGGCCACGGTCAGGGCCATGAGGCTGAGGTTGTCCAGGCTGAAGCCGAACAGGTACATGACGCCGAAGGTGCCCAGCAAGGACACCACCGTGGCCACGGCGGGCACGATGGTGGCGCGCAGGTTGCGCAGGAACATGCTGACCACCAGCACCACCAGCAGGATGGAGATGACCAGGGTGATCTCGACATCGTGCAAGGACGAGCGGATGGAGTTGGTACTGTCGGAGGCCACCTGGATGTCGATGTCCTGCGGCAGTTGCGCACGCAGCGCCGGCAACAAGGCGCGCACGCCATCGACGGTTTGGATGACGTTGGCGCCCGGCTGGCGCGTGACCAGCACCACCACCGAAGGCTGGCCGTTGAACAGGCCCAGGGTGCGGGTGTCCTCCACGCCATCCTTCACGGTGGCGATGTCGCTCAAGCGGATGGGCGCGCCATCGCGCCAGGACACCACGAGGTTTTGATAGTCGGCGGCGCTGCGGCCGGTGGCCTTGGTGTTGCCCGTGTCGGTGCCGGTGTAGACCTGCCAGCGCTGGCCTTCGCCTTCGACATCGCCTTTGGGGCGCGTGGCGTTGCTGGACTGGATGGCCGCCCGCACGTCCTCCGTGCTCAGGCCATATTGATTGAGCGCCAGCGGGTTGACCTCCACGCGGATGGCCGGCAATGAGCCGCCGCCGATTTCCACGTCGCCCACGCCTTTGACCTGGGCCACCTTCTGCTGCACGATGTTGGAGATGGCGTCGTAGATCTGGCCAGGCGTGCGCGTCTTGGAGGTCAGCGCCAGGATGATGACCGG
>CANBUA010000049.1 GCA_947372535.1 Burkholderiales bacterium
AACCGCGACACCCCTCGCCTGGATGGTGACCGGGGGCAGTATGTCGCCCGTTACCGCGAGTTCAAGTACCAGGAAACCTTGTACGAATTGTTCGCGCGGCAATATGAGCTGGCCCGGGTCGATGAAAGCCGCGAAGGCCCGGCGGTGCAAGTGCTGGATGCGGCTGTGCCGCCAGAAACGCGCAGTGGCCCGAAGCGGTTTCGAACGGCGCTGCTGGCGGGTGTGACGGGCTTTTTCCTGCTCCTGGTCTATGTTTTTGTGTCGCACCGAATGAGCGCGCCAGAGGCGGATGGACAAAAGGCCGAGCAGTTGCGTCGCATCAAGTCGGCACTCCGGCGCAGCTTTTGGCGGTGAATTGTTCTGGTTTGCGCGATCGTTGCCGTTGGGCGGTGGCCTCCGCTTGATTGCGTTTTTGGGGGGTTCGGTGTCAAACGCTTGAACTCCGGGTTTCGGTTTGAACCTTGCGGCAAAGCGCCGCGCATTTGAGAGAGGTTGTTATGTCGCAACGCACCAAGGAAAACTTCTTGGTATTTGGTTCTCCCAAGCTCAGCGAAGATGAAATTCAGGAGGTCCTGGACTGTCTTCGGAGCGGTTGGATCGGTACTGGCCCGAGAGTCGCCCGTTTTGAAGATGCGTTCGCTCAGTACAAGGGGCATGAACAAGCGGTTGCGGTCAACTCCTGCACGGCAGCGTTGCATCTGGCACTCAAGAGCCTGGACTTGCAAGCCGGTGATGAAGTAATCACCACGCCCATGACTTTTTGCGCAACTGTAAACGCGATCTTGCATGCTGGCGCGACACCCGTGCTGGCCGATGTAGACCCCGACACGTTCAACATCGACCCTGTCGAAATCAGGAAGAGAATCTCGCCTCGCACACGCGCCATTCTGCCCGTTCATTTCGCGGGTCGCGCCTGCGACATGGACGCCATCATGGCCATTTCGAAAGAACATGGCTTGGCGGTCATCGAGGACTGTGCGCACGCAATCGAGACTGAATACAAAGGTCGTCCCGCTGGCACCTTTGGTGACTTAGGTTGCTTCAGTTTTTATGTGACAAAGAACGTGGTGACGGGAGAAGGGGGCATGTTGTTGGCCCGTGATCCCGGGAAAATCAATCGTTTGAAGACGCTTGCCCTTCATGGCATGAACAAGGATGCATGGAAGCGTTTCGGAGATGACGGATACAAACACTATCAGGTAACCGAGGTCGGATTCAAATACAACATGACCGATATGCAGGCGGCCCTGGGCATTCATCAGCTGGAAAAGGTGGAAACCTATTGGAAACGTCGAGAGCAGATCTGGGGGCAATACATGGAGGCTTTTGCCGATTTGCCCGTGGCGCTGCCCGCACCTCCTGAGGCCGAGACTCGTCATGCATATCATCTGTTCAGCCTGCTTATTGATCCGGATCGCTCACCAGTTGCGCGAGATGAATTCCTGGACAAAATGACCAAAAAGCATATAGGGGTGGGTGTCCACTACGTCAGCTTGCCTGAGCACCCTGTCTATCAAAGTCTTTTGGGGTGGCGGACTGAAGATTTTCCGCATGCGAAGCTCATAGGAGAGCGCACCGTCAGTCTGCCGATTTCTGCCAAGCTCACGGATGAGGATGTGCTTGACGTCATCGAGGCTGTGCGGTCCATCTTGGCGCCGAACTGAAACCCATCGAGACAACAGCACATCGTTTGCATTCAACGTGAAATTGCTTGTGTCACGCCGACACTTCCTACATGACGTGCTCACCTTGTTGACCAGCACTGTGGCGTCACAAGCTCTGCTGTTTGCTGTGTTGCCGGCGTTGACACGTGTCTACTCGATTGAGCAGTTCGGTATTTTTGGCGCTTACTCAGCTGCTGTCGGCATTCTTGGTATCTTCATCAATCTGAGGTTGGATTTGTCGGTTGTCACAGCAGACAGCAATGACAGGGCTGCCAAGCTGGTGAAGATGGCGATATGCGTAGCCGGTGCTGGCGCAATGGCCCTGTCATTGCTCGCATGGATTGGTTGTCAAATCTATGCCCTGCACACGCATTTGATCGCGCCGCAGTGGATATGGACAACTCCTGTTGCTGCGGGTGCCATTGCGGTTTTCAACACATTGGGCAGTTGGCACAACAGACATTCTCGCTTCCGCACAATGGCCAGCTATCGCTTTATTCAAACTGTTTTGCTGGTGGCCTTACAGTTTGTCTTCGTTGGTATTTGGCCTTTCAAAGATGGGTTGATATGGGGTTCGTTGCTGGCCTACTTGGCCACCGCCATAATCTGGTCGGCTCAGACTTACAGGGAGGATCGGCCCTTTGTGTCCAAGCGCGAGCCGATCGAATGGAGAGACGCATTTCTCGAGGTTAAAACGTTCTCGCTGCAGGCCATGGGCGTGGATGCGTTGAGCCAGGTTCTGTATCAATTACCTTTGGTCTTTTTGGGGTATCTTTTTTCTCCGGTCGCCATGGGCTATTACACGCTGACTCAGAGGGTGTTGGCTGTGCCAGCCAATCTGGTAGGGAGTTCCGTGGCAGAAGTGTTTCGTCAGCGTGCTACGGCCGCGTTCCATGATAGGGGTGAATGCCGGGAGGTTTTTGTCAAAACGGGATACGTGCTTGGCGGAATATCTTTGGCCGTTGGGCTCCCTTTGTTCTGGCTCTTGCCTGACTTGTTTACCATGGTGTTTGGCGCAAAGTGGCGCCCGGCGGCTGAGTTTGCGCGAATTCTTCTGCCGGTTTATCTGATGAAATTTGTTTCACACCCACTCACTTATGTAATCCTGCTCGCGGGCAAACTGAGGTTCGAGTTGTGGCTGCATGTGATCATGTTGGGTTTTCTGGCATCTGGCATGGCCATCGCTGGGTACATTCAGGCATCTGCTCACGCTGTACTTGCCTTCTATGCGGTCGCTTATGCGCTGTGTTATCTGGCGTATTTGGTTTACTCCTTAAAGCTTTCAAGAGGTCAATTTGTCCGCAACACTTGAATCCGTCAAGTCACCTTCGCGAAACGTGCTGCATCTGATTGAGGGCTATGCGGCAACGGGCGAGAATTACGTGTTTGAGCAGGTGAACTCACAGGGCCCGTTTGTTGGGCACATCCTGGCCGAGTGGAAGTTGACGTTTCCGTTTGATCCAATTGAGGATGCACGTAAGAGTTACTTCCGACGAGTTGCTCGAAACGAGTTAATTGAGCGAGTCGTCCGGTTCTTGGCCCGGCGCGTGATCGAAAGCCCCTATCTGTGGTGCTTGAACCGATATTTCGATGCAGAGGCACGTGCGAGAAAGGCCTGTCTTGTGCATGCGCATTTCGGAATGATGGGTTACAAGTGCCTAACGTTGGTCCGCCATGCCAGGTTGCCCATGGTCGTGACCTTCTATGGTGTGGATGGCAGTCAGGCCTTGCGCGATCCTTACTGGCGCCCACGCATCCAATCCATGCTGGCCATGGCGTCGAGGGTGGTAGTCCTTTGCGACGAAGTGAAAGATCGACTTGTTCAGTTGGGGGGCGATCCTCGCCGTATCGAGGTTTGGGATATAGGTATTCCCGTCAATGACTACCCGCATCGTTTTCCACGAGCTGTTGGCGAGGCCGGTGTGGTGAAGTTCTTGATCGTGGCGAGGTTTGTGGAAAAGAAGGGCTACCCCCTACTGCTTGAAGCTTTCGCTCGCCTGGTCAAGGCAGGCCTGCCTGTTCGTTTGACCATTGCGGGAAATGGCCCGCTTAAGGGACAAATCGAGCAAGGTATCGAGCTTCATGGCATCGCTGATCAGGTGGAGTTGATCGATACAGCAGGTCGCAAGGGCTTCTTCGACTTGTTCAAACAGTTGCTTCAGGAGCACGATATTTTCGTGTTGCCCTCGATCATCGCCAGCAATGGCGATGACGAGGGAGGCCCGCCCGTGGTCATTGCCAATGCTCAGGCCGTTGGCCTACCTGTGATCTCGACACCTGTTGGTGGCATCACGCGTGCCATCTCAGACGGGGAAACGGGCTTTCTTGTCGAGCCTGGGAGTGTTGACGCCTTGGCTCAATGTATGCGCAGGCTGGTTGAGCAACCGGATTTGCTGGCGCGTGTGAGCCTCAATGCGCGGCGACATGTGGAGTCGAATTTCGATGTGGCAAAGCAGTTGCAAAGGGTGCAGCAGATCTACGCTGAAGTGCTGAAAGAAGGAGGCGATTCATGTCGTTGAGTGATGCTGATCGCGTGAAGTTGGCGTATTTCGCGGAGGACGGAGAGTTCCGTGTATGGGGAAAGACTGTATTCAACCAACTGCAAGCCCAGGTTGCCTACACGGAGTTCGCCTTTCGCGAACATCTGTATGACCTGCTGCGTCAGCACGGCTGGCTGACGTCACCACTGATTGAGAGGCGAGTGCTTGAAATTGGATGCGGTTGGGGCAGGAATTTCCCGCTGTTCCTGGACATTGGTGTGCCTACCAAACACATCACCGGTGTGGACCTTCTGACGCCGATGATCGAAAGGGCGAAGGCAAACTACCCAGATGCTCAGTTGCGCAGTGGGGATGTCGCGACCATGACTGATCTGCATGGGCAGCATGATCTCGTGTTGCTCCACACCACGATGTCGGCCGTGCTGGACGCCCAGGTGCATCATCAATTGCTTGGCGCCGCGGCCGATTGTCTTCGTCCAGGCGGCTTGCTGGCGATCATGGACATCGTGGAAAGTTACAAAGAAGGGCGAGTGAAGGCCGGAGAGATTGAGATCACTTTCATTCGCCCCGTCTCTCGGCATCGTATTCGGAGTGAGTTGAGAGCCTTTGGCCTTCAGGAGGTTCGCAACGTCGAATTCGGATTGAAGCCACGATTGCGCAACGGAATCTTCGGGCGCATTGGCCGCTGGGTCCGGCATCCGATTTTGCTCCGATGGCTAGCAGATGCCATCCATGCTTTGCCCGGTGCGCCTTCTCACTATCTCGTGGCCTGGAAGAAGGGTTGAGGAATGCCTGATTGTCAAGCATGTGAGTTCTTTGATGGGCATGTGTGCCGGGCTCATGGCCGTGCACTGCAGGAGTATGGCCGCCCCATCCCGCCGGCGCCGATTGGTGCATGTACCCTGGCCATCGTCGAATCGTATCGGTCATTGATTCAACCAGGCATGCGCGTGCTTGAGATCGGTTGTGGAACCTGGCCTTTGCTTAAAACCATCTGCGAAGAAACGGGAGCGAAATACGAGTCGATAGATACTCAGGCGGAGTATTTTGGGAAAAAGAGCATTGCAACCCGAATCGAAAACCTGCAAAGCCTTTCTTTCGAGGATGAAGAATTTGACCTGGTGATCGGCAACCAGACCATCGAACATTGGGCCGAATTCGGGTGTCCCACATCCTATGGCTTGTTTCAGTGCTTTCGAGTCTGCAAGCCAGGTGGGCAAGTGATCATGAACGCCCCGGTTCATTTCCATGGAAGCTCGCCATTCCTGATGGGTGACTTTCAAGCCATCGAAGACTTGTATCGTCCCTATTCCGGTGAAATCCACATCGAGCGTTGGGGCCACGACACCTCCCCCATGCCGCCGTTCGTGACCTATGAGGACTATCCGCCGCTGGCAGGCAAAGGGGCGTACATCATCGACATCAGGGCTCGAAAGGATCTGCCTCGTGGCAGTTCACCTCAAGTGCTGCCCTTGCCGATGAAGATTCGCCGTTGGGCCAATTACCCGGCAAGTTTCCTGTGGTATCGGGCCCGTTTGAAGTTCGGACTGGCAAAGAAGTAAAGCGAGCACATGGCACGGCCCAAAACAGGGGTGTTGTACATCTCATACGACGGCATGCTGGAGCCCCTGGGGCAATCCCAGGTGATGGCCTATTTGCTGCGCTTGTCCCCAGGCGCCGTCGTCCACCTCATCAGCTTTGAAAAGACCGAAGACTGGGCCAATGTGACGGCGCGTCAACGCATCGAGAACCGGCTGAGCGAAGGCGGTGTGGTCTGGCACCCCATGCGCTATCACAAGCGGCCTTCTGCCTTGGCCACCCTGTGGGACATCTGCCTGGGCACCCTGACGGGCCTGATGCTGGTGTGGCGCCATGGGCTGAAGCTGGTGCATGCGCGCAGCTACGTGGCCTCGGTCATGGCCTTGGGCATCCAGAAGCTGACCGGCGCGCGCTTCCTGTTCGACATGCGCGGCTTCTGGCCCGACGAGCGTGTGGATGGTGGCATCTGGCCCAAGGCTTCGCGGCTGTACCGTGTGGCCAAGTGGTTCGAGCGCAAGTTCCTGCTGCAAGCCGATGCCGTGGTGTCCCTGACCCACACGGCGGTGGGCGACATGGAGGCCTTCGACTACATGCAGGGTCGGGCGCAGCGCTTCATGGTGATCCCCACGTGTGTCGACCTGGCTCAATTCACCCCGGCCGAGGCGCCGCAGCGTGGGGTCCCTGGCCGGTTCGTGCTGGGCTATGTCGGGTCGGCAGGGGGCTGGTATCTCTTCGATGAAGCCATCCGCACCTATCAGGCCCTGCTGCGGCATCTCCCGGATGCCGAGTTCCTGATCGTCAACCGCAACGAGCACGACTTCATCAAGGCGCGACTGACTGCCATGGGCGTGAGCCTCGATCAGGTGAGGCTGACCGTGGCCAGCCACCACGAGGTGGTGGGCTTCATCCGCCAGATGGATGCCTGCGTGTTCTACATCAAGCCGGTGTACTCCAAGCGGGCCAGCGCGCCCACCAAGCTGGGCGAACTGCTGGCCTGTGGCGTGCCCTGCATCACCAACAGCGGCGTGGGCGATTCGGAAGCGGTGATCACCCAGGGCCGGGTGGGAGCGGTGCTGACGCGCTTCGATGAGGCGGCCCATGAGCAGGGCGTGGTCAATTTGCTGGCCCTCTTGGCCGAGCCAGGCCTGGCCGTCCGTTGCCGCGAGGTGGCCGATGCCGAATTCTCCTTGGTCAGTGGCGTGGCGCGCTACCGCCAGTTGTACGACCTGCTGATGCCCGCAGAGGGCAAGCGGGCGCCAGTCCAACCCTGAGTTAGCCGTGCTGATCTACGTCATCATCTTGCTGCTGGGTCTGGTGCCTGCGGTGCTCAGCGTGTTGGACCGCCGCAGCAGCAAGCTGGCGTTCGTGGCTTATGCCCTGTTGCTGATCTTGTTCACGGGTTTGCGCGATCAGATCGGGCCAGATTGGACCGGCTACGAGAACAAGATGAACAAGGTTCTGGCGGACGGGCTGCCCGACATCCTGTTTCAGGTCGAGCCGGTGTTCAATTTGCTCAACCTGGGATCTGACGCACTCGGGCTGGGTTTGTATGGCGTTCACCTGGTTTGTGCCTTCCTGTTTGTTGGCGGTGTCGCGGCTTTCGCGCTGCGGACCACCTACCCCTGGGTCGCCATGACCGTGGTGGTGCCATATCTGGTATACGTGATCTCGATGAGCGGCGTGCGGCAAGCCGCCGCCATGGGCATCTGTTTCTTCATGTTGTCCCAATGGTGGCAGTTGTCTTTACCCAAGCGTCTGGGGTACATCCTGCTGGCAGTCATGTTCCATTCAAGTGCGGTGGTGTTCCTGATCTTCCTGGTCGTCGGGGTGCGCATGCGCACCTCTACCAAGGTGGCCCTGGTCCTGCTGATGGTGGCCCTGGTGGCCGGCATCCAGGTCGCTTCCAGCTTCATGGACAAGTACAACGCCACCTATGTCGAAAAGAACGTCGAATCCAAGGGGGCCCTGGTCCATGTGATGTTGTCGGCGTTCCCGGCCATGCTGTACCTGGCTTTCAAGAAGCGCATCGATGCCGCTGGCCTGGGTGGCGGTCTGCTCACTTTGGCTTCATGGATGGTGCTGCTGTTGGTGCCCCTGACCTTTGTCTCCAGCACGGCAGCCAGCCGGCTGTCTTTGTATTTTTCTTTCCTGCAGATGTGGATCTATCCGGCCTTGATTCACGTCTACGGTCAGGCCCGATCCACCATGGCGGCCTATGTCGCGGTGCTGACCTTGGCGGTGTTCACGGTGTACTTTGTGTTGGGCACGCATGCCTATGCCTACCTGCCGTACCAGAACGTGCTGACGGGGGTCATCGATTGGTGAGTTGCACATTTGGTGGTCGCAAACGACAGGATCGCCCCTTCGCCTTGCTACGATGTGAGTCTTCAGTGGGGACGCCTTGCCCTGGCCTTGTGTGGGGCCGGATGTGCGTTGATTCGAGGGTTCGGAAGTGAAGCAAATGAAGGGAAATGCCATGGCCAGCAATGTCGACCCCAAGGTCGTGGAAGACTTCGGCCGCGAGTGGCAGGCGTTCAACCACGAAACCATGGACAGCGATGGCCTGGCCAAGGCTTTCGATCAGTACTTCGGCATCTTTCCCTTCCAGCAATTGCCCGAGGGCGCGACCGGTTTCGACATGGGTTGCGGCAGCGGCCGATGGGCCAGGATGCTGGCGCCACGGGTGGGCCATCTCCATTGCATCGACCCCAGCCCCCTCGCGCTGGAACAGGCCAAAAAGAACCTGGCGCAACTGCCCAACTGCTCCTTCGAGTGCGCACCGGTGTCGGATGTGGCCTTGCCCGATCAGAGCCAGGACTTCGGCTATTGCCTGGGCGTGTTGCACCACATCCCGGATACCGAAGCCGGCGTGCAATCCTGCACCCGCAAGCTCAAGAGCGGGGCGCCGTTCCTGTTGTATCTCTACTATCGGTTTGACAACCGCCCCTTCTGGTTCAAGGCGCTGTGGCAGGTGTCAGACCTGATCCGTCGCTTCGTGTGCCAGTTGCCTTTTTCGATCAAGCGGCCGGTGTGCGAGTTGATCGCGCTGACGGTCTACCTGCCGCTGGCGCGCCTGGCCTGGCTGTTCGAAAAGGTCGGGTTCAACGTGGACGCCTTTCCCCTGGCGGACTACCGAAGCAAGTCCTACTACTTCATGCGGACTGACGCGCTGGACCGCTTCGGGACCAGCCTTGAAAAACGCTTCACGCGCAAGGAAATGCTCGACATGATGACGCGCGCCGGCCTGACCGATGTGCGCTTCAGCGAAGGCGCACCGTACTGGGTGGCTGTCGGCTTCAAGAAGTGAGCAGCGGCTTTTCGCGGGCTCATGTTGTTGTCTGAACAAACTCTCTTGGGCCTGGGCGACCGGGTTGTTGCCGGGGCTGGTGGTCGCTGATGATCAAGGTGTTGGGTCTGTCCTTGTATGGATCGCTGGCGGCCAGCACGCGCTATCGTTTGTCGCAGTATGTGGAGCCCCTTCGCCAGCGTGGCATCGAGATGGACATCGTCGGCCTGCTGGACAACGATTACCTGAAGGCTTCGTTCCAGGGCCAGCGCTATCCCCGGCACAAGGTGGCCGGCAGCTACCTGCGTCGTCTGGGCGAGCTGACCGGGCAAGGCCGTTATGACGTGGCCATGGTGCACGTTGAGCTCTTCCCCCTGTTGCCCGGCATCATCGAATCGCGGCTGTTGCGCATCCCCTTTGTTTACGACTTCGACGACGCCTTCTTCCTGAAGTATCGCGATCCGCGCTTCGGGCTGTTGAGCAAGGTGCTGAAGAACAAGTTCGACCCCATCGTGGCCAGGGCGGCGGCGGTCACCGCCGGCAACCGCTACCTGGCCGAATACGCCTCGCGCTGGAACAACAAGGTGAGCCTGCTGCCCACGGTGGTGGATGTGGATCGCTATCAGGTCAACCCGTCTCGCAAATCGGAAGGCGTGTTCACGGTGGGCTGGATCGGGTCGCCTTCTACCTCCGTGTACCTGTCCACCTTGGCGGAGCCCTTGAGCCGCCTGGCGCAGGGCGGCCCCGTGCGCTTCGTGGTGGTGGGGGGCAAGGCGCCCGCCATCGAAGGGGTCGACGTGCAGGAAGTGCCTTGGAGCGAAGACACGGAAATCGATCTGATCAACACCTTCGATGTGGGGGTGATGCCCTTGTTCGATGACGAATGGGCGCGTGGCAAGTGTGCGTTCAAGCTGATCCAGTACATGGCCTGCGGCGTGCCCGTGGTGGCCTCCGCCGTGGGCACCAACATTGACGTGGTCACGCCGCAGTGCGGCCTGCTGGTGAACCAGTCGGACGAATGGGTGGCTGGCTTGTCGCTGCTGCGCGACCAGCCCGATCTGCGCCAGCGCATGGGGCAGGCCGCCAGGCGCCGTGTCGAAACCGACTATTCGCTGCAAAGTGCGGCGCCCATCCTGGCCGATGTGATCCACCAGGTGGCTCACGCCAGGCCTTGACGGCGCAGCCCGGGAGCAACGTTCATGTGTGGCATCACCGGATTCATGCGGCCTCCGACGCAGCCCGCCCAGCAGTGCCTGGCGGAACTGCAGGCCATGACACGCAGCCTGCATCACCGCGGGCCCGATGACGAAGGGCATTGGGTGGACGCCGACGCCGGCATCGCCCTGGGCCATCGCCGCCTGGCCATCATCGACCTGAGCGCCGCCGGACATCAACCCATGGCCTCGCCCAGTGGCCGCTGGATGATGGTGTTCAACGGCGAGATCTACAACCACCTGGATTTGCGTGAGGCCCTGGCCAAGGCCGGTGCGGCGCCCACCTGGCGCGGCCATTCGGATACCGAGACCCTGCTGGCCGGCTTCGAGCACTGGGGCGTGGAGGGCACGCTGCAGCGCACGGTGGGCATGTTCGCCATCGCCCTGTGGGACCGCCAGGACCGCACCCTTCATCTGGCCCGCGACCGCTTTGGCGAGAAGCCTTTGTATTACGGGTGGACAGGCGCCGGGCGCCAGGCCTTCGTGTTCGGCAGCGAGCTCAAGGCCCTGCGCGCTCATCCCGGCTTTGACAACCCGGTCAGCCGCGAAGCCCTGTCGCTGTACCTGCGCTACACCCACGTGCCGGCGCCGCACACCCTCCATGAGGGCCTGTTCAAGCTGGAGCCTGGTTGCCTGCTGAGCTTGCAGGCCGGGCAGGTTCAGCCTTGGACCGCAGTTTGCCGCCCGGGCCTGCCCATGCCGGCCGGTGTGGCCATGCAGCGCTGGTGGCAGCTCCAGGATGTGGTCCGCCAATCGGTGGCCCAGCCCTTCGAGCGCGAGGGCGAAGCGCTGGATGCGCTGGAGTCGGTCCTGGGCCGAGCGGTCAGCCAGCAATCCCTGGCGGATGTGCCGCTGGGGGCCTTCCTGTCGGGCGGCATCGATTCCACCGCCATCGTGGCCCTGATGCAGCAGCAAGCCAGCCGACCGGTCCGCACCTTCACCGTGGGCTTCGACGAAGAGGGCTACGACGAATCGGCCCACGCGGCAGCCGTGGCCAGGCACCTGGGCACCGACCACACGGAGCTGCGCGTACAGGCCGACGATGCGCGCAACCTGATCCCCCAATTGCCCCGGATGTACGACGAGCCCTTTGCCGACTCGTCGCAGATCCCCACCCACCTGGTGTGCAAGGCGGCGCGCGCCCATGTCACCGTGGCGCTGTCAGGCGATGCGGGCGATGAAATGTTTGGCGGCTACAACCGCTATGTCTGGGGTGGCCGCATCTGGTCCAAGGTGGGGGGCTGGCCCGCGGCCGGCAGACAAGCCCTGGCCTGGTCACTGCAGCACGCGCCTCTGGATGCCCTGGCGCCCTTGGGGCGACACCTGGGTGTGCTGCATCTGGTCGAAAAGCTGCGCAAGACGGGCCGGGCCCTGGACCATGCAGCCAACGCAGACATCCTGTATCGCAATCTGCTGACCGAATGGACGGACGCCCGCAGCCTGGTGGTGTGGCCGCAGGGCGAACCCCTCCGACCCGCCTGGGAAGGCCTGCTGGACGATGCCTTGCCGGCCGAGTTGACCCAGCCCGTGCCACGCTGGATCTACCTGGACACTCTTGGCTACATGGTGGATGACATCCTGTGCAAGGTGGACCGCGCCGCCATGGCCGCCAGCCTGGAAACCCGCGTGCCCTTCCTGGATCACCGCGTGGCCGAAGTGGCCTGGCGCCTGCCCATGCACATGCGGGTGCGCGATGGCGAAGGCAAATGGGCCCTGCGCCAACTGGTGTACCGGCATGTGCCCCGCGAGCTGATGGAGCGGCCCAAGGCCGGCTTCCGCTTGCCCCTGGGCGGCTGGCTGCGTGGCCCCTTGAAAGGCTGGGTGGACGATCTGATCGACCCGTCTCGTCTGCGCCGCGAGGGCTACATCCACCCGGAGCGTGTGCAGCGGATCTGGCAAGAGCATCTGACCGGCAAGCACGATCACACTGCCGCCTTGTGGACGGTGCTGATGTTCCAGGCCTGGCTGGCTGAATCGTCGCCCGGGGCGCAGCCGTGAACAAGCGCATGCTGGTGGCACTGGGCGGAGACCAGCTGGGCAAGTGGTTGCCCGTGTGCATCGCGGCGGCCTTGCCCGATTGGGAGTTCCGCTTTGTCGGCCAACTGTGGACCGACGGCCACCACGCCCGCCGCAGCGGCCATGTGCCTCGCCATTGGGGCTGGAGGCCATCCCGCGCCCCGGCCTTCGCGCCCGACCGCAACCTGTCAGATCTGCAATACCGGGGCATACCGTGGCGCCGGACGGGCGCCGCGCCCCGGCGCGCTCTCGGTGAGTTGCAAGCGCTGTTGACGAGCACCCTGCGCGAATTCCAGCCCAACGCAGCCCTGTACCTGAATGCCGAGTCGGCGATGGGGCACCTGACGTGTCTGGCCGCCCGCCAGGCAGGCATCCCGGCCGTCGGGCTGCAGACGGTGTTCACACCGCGGCGCATGCTGGTTCACACATCGGGGGATCAATGGGGCCGCGCGGTTCAGGTTGAACTGGATGCGGCTGGGCCTCGGTCTGGAGGGCTGGCACGCCCGGATGACCCTGACCTGGATGCCGCCGCCAGTGCGGCAGGCCAGCAGGCGGTGGCCCTGCGCCAGGAACGCCGCCTGCGCTGGACGGCCTGGGGCGAGCGCCTGGGGCGGACCGCACTGGGCTTGCCCTCGCTGGATGAGGTGGGATACGGGCTCAGGCAACTGCCCGGGGTCCGTCCCGCGCAAGCCGTGCGCCAGTTGAAGGGCGTTCAGGTGATGACGGCCCCGGTCCAGGGTGCCGCCGTGTTGCTCCTGCATCGCCCCGTGCTCGGCGACAGCCAGACGGATTGGACGGATCTGATCCAGTTTGCCTTGCAAGCCATCCCTGCAAGCTGGCCATTGGTGCTGCGCATCCATCCCGACGAGGCACCTTTGGACTGGCCGGCACCCTTGTGCACAGCCTTGCGTCAACGGTGCCAGGTGTGGCTGTCCCAGCCTGGCGTGGGGCCGGACCTGGTCGACGTGTTGCGGCCCGCCCGCGCCGCGCTGACGCTGATGTCGTCGGCCGGGGTGCATGCCTTGAAGCTGGGTGTGCCCACCTTGGCCTTGGCGCAGGCTTATTTCGTGGGTGCAGGGCTGGCCGAGCCACTGGATCTGGGCCATCCCCAGGCCCTGGCGCAGCGGCTGGAACAGGGTGGCTTGCCGCCGCCTGATCCCGCTCGCGTGAAGCGCTTCGTGGCCGACATCGAGACCCACTGGACGGCGCCGTGCCCGGCCTGGTCGCCCGAAGTCGTGCCCGCGACGGCACTGGCCGAGATGGTCCTGAGCCGCCTGCAGGAATGGAGCGTGGCACGATGAACCGCATGCGCCCGCCTGCCTGGGCCCCAACGGCTTATCGGCCCGACATCGATGGCCTGCGTGGCCTGGCCATCCTGTTGGTCGTGGTGTTTCACGCCTTCCCTCAATGGATGAGGGCCGGCTTCATCGGGGTCGACATCTTCTTCGTCATCTCTGGCTACCTGATCACGGGCATCCTGCTCAAGGAGGCGGGGCAGGGCGGTTTCCATCCGATCGCGTTTTACGCCAGGCGGGCGCTGAGGCTGTTCCCGGCGCTGGCGCTGGTTGGCGCGGCCGTGCTGGTCGTGGGGGCGCTCACGCTCCTGGCCAGTGAGTACACCCAGGTGGCGCGCTATGGCGTGGCCAGCACCTTGTTCAGCTCCAACCTGTTGTCCTGGCTCGATTCGGACAACTATTTCTCGCCGCGGGCCGAAGACAAGCCTTTGTTGCACCTGTGGTCGCTGGGGGTGGAGGAGCAGTTCTACCTGGCCTGGCCCTGGATGCTGGCCATGGTGTGGCGCTTCCAGCCGGGTGGCCGCACCTGGGGCGGGTTGTGGGTGCTGTCGCTGGCGGCCACGCTGGGCTGGACGGCATGGTCGCCTCATTCCGCGTTCTATTCACCGGTGCCGCGCTTTCTGGAGTTGTTCAGCGGCGCCTTGCTGGCTGTGGGGCAGGCGTCGTCATGGCCTGGCCTGGCCGGGCGCCGACCCGCCATGGCGCTGGCCGGGGTGGCCTTGATGCTGCTGTCCCTCGGCCTCATCCACGACAAGCTGGTCTGGCCTGGGGCCTGGGTGCTCTTGCCTGTGACAGCGACCTGCTGCCTGATCGCATCCGGCCCGGACACCTGGCTGCATCGCCGGGTGCTTCAGCATCCTGCTTGCGTGGGGTTGGGGCTGATCAGCTACCCGCTCTACCTCTGGCACTGGCCCGTGTTGAGCTTCACCCACATCCTCCATCCTGGAGGGTTGAGCGGCGTGACGCGGATGGCCTGCATCCTGGTCGCCCTGGCGCTGGCCTGGTTGACCTACCGCCTGCTGGAGACACCCATCCGCACGCGAGGGCGGGCCGGTCAAAGCGCCGGTGTCCCCGCAAGAAGCCTGCTGCTGGGGTGTGGTCTGGCCATGGCTGGTGTGGGCCTGGTCAGTGGGGTCGTCTGGCGCGGCCAGGGGCTGCCGGCCCGTGTGCCCTGGATGTTGGGGATGGACAAGAACCTCGATCGGATCCCGCCCCAGGCCGCGGCGGCCGCCCATGCCTGCGCGGCGCCGGTGCCTTCATCCCTGCGATGCTGGGGCGGCGAGCATCCCACCGTCCTGGTGATGGGCGACAGCCACGGCGCGGCCCTGGCACCGGGGCTGTTCGATGCGCTGAGCGCCAGTGGCGGGTCCTGGACCCTGGCATACAGGGCCAAGTCCGTGGGCGGGTGCGTGCCCCTGCGCGGCGTGCAGACCTATGACCGCCACGGCATTGCACGGCACTGCAGAGAAGACAACGACCAGGTGTATGAATGGGCGCTGCACGATCCGGATGTGAAGTCGGTGGTCCTGGTGGGGCGCTGGGCCACGCGCGTGGGGACAGGCGTGGGGTTCGGTGCCGTCGAGGGAGATGACATCCGCGCAACCTACCGGTTCGAAGCGGATCAGGCCGACGAGCGCGATTTCAACCGTGCCTACCAGCGGGGCCTGGCGAAGACGTTTCAAGACGTGAAGGCCGCCGGCAAGCAGTTGGTGTTTGTGCATCAGGTGCCCGAGTTCGGCTTCTTCCCGCCGTTTTGTGCCGATCGCCCGGTGTGGGTCTGGCGCTGGCAGGAGGCGCCTCACCAATGCACGCTCCCGAGTCAGCTGGTCGATGATCGGCAGGCGCTGTATCGTGACCTCACCCGGCAGGTGATGTCGGCACACCCCGGTGTCGTCGAGGTCGACCCGGTGCCCGCATTTTGCGCAAAGGGCCTGTGCAAAATGAAGGACGAGCACCTGGGTTACCTGTACCGCGATGATGATCACATCAACCGACAAGGGGCGCGCGTGGTGGGTGCACGCATCGTCGGGCCGCTCAAGGCTGGTGGGAGCACGCCATGAAGGCCCTGGTGCTCAACGACACCCGATTCACCGGCCACCTGGGCTGCCAGCTGGTCATGCAGCGCATGGCGGCTGCTTGTGCCGAGTCAGGCATCCACATCGTGGCTTCGCTGCCTGTGTCCGACAGCCTGCCGCAGTCCTTGCACAAACTTCTGCCCGGCGTGGACCTGGTCATCATCAATGGCGAAGGCACCCTGCATCACGATGCGCCCGAAGCCAGGCTGCTGGCCGAAGCCGCGCTGCAGATCCGGCTGCAGGGCCGCCGGCTGGCCCTGATCAACACGGTCTGGCAGGCCAATGCCTCGCTGGGGGCGCTGTTGCAATCGTGCGAGGTGGTCGCGGCCAGAGAGTCGCACAGCGTGGCGGAGCTGGCTCAGGCTGGACAAGTGGCGATGTGGGTGCCGGACCTGGTCCTGGGCACGCCTCCCGTGGATCTGTTCGGCCCGATGGATGCGGGCGTCGACGCATCGGCGCCGCCCGTGGTGATCGATGATGTGCGCCTGGAGGCCTCGCGCGCCCTGCAGGCCTACGCCCAGTCCAGGTCCTTGCGCTTCCTGTCCATGGGGGTGACGTCCAGAACCACCCGATCCGGATTCATGCGCTGGTGGCGGCATGGCCGGCCACTGGCCTGGCCCAGGCAGATGGGCCGGGATCAACTGCCCCATTTGTCTCGGGCCGGCATCGTGATCACCGGACGCTTCCATGGCATCTGCCTGGCCATCCTGGCGGGGCGACCCTTTGTGGCGCTGGCCTCGAACACCCACAAGGTCGAAGGCCTGCTGGCCGACGCCAGGCTCGGCCCGGCGGGACGATTGCTGGCCGACCCTCCGACGGACCCGGTCGGCCGCGACGCCTGGTTCGACAACGCTCTCCACGACATGCGCCAGCACCTGGCCCAGCCCGGCGCACGCGCGGCCTACCAGGCTGCCTGTGATGCCTACCTGAGCCTGGCCCGTCAGCGCCAATCCGAACTCTTTGCCAGGCTGGGCCACCCGCTTGAGGCCAGGGTGCAAGCATGAGCAGGCCAGCCCAACAGAATGCCCACCAGAAAGCCGAGGGCGACAGCCTGGGCCTCTTGCGGCTCATGCGCATGAGCTGGTCCTTGTTGTCCGCCCCGGAGCGCAAGCGGGTGTTGCAGCTCGGCGCCGGGCTGGTGGCCGCCTCCGTGCTGGAAGCCTTTGGCGTGGCCATGATCATGCCCTTCATGTCGCTGGTGGTGCCCTCCATGGCCCGCGCGGCCGGCCACACCCACAACTGGTGGGCACGCTGGTGGCTGCAGTCCTCGCCCGATGCCGCCATCTGGTGGGTGGGCACCGTGACCATCGTGACCATCGTGGGCGCTGCGGGCTGGAACCTGTGGGTGCGCCAGGCCTTGCTTCGATTCTGTTATCAGCGCTACCACAGCCTGTCCGGCCGGCTGTTCACGCACCTGCTGGCCCAGGACTACGCCTTCTTCCTGCAGCGCAACAGCAGCCAGTTGATCGAGTCCGTCGTGGTCGATTGCGAGGTGGTGGTCAGCAAGGTCCTGCTGGGCTGGTTGATGCTGGTGGCCAATGCGGCCCTGGCCTTGTGCATCACGCTGGCCGTGTGGCTGGTCCAGCCCGGCGTGGCCCTGGCGGTGACGGCGGTGCTGGGGGGCATGTACGCCTTGATCTACGGCCGTTTGCGGCGAAGCGTGCTGGCCATTGGCCAACAGCGTCAACAGGCGAGCGAAGCCCATGCACGGGTCGTTCAGGAGGCCCTGGTGGGCATCCGCGACGTCAAGGCCTTCGGGGCGGAGGCCCATTTCGCCAGCCGTCAGTCGGCGCTGGCCGCCATCAAGGCCGACACCACGGCCAGCGCCGTGTTGCTGTCGGAGCAGCCCCGCAAGGTCATCGAGGTGCTGGCCATTGGCTCGGCCCTGACAATGATGATGGTGGCCGCCCTGGATCAGAGCCGGGCTTCCGATGTGATCCCCCTGGCGACCTTGTACGTGTTCGCGGCCTATCGGCTCTTGCCCTGTGCGCAACAGGTCTACCAGCAACTGGTCAAGATCCGCTTCTATGAGCCGACGGTGGAGCTGATCCATGACACCCTGGCCATCCCGGCCGGGGAGGCCGAGCTCACGAGCTCCTCCACATCCGCGGAGCCTGCGCGCGCCGCAGAGGCCCGCCATCTTCAACTTGGCCTCGCGCTGCGCCAGGTGGGCTTCCGGTACCCGGGTGAAGGACATGGTGCGGCGGTGAGCCAGGTGACGCTGGACATCCCGGCCGGACAGACCGTGGGCCTGGTGGGCGGCACCGGGGCGGGCAAGTCCACGATCGTCGGATTGCTGCTTGGCCTCTTGTTGCCCGAGCAGGGCCAGGTGCTGGCCGATGGCGAGCCCTTGACAGGGCACCGGCGCCAGGCCTGGCGGCACCAGGTGGGCTACGTGGGGCAGGCCATCCACCTGATCGACGACAGCGTGGCGGCCAACATCGCCTTCGGGCAGGCTCACATCGACATGGCCAGGGTGGAACAGGCCGCCAGAGAGGCCCGGATCCACGACACCATCATGCAACGCCTGCCCCAGGGCTACGACACCCGCATCGGCGACAACGGCGTGCGCCTCAGCGGCGGCGAGCGCCAGCGACTGGGACTGGCCCGGGCCCTGTATGGCGATCCCGACGTGCTGCTGCTGGACGAAGCCACCAGCGCGCTGGATGCGCCCACCGAGCAGGCCATCATGCAAACCATCTGGGCCATGCGCGGCCGCAAGACCATCATCATGGTGGCCCACCGGCTGCACACGGTTCAGGCTTGCGATGTCATCCATTTGTTGCATCGGGGGCAGGTGGTGGCCTCGGGCTCCTTCGACAGCCTGATGAACAACTCGGCCGAGTTCGAAGGCATGGTGCAGGCTCAGTGCATCGACGACCTGCGCGAGGGGCCACCATGAGCGCCTGGGCCCAGCTGCGTCGCGCCCTGCTCAGGCCGGACCGCCTGGCCGTGCACATGGGCTTGCATGCATTGCGCGTGGGCATGCGCTTGCTGCATGTCCTGTCGGGCAGCGCCTGGGCCAACCGGCGCCATCTGGCCTTGCTGGAGGGGCAACGCGTGGCGCTGGTCGGTAACGCGCAGTCCGTGTTTCAACATCCCTGGGGTCAGCAGATCGACGACATGGATGTGGTCATTCGCCTCAACCATGGGCGGCCTGCTCAGCCCCTGTGCCAGGGGCGCCGCACCGACATCCTGGCCCTGTCCTGCCGCCTGACCCAGGCCGAGCTGGAGCGCTCATTCGATCCGCGCTGCATCATCTGGGTCACGCCCAAGTGGTGGCACATCCAGCCCTACAGTTGGCGTCACATGCGCAAGCTTGTCTTCTATTCAACGCGTACCTGGTGGGCCTTGTCTCGCCAATGGCTGGGCGGCCGGCGCCCGTCCACCGGCTTTGCCATGGCCATGTACCTGCTGGATGTGGCACGGTGCCGAGAGTTGCACCTCTTTGGCTTCGATTTCGGGGCATCGCCCACCTACTACAACCAGCCGGGCTATGTGAGCCCGCATGATCTGGGCAGGGAAGGGCAGGTCTTGCGGGCCCGATGTGCGGAAGGCCGCCTGTTCATCCATGCAGACGCGCGTGCCGAGGGCGCCATGGCCCCAGGGATACGGACATGAATTCATCTCCGCGCCGCGACATCGTGATCATGTCGTCCATCGATTGGACGGAGATCTGGCAAACCCACCAGCAGCTGGCGACATCGCTGGTGGCGCAGGGGCACCGCGTGCTGTTCATCGAGAACACGGGCGTGCGTGCGCCCCGCCGCGGTGATCTGCAACGGATCAGCGCCCGCCTCAGAAACTGGTTGACCAGCACGCGCGGCTTCAAGGAGGTCCAACCCGATCTGATGGTGTTCTCGCCCTTGTTCATTCCCCTGCCGTATGTGGGATGGGCGGTGGCCTTCAACCGGCGCATGCTGACGCACGCCATCCGTCGCTGGTGCAAGGCCAGTGGCTTTCGCAACCCGATGCTCATCACCTTCCTGCCCACGCCGCTGGCGCAGGGCCTGATCGAAGACATCGATCCTTGCCTCACCGTGTATTACTGCGCCAACGACATGGCCGGCGGATCGGATGGCGCGGCCCGCTTGCGGCCGGTGGAAGAAGCTTTCTTCGCCAAGGTGGACGCCGTGTTCTGCAATTCGCAGGCGCTGCTGGACCGATCCAAGGCCCTGGGTGGGCATGGCCACCTGTTCCCGGCCGGCGTGGATTTCGACAAGTTTGCCAAGGTGCGCGAGCGCGGGGATGTGGCCGACGAGCTGCGCGCTTTACCCGGCCGCAAGGTGGGCTACATCGGCGCGATCAGCCATGTGTTCGATCAGGACTTGCTGGTTCAGCTGGCGCGGCAGCGGCCGCAGTTGCAGTTCGTGATGGTGGGTCCCCTCATCTCCGAGGTGGATCGTTTGCGGGCCTGCCCCAACATCCACTTGCTCGGTGCTCGGCCCCATGACGACATCCCTGCGTTCATCCAGGGTTTCGATGTGGCGTTGATTCCCTATGTGCGCAACGCCTTCACCGACGCGGTCTATCCCTGCAAGCTCAACGAGTACCTGGCCATGGGTGTGCCCGTCGTGTCCAGCGATCTGGCCGAGATCAAGGCCTATCGGACGCGCCACGGTGAGGTGGTCCAACTGGCCGACACCTCAGAGGGCTTCCTGGCCGCGATCGATGAGGCCCTGAACATGCCCGCCACGGCGCATGCCGATGTGGACCGGCAAGCCAG
>CANBUA010000050.1 GCA_947372535.1 Burkholderiales bacterium
AAACGAAGTGGACCGCCTGACGGCTTATCACCGCGAGACGCCTTGAAGCCGTGCTAGAATTTTGGGCTTGGACGCCGGTGTAGCTCAGTTGGTAGAGCAGCTCATTCGTAATGAGAAGGTCGAGGGTTCGACTCCTTTCTCCGGCACCAATCAAATCAAGCACTTAGCCTCGGATGCCCTCCGGGGCTTTGTTGTTTCTGGGACGGCTTCTCGCCTTGGGCTGAGGTCACGAGTGACGAAGCCACGAAGCTGCTGGCCTGTAGGTCAAATACCTATATTTTCGGACACGCTGGTCTCCTACGATGGCTCTCCAATTCCCCGGATGAACCCAGGAGAAGCTCATGATGACGACCACATCAACTCGATTGGCGCTGGTGCTGGCACTGGTTGTAGCCCTGGGCGGGCAGTCGGCTCATGCCCAATCGTCTTACAGCCTCACGGCCGTTCAAGGTGAGTTCAGTGCGGGCTATGCAGGTTACAAGCCCCAGAACACCTGCCTGGACAACTCAGGCAAGGTGTTTGGCCATCGCAAGCAGTACTCGATCGTCATGGCGCTGTTGCAGGCGCTCAATGGCCCAGGCCCTCTCGGCACCGGCAACTACCTGCGGGCAGCCACCTGGTCGGCGTCCAAGTCTGCAACGGTCTCGCCGGTCAACATGGCCCTGCCAACGGCCACCTACGATGTGTTCGCTTGCAGCGAGAACGGGGTGTATCAGGCGGTCATGAACAGCCCGATCCAGGCAGCCAGCACCTCAGGCATACCGGTGGGCCTGGTCAAGCAGGGCAAGCTTGGCAACATCCCCAATCCGCAAAAGGACGAGGTCCAGCCATGGGCGGTCAACAACAGTGGCTGGGTCGCTGGCGTGAGCGAGTCTGCAGGGGGCAACATGCCTCGATGGCGGGCCACGCTCTGGCGAGACAACCAATCGATCAACCTGCCTGCGCCTGGGTGGGATCTCGCCACGGCGGCAGACATCAACAACCAGGGGGTGGTGGTGGGTCGGGTGTTCACGGTGCCGGCCAATCCACAGGTCTATCCCGATGATTACCGTGATGGACACGCTGCCCGTTGGGTGAACGGCCAGCTCGATTGGGTCTTGTCCGATTCGCCGGGGGTCAAATCCAGCGCGTTGGCCATCAACGATGCGGGTCAGGTGCTCATCGCTTTCTATGGCGGTGACTGGCGTGTCACGGGTTGCGCTGTTTGGGCCAATGGCGCATTGACGCCGCTGTCGCCGGGCAAGGCGGTTTGGGTCAATGACATCAATGCCTCGGGCGTGATCGCAGGCCAAGTGGGAGGGCGCGCCGTCATCTGGAAAAATGGGGTGGAGATCGATGTGACCGGGTTGGTGACATCCAAGGGCGTGAAATTGCCCGCCGGCGTGGTGCTTGACGAGGTGCTTCGGATCAATGACGGTGGGTCCATGGTGGCCACTTACCGGACCACGGTGGATCAGCTTTGGCCGACGACCGTCAGGCTCAACGCCCTGCCTTGAAGTGGGCGCCTCAATGACAACGACAAAGATGATCAGGGCAGCAACCGCAGCATTGACGCTCGTCGGCACCTCGTTGCTGACCTCGCAAGCCCACGCACAGACCTACACCTACAGGCTGTTGAGCACACCCCTGGGCGCCCATGGCTGCATTGCCGAGCGCTTCATGGGCCAGGCGCTCAATGACAAGGGCGAGGTGGCCGGCCTGTGCAGCTTCTGGTCAGGCTATGCCTGGGGCACGGGCGGATCAGGCCTGCCCGTGCTGGAGAGCGTCTATGGCACCTCCAAGCCATATGCCTGGTCTGCCACCGGTGCGGCCAGAGCCTTGAGCCTGCCTTCTGGTGTGGGGGTGGACATGCCTAATATCGACAATGCCGGCAAGGTTCGCGGCTCGCCTTATCAAAAGCCCGGTGGCGTGCCTGATCGATCGCAGTTGCTGGTTTGGAACGGTACTCAGCGCACGCAGTGGGCAGCCCCTTCGCCCGATTGGTCGGTCAATTGGGTCAGCCCTGATGGCCAACTGCTGGGCCTGAGGCCGGATGGGCTCGGCATCTTTGCGGGCAACACGCTGTCCAGCACCATGCCACTGCCGCCTGTGGCGGACGCGTCCCGCAGCAACGTGTCATGGGCTGTCATGAACGATGCGGGTCAGATCGCGTACTACTTTGACCGCCTCGTGCCCGATGAGGACAGCATCGGCCAGCTGTGGACATGGCGCAATGGATCGTGGACGCAGGTGCTAGCGCCTGCCTTCTACCCGGCCTATCCGCAGCCACGGCTTCAGGTCAACGTGGCGGGCACCATCATGGCGAGCAACTCGGGCTGGTCCATCTACACCAGCCGTGATGTGACTTGGCGCGATGGGCAATTGAGCGCCTTGCCGCTGATCGACATGCCGCACCGATACACGGCGATGTCGCCCAGCTCGACGGCCGATGTGGTGGGGTGGATGCAAGCGGTGGGGAGTTCGTCTTCGCCATCGAGGGCGACCTTGTGGCGCAATGGCGTGGCCATCGACCTCAACACCCGCGTCAAGCTGCCCAGCGGTCTGGTACTGACGGAAGCGCTCGACATCAATCAACGTGGCCAGATCCTGGTCAGGACGACCAGCCAATTGGCGGTCCTGACCCCCAAGTGACGGCGTCGCCTCAGGCAGCCAGTCGTCGGCGTTTCAAGCCAGCCACCCCGGCCACCACGCCCAGGCCCGACAAAGCCAGCAAGTAGCTCCCAGGCTCTGGCACGCTGGCCGCCATCGCCAGCGGTGATCCAGGCAGGGCCACGAATTGCGTGAAGTCGGCGGACGCGACGCCCACGAGGGTCACTTCCATGCCCGGCGTACTGAAGGAGCTGCCCTTCACGCTGAGCGTCGCCACGCCCATGGCAGTGGGGGCATAGGGTGAGGTGAAGGTCACGGTGACGGGCGTGCGCGGCAGCCTCACCAGCCCGCCGGTCCATGAGGTGAAGATGGATTCCGGTGAGCTCAGCCACGGCGATGCGGCCACGCCGACGATATTCTGAGTGTCTGGCAGCGCACTCAGGTTGGTGATGCCGGCATCGCTGTAATAGGGCAGGATCAATTGTGCGTAGAACGGCGCGGGCGACTCGAAGCCCGTTCGCTGGAACGCATACACGTAGTCCCATTGGCCGCTGGCATTCTGGGTGGCGCTGAAGCCAAGGTTGACGCCGGGTATCTGGGAGGTGAACTGTACGGGGGGGCCCGGAAAATAGTTCTCGCAGGAACCGGGCGCCGCATCGTCATTGCAAGTGGCCAAGGCCTGGGTGCTGGCGATTAGGCAGGCCGCGAGCACGCTCAGGCGTGGCCATGAATTGAAGCAAAGCATGGTTGAAAACTCCTGGTTGAATGATTTGGTTTTACAACCAAATCCCATGAGTTGCCACCATGACCTTGCTACCGACTTCGGTGCTGCAACGAGCTGTAAAGCACCGAAGTCTCAATGGGCGCCGCCATGACAGGCCCAGCTTTGGGGGCTTAGTTCAAAGCAGGCACCAAGTACGTGGCATCCACGTCTGTTTCCAGCAGCCATTGGCCGTTTTGGTTCGCCTTCATGGGTCCGCTGGCTTTCAACCGAGTGCCCTTGCCGCAGTACTGCATGGGGATGCTAGCGCCGGTGCCAGGCGCGGTCGGGGTCCATTTTTTGAGGGTTCCTTTGTCCCACAAGAGCAACTGAGACGTGCTGTCGGTGCGATTGTTGTATCCGCAGGCCACCACCGTGCCTGTGCTCGTGATGCCCAGCACATAGCTGAATTTGTAGCCTGATTGGATGCCGATGTCCGTGGCCACGCCGTTGCGCCAGACGACGGCGTGAAACACGCTGTACGACTTGTTGTAGAGGTTGCCGGCGACATCGCCCGCGTCATTGATCTTCACGGCATTGGGAATCGAAAAGCCCAGCAGGCCGCTCAGCCATGGAGGCGTCAAAGCCTTGTAGCCCTTGGCCTTGCTCCAGGTAAACACCTTGTTGGTGGCCTCAGCAATCGATGGTGATTTGGTCACCACACGATCAGAGGCATTGAGCAGAACCTGGTCTGCGGCGTTGATGTCGACCACGTAAAGGTTGCTGTGGCCATTAGGCGCTGGTACTTCCTGGGGCGCTTCCTTGCCGGACCAGAGGAAGAACGAGTTGGACGGCTTCGAGCAGTAGTCCGGGATCAAGCCGACCAGCGTGCCGTTGTCGGAGAAATGTCGCCAGAACCCTGTGTCATACCCGAGCACGGCTGTGTTCAGGCAGGACTTGCTGAGCACTTCTTCCGATGCCGGTGGCAAGGGTGTCGAAACACCGGTGTTGATGTCCAGGATGGAAAAATCGGAAAGCGAAGTCCAGCTCACCGCTTGACCACGGTGATTGACCTTGACATATCTGCCCAAGAAGTTCTGGTCTTCCAATTTCTGCGGGGCCTGGCCCGCGCGGGTCAGTTCGAGGCCCGCAAAAATCGCCTTCGGCCTGCACTGCGGACGATTGACCCACGGGTCGTCGCATTCCGGAGGCAAGGTGAACGGTTCATAGACAACGTATGAGTCGACGGCGCGTCCGTCATTGAGCAGGGTGACCGGTGTCCCGATCTGCCCAAAAGATTGGATCGTCAAGTTGGCCGAGCCGGTGGCTGCCGAGGCCATGCTGGCGGTGAGCGAGGTGGCCAGCACCACGGTGCAGGCTGACGCGAAAGCGATTTTTTGTTTGATCATGATTGTTGTCTGGATCCCTTGATGGTGGTAGCAAGATAAGGACGCAAGGCCCCGAAATCAATCGGGCTTTGTGAGGTCGCCCATTAGGGGGTATTCGATGTTCAACCTCCACGCAGGCATCGGTCACTGGATGCACATGCCCGGCATTCTGAAGTTCACTTCAATGGTGACACGAGGTACACCGCCGCGGGCAGGGTGGGATCTGCTGGTAAGGCTTGATCCAGCAACCATTGGCCAGACTGGTTGGCGATGAATTTCGCGTTGCTCAAAGAGTAGGCCTGGCCGCAGTAGTCTGCGGCAGTCACAGGTGTGCCATCGGCAGTCGAGCTGGCCGACCAGGCTTTGCTGCTGTTTTGGTCCCACAGGAACAGCTGGGCAGGGCCTGCGCCAATGCCGACATTGTTGCCGCAGCCAATCACCACACCTTTGCTGGTCACCCCGGCCGCGTAGCTGTACTTGTAGCCTGAGCGTGCGCCGATGTCCGTGGCCGTGCCAGCGCGCCAGAGCATCGCACGCATGGCGCTGCTTTTCTTCGAACTCAGGTAGCCGACGACGTCGCCCGCGTCATTGATGGCCGTGGCATTGCTGCGCGTGTAGCCGAGCAGCGTGTTCAGCAAAGGCGTTGGCAGTACCTTGTAGCCTGTGGCCTTGTTCCAAAGCAATGCGGCGCCATCGTTGAAGGCTTTGGGTGATCCCCCATTGGCGACGACCTGGCTGGACGCGTTGATACCCACGAATCGAACAGCCTCATAGCCCTTAGGAGGCGTGATCTCCTGAGTGCTGGTGCCGCCGGTCCAAAGAAAAATTGAGTTGGCTTTGTCGGGGCAATCAAATGCCGGCTGCCCTGCCAGGACGCCACCGTCCGACCAGCTGCGCCAGAAAGCCCCGTTGTTGCTGTAGCACGCCATGCTGATCGCTGGCACCGAGCTGCCGGAGGCAAAAAGCGTGGATTGGCCGGTTGCGAGGTCCAGCACCGTGAAGTCTTCTCCCGCGTAGGGTGTCCAAGTCAGGGCCTTGCCGGCATGGTTGATGAACAGGCCCCTGCCCCAAAAGTTGTCGGATAGTTTTTGCGGAACTTCCTGGCCTGGGGTGAAGATCTGCAAGCCTGTGAAATAGGTGCTGGGGTAGCTGCAGGTGGTAGGGTAGTGCGATGGCGCGCAAGTGGATGGGTCCGGAAACGTGAAGACGTTGTAGGTGCCGACGAGGCGCCCATCGTTTAGCAGCGTTCGTACCGAGCTGATTTTGCCGAAGGCTTCGACCTTCCAATTGGTTGCGGTCGCGGCCGTGGCCGAACCCGCCATGGACAAGGCGGCGCAGGCCATTGCCAATGCATTTTTAAGCATGTTTCCCCCTGAGGTATTAGATCAACGGGCGAGGTTATCTCGTGTCAGCCATCGCCGCAATCGGGGTTTGCGTGATCGCTCCGGAGGGGGATGCTGCGCAGCATGAGGCGGCGTGGTGATAAGAGTCGTCTACCAGTTCAAGCTACATTGCGGGCAGCTTGCCTGCAACCACCACCCACTTTCGTTCAGGGATTTTCACCGCCCCATGAAATCAGCGCTTTTCGTCGACTTCGACAACGTCTACTCCGGCCTGCGCCGCCTCGACATGGCGTATGCCGAGGCCTTCGCCAACGACCCCATGAAGTGGATGGACTGGATCACGACGAAGCTGGAGATGCCGTTGGCGCCCGAGGCGGCGGTGCAGCGCCGAATTTTGGTCCGCCGCTGCTACCTCAACCCGGTGATGTACCAGCGCTTTCGGTTTGGCTTCAGCAAGGCAGGTTTCGAGATCGTCGATTGCCCCCCCATGACCTCGGCCGGTAAGACCTCGACCGACATCCACATGGTGCTGGACATCGTGGATGTTCTCCAGAGCAACACGCGTTATGACGAGTTCATCGTGTTCTCGGCCGATGCCGATTTCACGCCCGTGCTGCGCAAGCTGCGCCGGGATGATCGCCGCACCACCATCTTCGCTGCAGGTGCCACGTCGTCGTCCTACGATGCATCGTCTGACCTGATCATCGATCCGGGTGCCTTCATCAGCCAGGCCCTGGGCCTGAGTGAAGAGGACCATGTGGCCGATGCGCCGCCGGATGTCGAGGGCATGCTGGCCCAGGCTGAGGCGCTCATCTGGGATGTGATCGACAAAGCCTCGGCGCCAGTGCTTCTGCCCGTGCTGACCAAAATACTGGCTACGCAGGTGCCCGGTTTGGCCGCCAGCAATTGGGCCAACTTGGGCACCTTCACGGCCTTGATGCGCGAGCTGCCACTCAGCCCCTTGCGCATCGACCGTGAAACGAACTGCCTGGTGGATCCGCGCCGTTTGCGAGCGGCTGATCCTCTGAGCAGTGAGCCACCCAAGCTGCACCGCGCCGAACCATCGCGCGAGCCGCCCGCCAAGCCAGCGGCCGAGGACGTGCGCCTGCAGGTTGAAAAGATTTTGTCCGACGTGGTGGCCGCCTCGGCCCGGCCGGTGGCTGTCGCCCGGCTGGCACATCAGGTGCGCCAGAGTTGCCCAGGCATTGAGCTGGACTGGAACGGTTGCGGCACCTTCAAGAAGCTGCTGGAGACCGTGCATCCAGCAGGGGTCGAGATCTCGTGGGCGCAGCTGTGTGGCTATGCCTTCGACCCGGCCCGCCATTCGCTCGATTTCATCGCCCAGGCGGCCACGCCGCGCGAGCGTCCGGAGCTCGATGAGCGTTGGTCCACGGTGGCGCCTTTGCTGCAAGCGGCCAGCTTTCCGGTGATGTCCGGGGCCGAGTACCGTGCCTTCCTGGAGGCCTTGTCGCAGTCTTTGGCTGAAGGGATTTACTCTTTGGCCGCGACCACACGGCAGGTGAGGGAGATTTGCGTGGCACGCAACATGCCTGTGGCGCGCGCTGATATCAACACCTTGTTCCGTGCGCTGCTGTTCAATGGCTTTGACCCATCGGTCTCCGGGGCGTCTTTTGATGACCTGGTGGCGACCACCTGCGGCGTGGCATTGGCCGCTTGCGAGCGTGAAGGCATGACCGTGGCCGATGGTGATCGCGAGGCGCTGCTGAGCTGGATGCTCAGCCCTGGGACTGCCAGCACTCAATGATGATCAAGACAGCAACTGCACCAAGGCCTGCGGATGGATGGGCCAGCCGGCCAATCCCGCCAGGCCCATGAGCACGCCAAAGCCCGTGGGCACGAGTGCCGCCACGTAAAGCGGCAGCAAGCCGGTCAGTGCCGTGACTGCCAGCATGGAGATGGCAATGGCGATCAGGGCATCCGAGAGGTCGAACTGGTCATCGCGGAAATTGAGCGCGTCGTAGTTGGCTTGGTCGGCCTTGGCCTGGGTGATGGCTTCGTTCTTCTTGTGGGCCTGTTCGGCGGCCAGGGCCTGGTAACGGGCGATGGCGGCGGCGTAGGCGGGTGCATGCTCTGCGCTGGCTGAGAGTTTGGCCAGCGTCAATTGGGTCACGGTCGCTTCGGCCACTTCCTGCCGAAGGTTGCGCGCCTGGTAGAAGGACCAATGGTCCAGCTTGTCGGCTTGGGCCTGTTGCATGGCCTGGCCAATGTTGTCATCCTTGACCTTGCAGATGCCGAGGAAGGTGGCCAGCACAGCGACCGTGATGGCCACAGCAGCGTTCAATCGGGCTTTTTGGCGGCCCTCATTCAGCTCTGCGGCCGTGCGGGCTTGTTCGATGAGGTCTTGCGGTTCGATGTCCATGGGGGCTTGGATGCCCCTCGTGCCGGATCGTTCCGTGGGTGCGGCTCAGGGCTGGACCACGGGCGCAGGCTCCCTCATGCCCCTGCGCGATCCGAAGGTGTGGGCATATACCCAGGTGAATTCGGCCCCGATCAGGAAAATCTGCGCCGAGTAATACACCCAGAGGAGTAGCACCACCAGCGAGCCGGCCGCGCCAAAACTGGAAGTCACGCCGCTTTTGCCGATGTACAGGCCGATCAGGTATTTGCCCACCGTGAACAGCAAGGCTGTGACGCCGGCACCCACCCACACGTCGGGCCATTGGATGCGCACGCGGGGCATCACCTTGTAGATCATGGCAAAGGCCGCGGTGGTGAGTGCGAAGCTGATCACCTGGTTCACCACATCGGCCATGACGGCCCAGCCGGCGAACATCGGGCTCCACCAGTTTTGCAAGGCGGCCAGGGCGGC
The DNA here is from genome assembly GCA_947372535.1 of Burkholderiales bacterium. The sequence continues at coordinate 8,851 of CANBUA010000050.1, forward strand.
ACTGAACACCAGCGAGACCATCAGCAAAAAACCGATGCCCAGGATCATGCCGAAGGACATGAAGCGCGAGCGCAGCACTTTGAGCAGGCCGGCCGCGGTGCGGTCACGGTTGGGAGCACGCCAGATGCGGTCCAACGCCGTTTGCAATTCGGCGAACACGGTGGTGGCGCCCACCAGCAGCATCACCACCCCCAGGATGGTGGCCAAGGCGCTGGTGGCCGGCTTGTTGGCGTTTTCCAGCAGGCCTTGGATGGCCTGGGCAGCGTCCTGCCCCATGAGGCCGCTGAGCTGGCCCATGATCTCGCCACGCGCCGCGTCAGCCCCGAAGATCAAGCCCGCCACGGAAATGACGATCAGCAGCAGTGGCGCCAACGAGAACACCGTGTAGTAGGCCAGCGCCGCGCCCATGCTCTGCCCGTAATCGTCAATCCAGGCATTGATGGCTTGCTGGGCCAGTTGCGAGATGGCCTTGAGGCTCAGGGCTTGTGGCGGGGGCAGGGTGGCGGTTTTGGACATGTGTCGATGCTGCCATCAAACCCGTGGTGGATCGCTGTCGCGCGGGGTGTAGCGGTGCTGCTCGATGGCGGAGATGAAGTCAGCGATCACGGTGCTCACCTTGCTGGGGGAGGCCTTGATCAGGGCTTCGTCCGGATCGCCTGAGGGCAGGGTAGCTGGGATGCCCGCCTTGTCCAGCAACTGCTCGGACAGGCCCAGCGCCAGGATGGCCTTGCAATGGCGGTATTGGTCCTTGATGAACTCCATGGTGTGGCCATCACGGCTCAAGGCCTCGACCGCCTCTTGGCCGCAGGGCAGTACCAGCGCGTCAAACAGGACGGCGGGGGTGTTTTCCAGCGACGCATCGGCCTGGACCACATCACCCTTGTAGGCGGTGACCTTGCCAAGGCGACTGGCCACCAGGCGCGGCACGGCACCTTGCTCGACCAGGGCCGTTTGCACGGCGGCCACCGAATCGCCATCGAAACCATTGGCGATCAGGATGGCCACCTTGCGGGTGCGGATGCCTGCTTCGCCTGGCAGCGCCGTGAGCGAGAGAGCAGGCGAGACGGTGACCTCTGGCGGCTGCGGATCGTCCTGGACCTTGGGCAGTGCCTTGGGCAAGTCGATGCCCAGGCCATCGGCCACAGCGGCGGCGAGCGCTTCCGAGACATTGCGCAGCGAGGCGACCATGCGCTCGCGGATGGCCGGCACCGTGAGCTTGCTCAGTTCGAATCGGAAGGCGGCCTGGATGTGGGCCTGCTCGACCTCGGTCTGGCTGTTGTAGAACAAGGTGGCCTGGGCGTAATGCTCGGCGAACTTCTCGGGTTTGCCGCGCAGCTTGTCGGCGGCAATCGGCTCGGGGAAGGACACGAAACCGCGCGCACCGGCCTGGAAAGGGCAGCCGCCGCCCAAGGAGTTGGGCTCGTAAGCGACGCGGCCACGCGGGATGACCTGGCGGTGCATGCCGTCGCGCTGGTTGTTGTGCACGGGCGCGATCGGCGCGTTGATGGGGATCTCGTGGAAGTTGGGCCCACCCAGGCGCGTGATTTGCGTGTCCACATAAGAGTGGATGCGCCCAGCCAACAGCGGGTCGTTGCTGAAGTCGATGCCGGGCACGACATGGGCTGTGCAGAAGGCGACCTGCTCGGTCTCGGCAAAGAAGTTGTCGGGGTTGCGATTGAGCACCATGCGGCCCACGGGTGTGACGGGCACGAGCTCTTCGGGGATGAGTTTGGTGGCATCCAGCACATCGAAGCTGAAGGACTCGGCTTGTTCTTCCGTGAAGATTTGGAGGCCGAGTTCCCACTCCGGATATTCGCCGGCCTCGATGGCCTCCCACAGGTCACGGCGGTGGAAGTCGGCATCGGCGCCAGCGATCTTGGCGGCCTCGTCCCATACCAGGGAGTGCGTACCCTGACGGGGCTTCCAGTGGAACTTGACGAAGTGCGATTCGCCCTTGGCATTGATCAGGCGGTAGGTGTGCACGCCAAAGCCCTGCATCATCCGGTAGCTGCGCGGGATGGCGCGATCGGACATGGCCCACATCATCATGTGCGTGGATTCGGGCATCAGCGAGATGAAGTCCCAGAACGTGTCGTGCGCCGAGGCGGCCTGCGGCATGCCGTGGTGCGGCTCGGGCTTGACAGCGTGAACCAGGTCGGGGAACTTCATCGCGTCCTGGATGAAGAACACGGGGATGTTGTTGCCGACCAAGTCCCAGTTGCCTTCGTCGGTGTAGAACTTGACGGCGAAGCCGCGCACGTCGCGGGCGGTATCCACCGAGCCGCGCTCCCCGGCCACGGTCGAGAAACGCACGAAGACCGGCGTGATTTTGCCGGCCTCGGTGAAGGGTGCGGCGCGCGTGTATTGCGGGATGGGCTCGTAAGCCTCGAAGTAGCCGTGTGCGGCCGAGCCGCGTGCATGCACGATGCGTTCGGGAATGCGCTCGTGGTCGAAGTGGGTGATCTTCTCGCGCAGGATGAAGTCTTCCAACAGCGTGGGGCCGCGCAGGCCGGCCTTGAGCGAGCTCTGGTTGTCGCCAATGGGCACGCCCTGGTTGGTGGTCATTACCTGATCGCTCGAATCGACACGGACACGGTCCAGGGACTCGATGGTGGTATTGACGCCTGCCGGTGCATTGGTGCCGACCTTGGCCGAGGTGTTGGCCTCGCTCAAGGTGCTTCCGGTGGCTGCGCGCGAGGGCGCCTCCACGCTCAAACCCTGGGGCGGCGAGATGGCGCTGTCGCGGCCATATTCGCCCGCCTTGTTGGCGTTGTGGTGGGTGCCGGCGGCCAGCGTGTTGACGTCGGCTGCGTGGCGGGCCAATGCGTCGGCCGAGCCTTCGGGAGGCAGGTGGGATGGCGCGCTCGCGGTGTTGCGCGAAGCTGCCTTGGCGGCCACGGCTTTTTTGGCGGCTGCGGGGGGCGCAGTCTTGGCAGCGGTGGTCTTGGCGGCAGGCTTTTTCATCACAGTCCTTTGGGTTGAATGCAGGGGTTCAGGCCAAAGGGATCGTAGGATTTGTGTGACTGCCGTGAAGCCGGTCAATGACGCGGTCGTTTGTCAGCCATCGCTGACAGCTCACACATGCCGTTACCAGTCGTTTAGGATAGTCATAGATAAGACCCTGCTGGATGAACTTGACATGAGCGATTTCCCCAAAGACATCTACACCGAACCCGCCGCCGATGTGGACACCCTGGCCAATCTGGGCCCGTTGACGGGCATGGCCGGCATCTGGGAGGGCACCAAGGGCCTGGACATCAAGCCCAAGGCCGACGGCCCCAGGAAGCAGGCCTATGTCGAGCGCATCGAGCTGCAACCCATCGACCCGCAGACCAATGGTCCGCAACTGCTCTACGGCCTGCGCTACCACGCGCACATGACCAAGCCCGATCAAGTCAAGACTTACCACGATCAGGTCGGCTACTGGCTATGGGAGCCCGCCACAGGCACGGTGGTGCACACGCTGACCATCCCGCGTGGGCAGACCGTGATGGCCATGGGCAAGGCCGAGGCCGATGCCAAGACCTTCGAGCTGGTGGCCACACGCGGGCCCACGGACTTCGGGATCTGCTCGATCCCTTTCCTGGAGCAGGCCTTCCGCACGGTGGAGTTTCGCATCCAGGTTACCATCAACGACGATGGCACCTGGACTTACGACGAGGACACGGTGATGGAGATCCAGGGCCAGAGCGAGCCCTTTCACCACCGCGACCGCAACACCTTGCACAAGGTAGCCGAGCCCACGCCCAACCCGTTGGCGGCCGCCCGCCAGGCTTGATGTGGATGATTGTTGGTGAGGTGAGTTGGGCGTCAGTGTTGGTTGTGCAGCTTGAACACGCTGACCGCCTCGACCAGACGCTGAGCCTGCAACTTCAGGCTCTCGGCGGCGGCGGCTGATTCTTCGACCAGCGCGGCGTTTTGCTGCGTGACCTGGTCCAGCGCATTGACAGCCGAGCTCACTTGACCGATGCCGCCGCTTTGCTCACGGGTGGCGGCGCTGATCTCGGCGATCAGGTCGGAGACACGGCGCACCTGGGCCACGATCTCATCCATGGTGTCGCCGGCATTGCCCACCAGCCGCGAGCCGGTCTCGACCTTCTCGACGCTGTCGCCGATGAGAATCTTGATCTCCTTGGCTGCATCGGCGCTGCGTCGGGCCAGGCTGCGCACCTCACCAGCCACGACCGCGAAGCCACGGCCTTGCTCGCCAGCACGGGCGGCTTCCACCGCGGCATTGAGCGCCAGGATGTTGGTCTGGAAGGCGATGCTGTCGATCACGCTGATGATGTCGGCGATCTTGCGGCTGGCCGCGGTGATGTCGTTCATGGTACCCACGACCTGCCCGAACACCGTACCGCCCTTGGCCGCCACGGTGCTGGCCGAGGCCGCCAGGTCAGTGGCCTGCTGAGCCGCTTCGGCATTGTGATGCACGGTGCTGGTGAGTTGCTCCATGGATGAGGCGGTCTGCTGAAGGCTGCCGGCCTGCTGCTCGGTGCGGTGGCTCAGGTCCGCATTGCCCGAGGCAATCTGCGAGGAGCCGGTGGCAATGCTGTCGCCACTCAGACGGACGGCACCCACCACTTCGACCAGCTTGTCGTTCATCGCCTTGAGGGCGTGCAGCAACTGACCGATCTCGTCGGTGCCGCGTGCATCGATGTGCGAGGTCAGGTCGCCAGCGGCCACGGTCAGCGCCACCTGGGTGGCTGCGGCCAATGGGCGCACGATGCCGCGGCCCAGCAGGTAGCCAGCTGCCAGCGAAGCCAGGCCAGCCACCACAGACACGACCACGATGACCAGCATGGCGGTTTTGGCAGCCTGTTCGCTGAAGGCATCGACCTCGTGGGCTCGCGCTTCCAACAATTCGTTGAGGTGCGCCATCTTCTCTTCCAGGTCGGAGAATGCGGCCTGGAAGGCGGGCAGCTTGGCGTGGGCGGCCTCCGGTGTGGTCAGGGCCAGGTTCACCACCTCCTGGGCGGACGCCAGATAGGCTGCCAGGCTGGGCTTGAGGGCGGTGGCGGCATTCATGATGCCGGGGGGCAGGGGCATGGCTTGCAAGCGGGCCAATTCGTCCGTGAAGGTTTTGCTGTGTTCCTGCAAGTCATCCCGGATCGACTTGAACTGAGCCTGATCCTTCTGGCTGCCGGCCAGCAAGGCGCGCATGGCATCGCCGCGAAGGGCGTCGTGCATCATGTCCGCGATCATCTGGGCCTTGAGGGCCGAGGTGTTGCTTGCCATGTCGCTGGAGGCATCGGCCATCCGACGGGCCGACAACAAGCCCGAGACGCCAACGGCGACCACGAAGCTCAGGCCCATCAGGCTGAAGGCGGCGATCTTTTGTCGGATCGTGAAATGGTGATTCATGTGGACTCCTGACGCTTTGGACTCATGCCTCGACAGGCGTGCTGGCCATGATCGAGGGGCCTTGCGTCACCTGCGGTGAACCGTGGCCCATGTCAATGACCTTATCGGCCATTGTCAGGAAAACCTCAGTGCCGTTCGTGCCAAGGTTTGCGTTTCAAGGGGGCAGCAGGAATTCACTGATGAGATTCGCGGTGCTTTCTGGCCGCTCCTGCATGAAGCAATGACCACCCTCGACTTGGAGTGCGGAAGCCACCGGGTTGCTGGCGATCCATTGGGCGGCCGAGCTCAACACGAAGTCGAAGGTGTGCTCACCGTGGATCAGCAAGGTTGGCGTCTTGACTTGACGCAATGCCGACCACACGCCAGTGGCCGCCGAACTGAAGATCTCGGCCTCACGCTGGGGATCGCATTTGAGCTCGACCCCGCCATCTGCTGAGGACCTCATGGCGTGCGTGACAAAAGCTTGCAAGGCATCCTCGCGCCAGCCTTTGTAAGTGCCACGGCCACGCAGTCCGTCCGCCGCGCTGGTGCGGTCAGGCCAATGGCGGCGCCGACGCCTTGCGCTGCGGGCCATGGCGTGGTGGCCGCTCAGGCCCAGCCCCTCGGCCATGGTGACGGCCAGGGCCAGCATGGCCGGCATCAGAACAGGGTCCAGCACGACGGCTCGGTGGAACAGCTTGGGTCGCGTGGCCAGCATCAGGCAGGTGAGCACGCCGCCGAAGCTGTGGCCCACCGCCATGCAGGGCACCGTGCCGAACAGTGCGCGTTGATGACGCTCGAAGGCCTCCAGCGCGATGTCGGCATTGCGGTTCCAGCCCACAAAACGCTCGCCGTGGTCACTGTCGCCGTGCCCCTGGACATCGCTCAGCCAGAGGTCGAAATGCTCGCTCAGGGCGACCAGCATGGGCTCATAAGCCAGGCCGCAGAACCCATTGCCATGCAGGAAGTGCAGCACGGGTTTGCCTGAGGGCGGCGAATGCTGACCACGCACGGTGAAGCCTTCGCGCGGCGTGTAGGTCCAGGGGATCAGGTGGAGTGAGGGCATGTCGGACGCAATCGGCCAGGATGAACTAACATGCTCGCATGAAAATCAATCAAGCGCTTGATTTGCGTGAGACGGATGCCGCCGATGCCCCTGATTCAGGGGCAGGGCGCGGCGTGCGATCCCGTGAGCGCCTGATCGACGAGGCCACCCGCATCTTTGCCGACAAGGGCTTTGCCAAGGCTTCGACCCGCGAAATATGCCTGGCAGCCGGGGTCAACGTGGCGTCCATCCACTATTACTTCGGCGACAAGGCCGGCCTGTACCGGGCCGTGCTGCTGCGCCCGTTGGAAGAGGTGCAGGTGGCTTTTGCGCAGTTCGACAGCCCCGACCTGTCTTTGAGCCAGGCCTTGCACCGCCTGATGAGCGCCTTGCTGTGCCCCTGGGGCCTGGATGAAAAAGCCACCTGGATCATGCGGTTGCACCTGCGCGAGATGGTCGAGCCAACGCATGACTACAAGGATGTGTTTGTCCAGCAGATCCTGCCGCATCATCACAGTTTGGTCGGCCTGTTGGCGCGCCACGTGGGTGTCGGTGAGCCAGACGAGGCCCTGCAGCAGCTGGCTTTTGCCCTGGTGGCCATGGTGCACGACTATGGGCTGTCACGGGATTTCATGAACATCCTGGCCCCCGGCCTGCTTCAAGGTCCCAAGGCGCTGGACACGGTGCTGGATCGCCTGGTTGGATACGGTGTGGCGCTGGTCGGCCACGAAAGGGAGCGCCGCCTCGCCGCGGCCATTGACGACAAGACAGGCACAAGTGCCAGGACAAAAGGAAAAAAACCATGACTGCTGAGATCGCTCACCGCCGCCGCCCGGCCACGGTCCTGTTGCTGGTCGCTGTGGCGTTGGCCATGGGGGCCTGCGGCAAGAAAGACGATGCCGCCAAGGCCTCTTCGGACGCGGCCAGCAAGGCCAAGGTCCAGCCCTCGCTCACGGTTGAAACCGTCAAGCCCGAGGCCGTTTTCTGGCCGGTGTCCGTGCAGGCCAACGGTTCCGTGGCCGCCTGGCAGGAGGCCGTGATCGGCGCGGAAGTCAGCGGACTCAAGGTGCTCGATGTGCTTGTCAACGTCGGTGAGCCCGTGCGCCGTGGCCAGGTGCTGGCCACCTTGCGCAAAGACGCCTTGACCACCGAGACCACGGCCACGCGATCCCAGTTGATTGAGGCCACTGCCTTGCTGGCCGAAGCCCGCCTCAATGCCGAGCGTGCGCGCAAACTCAAACTGGCCGATGCCGTCAGCGAGGCCGAGGCCCAGCGCGCCATCACGGCCGAGCAAACCGCTGTGGCCCGCGTCGAAGCACTCAAGGCGCAACTGTCGGGCAGCGAGATCCGCATGGGCCAGAGCCAGATCTTGGCCTCTGACGATGGGGTCATCTCAGCGCGTACGGTCACTGCGGGCTCCGTGGTGGCGCCGGGGCAGGAGTTGTTCCGATTGATTCGCCAAGGCCGTCTTGAATGGCGCGCCGAGGTGGTCTCGACCGACCTGGCACGCATCAAGCCCGGCATGCCCGTGAAAGTCAGCGCGGCCAATGGCCCTGAGGTGGCAGGCCGTGTGCGCATGGTCGCCCCGACCGTAGACCCGGCCACGCGCAATGGCCTGGTCTACGTCGATCTGCCAACGGCTGCCGCACAGAATGCGGGGGTCAAGGCCGGCATGTTCGCCAAAGGCAACTTCGCCGTCGGGCTGGCCAAGGGGCTGAGTCTGCCGCAGACCGCCGTGCTGCTGCGCGATGGCTACACCTACGTCATGCAGGTGGGCGAGGGCGGCCGCGTCATCGAGAAGAAGGTCAGCGTGGGCCGACGTGAAGCCGACAAGGTAGAGATCACCGAAGGCCTGGCCGAGGGCGTGCCGGTGATCGCCTCAGGCCTGGGCTTCCTGACCGATGGCGACACGGTTCGGGTGCTTGAATCCAGCGGCGCTGCTAAACGCTGAGGACCGGCCATGAACATCAATGTGTCATCGTGGTCCATCAAGAACCCCATCCCGGCGGTGATGCTCTTCATCATGCTGACGGCCATGGGCCTGCTGGGTTTTTCGCGGATGAAGATCCAGAACTTCCCGGACATCGACCTGCCCACGGTGGCCGTCTCTGCGTCCTTGCCAGGTGCCTCGCCCGCACAGCTGGAAACCGAGGTCGCCCGCAAGATCGAGAACTCGGTGGCGACCTTGCAAAACGTCAAGCACATCTACACCAAGGTGCAGGACGGCATCGCCACCATCACGGTCGAGTTCCGGCTTGAAAAACCGACGCAGGAAGCGCTCGACGACGTGCGCGATGCGGTGTCGCGCATCCGCTCTGATTTGCCCGGCGACCTGCGCGATCCGGTGATCACCAAGGTCAACTTGGCCGGCCTGCCCATTCTGACTTTCACGGCCGCGTCCACCCGCTTGGACAGCGAGGCCCTGTCGTGGTTCGTGGACCACGACATCACCAAGCGGTTGCTGGCCGTCAAGGGCGTGGGTGCCGTCACCCGCGTGGGCGGCGTGACGCGGGAGGTCAGTGTGGAGCTCGATCCGGCCAAGCTCCTGGCCCTCAATGCCTCGGCCGCCGACATCTCGCGCCAGCTCAAGCAGACGCAGCAGGAAGCCTCGGGCGGCCGTGTGGACTTGGGTGGCGCCGAGCAGACCGTCCGCACCATCGCCACGGTGCAGACCGCGCAAGAGCTGGCGGCCCTGAACATCACCTTGAGCGATGGCCGCCGGATCAGGCTTGATCAGGTGGCCACGGTCGCCGACACGGTGTCCGAGCAGCGCTCGGCGGCGTTGATCAATGGCAAGCCCGCCGTGGCTTTCGAGATCATCCGCTCGCTCAAGGCTGGTGAGGTGGAGGTCTCCGATGGCGTGCACAAGGCCTTGGCCGAGCTGCGCACCCAGCACCCCGAGATCACCATCGACGAGGCTTTCAACTTCGTCACGCCGGTGGAAGAGAACTACGACGGCTCCATGATGCTGCTGTACGAAGGCGGCCTGCTGGCCGTCATCGTGGTCTGGCTCTTCTTGCGTGATTGGCGCGCAACCCTGGTGGCGGCGGCGGCCTTGCCCTTGTCGGTGATCCCGGCATTCGGGGCCATGTACCTCTTCGGTTTCTCGATCAACGTGGTGACCCTGCTGTCGATGTCGCTGGTGGTGGGCATCCTGGTGGACGATGCCATCGTAGAGATCGAGAACATCATCCGTCACCTGCGCATGGGCAAGACGCCTCTGGCGGCGGCGATGGAGGCGGCCGACGAAATCGGTCTGGCGGTGATCGCCACGACCTTCACATTGATCGCGGTCTTCCTGCCCACGGCATTCATGGGCGGCGTACCCGGCAAGTTCTTCGTGCAGTTCGGCTGGACGGCGGCGATCGCGGTGTTTTTCTCGCTGGTCGTGGCACGAATGCTGACCCCCATGATGGCGGCCTACTTGCTCAAGCCCATTGTGAAAGAGCATCCGGATCCTGCGTGGATGACTCGTTACCTGGGCTGGGCGAAATGGTGCCTCAACCACCGTTGGTGGACTTTGCTGATCACCGTTTGTTTCACGGCGGGATCCGTGATGCTTCTGTTCAAGCTCGAAACCGGCTTCCTGCCACCCGACGACTTGTCGCAAACGCAGGTCTCTGTCACCTTGCCGCCGGGCAGCAACTTCAAGCAGACCGAGGCCATGGCGGCCAGGGCGCTGGCCATCGTGCAGAAGAACGAGCATGTCAAGCTGGTCTACACCGCCATCGGTGGCGGTAGCGCGGGCGCCGATCCTTTTGCGCCGCGTGGCATGGGCGAAGTGCGCAAGGCCACGCTGACGCTCAACCTCACGCACCGAACCAAGCGCAAGGGCATCAGCAAGCAGGACATCGAAGGCCAGTTGCGCGATGCCCTCGGGGTGCTGCCGGGCGTGCGCGTGCACGTCGGTTTCGGCGGATCGGCCGAGCGTTACATCTTGGTCCTGGCCGGCGAAGACGGCGATGCCTTGAGCGCTCATGCGCAGAAGGTCGGGCGAGAGTTGCGCACCATTCCCGGCATTGGCGGCGTCACCTCCACCTCCAGCCTGGTCAGGCCGGAGTTGATCATCCGACCCGATGCGGCGCGTGCCGCCGACCTGGGCGTGACCACGGCCGCGATCGCTGACACCGTGCGCGTGGCCACCCTGGGCGACTATGACCAGGCCTTGCCCAAGCTCAACCTGACGCAGCGCCAGGTCCCTGTGGTGATCCGCCTGCCCTTGAAGGCCCGAGCCGACATCGATGTGATCAGCCGCCTGCCGGTGCCTGGCGTGCGCGGCCCTGTGCCTTTGTCCAGTGTGGCCGACATCGGCATGGACAGCGGCCCGGCCGAGATCGACCGCTACGACCGGCTGCGCAACATCAATTTCGAGATCGAGTTGAATCAGTTGCCTCTGGGCGAGGTCGAGAAGCTGGCGCAGGCTTTGCCCAGCCTCAAGACTTTGCCGCCGGGCGTGATCCGCACCACGGTGGGTGACGCTGAGGCCATGGCCGATCTGTTCTCCAGCTTCGGCATCGCGATGCTGACGGGCGTGATGTGCATCTACATCGTGCTGGTGCTGCTGTTCAAGGGCTTTGTGCAGCCGGCGACCATCCTGGTGGCGCTGGTGCTGTCGATCCCGGGTGCATTCGTGGGGCTCTACATCACGAACACGGCCTTGTCGATGCCTTCGATGATCGGTCTGATCATGCTGATGGGCATCGCGACCAAGAACTCGATTTTATTGGTGGACTATGTGCTGATCGCTCGCAATGAACATGGGCTCAATCGCTGGGAGGCGGTGATCGATGCCTGCCATAAGCGAGCCCGGCCCATCATCATGACGACCATCGCCATGGGGGCGGGCATGGTGCCGATCGCCCTGGGGATCGGTGTGGACCCGAGCTTCCGTTCGCCCATGGCGATCGTGGTGATCGGGGGCTTGATCACGTCGACCTTCCTGAGTCTGCTGGTGATTCCGGTGGTGTTCACGTTTGTGGATGACTTGATTCAGTGGAGTCATCGGATGGTGACGCGGC